>JBAPYB010000325.1:0-1938 GCA_049284515.1 Thermoanaerobaculia bacterium
CGGCCGGGGAGGAGGCCGCCTTCCGCGACGCCCTCGCCGTCGCCGGTCCTGTGGCCGCGGCCGTGGCTTTCGCCCGCGACCTCGCCAACTCGCCGGCCAACGAGGCCACGCCCACCTGGATGGAGGAACGCTGCCGCGAGCTCGCCGCCGACCGCGGCCTGGCCGTCACGGTGCTGGATGCCAAAGAGCTGGCGGCACGCGGCATGGGCGGCCTGCTGGCGGTGGGCGCCGGCTCTGCCCACCCACCCCGGCTGGTGCGGCTGCAATGGGGCGACCGCGGCCCCCGCATCGCCCTGGTGGGCAAGGGCATCACTTTCGACACCGGCGGCATCTCGATCAAGCCCGCCGCCGACATGGACGAGATGAAGTACGACAAGTGCGGCGCCTGTGCCGTGCTGGCGACGGCCCGCGCCGTGGCGGACCTGGCCCTGCCGGTGCGCCTCACCGTCTACGCGCCGTTCGCGGAGAACATGCTCTCCCACGAGGCCTACCGGCCGAGCGACATCGTGCGCTGCCACAACGGCAAGACGGTGGAGATCACCAATACCGACGCCGAGGGGCGGATGATCCTCGCCGATGCCCTGGGTTGGGCCGCCGAGGAGACGCCGGACGCCCTCGTCGAGCTGTCGACCCTCACCGGCGCCTGCGTGGTGGCCCTGGGGCATGTCGCGGCGGGCCTGTTCACCACCGACGACGGCCTGGCGGGCGAGCTGACGGCCGCCGGCAACCAGGAGGGCGAGCGCCTGTGGCGGCTGCCGCTCTTCCCGGAGTACCTGGAAGAGATGAAGGGCACTCACGCCGACCTGCGCAACTCGGCAGGCCGCTGGGGCGGCGCCAGCCTCGCCGCCGCCTTCCTTTCGCAGTTCGTGGGCGGAGTGGAGCGCTGGGCCCACCTCGACATCGCCGGCGTCGCCAACGTCAAGGCCTATCCGGGAGGATCGGCGGCCGGCGCCACGGGCTTCGGCGTCGCCGCCCTGGTTTCCTGGCTCCGCCGGTTGGCGAGGTAGGAGGCGGCGCCGTGTCCCTCCTTGCGGTGCGGGAGCTCACGATTGCCTTCCCGGCGGCGGGAGGTTGGCGGCCGGAGGTGCGCGGCGTCTCGCTGCGGGTGGAACGGGGTGAGATCTTCGGCCTGGTGGGCGAGTCCGGCTCGGGCAAGACGCTGACGGCGCTCGCCATCCTCGGGCTGCTGCCGGCGGGCGCCCGGGTGACGGCCGGCCGCATCGAGCTCGATGCCCCGGACTTCCCGGACGTCCCGGGCGGCGCCGTGGACCTTTTGACGCTGGGCCCTCGCGAGCTACGACGGGTCCGCGGCGGACGCATCGGCATGGTCTTTCAGGAGCCCTCGACGGCGATGAACCCCGCCTATACGATCGGTTTCCAGATCGCCGAAGCGGTACGGGCCCACCGCCCTGCGTCGCGGATATCGCGGATATCGCGGCGGGAAGCGCGGGACGAGGTATTCCGCCTGCTCGACCTGGTGGCCCTGCCCGACGCCCGCCGGCGGCTGGACGACTACCCGCACCAGCTCTCAGGGGGCCAACGGCAGCGGGCGATGATCGCCATGGCCCTCGCCGGCGGGCCGGACCTGCTGCTGGCCGACGAGCCGACGACGGCGCTCGACATGACGCTCCAGGCCCAGATCCTGGAGCTGCTGGAGGGTCTGCGGCGGGATCTCGGCCTCTCGGTGCTCCTCATCACTCACGACTTGGGAGTGGTGGCCGAAACCTGCGACCGGGTGGCGGTGATGCGGGCCGGGGAGATCGTGGAGGAGGCGGCAGCCGAGGCGTTGTTCCGCGCTCCGGCCCACCCCTACACCCGTACCCTGCTGGCGGCGGTGCCGCGGCTCGGGGCGCGTGCGGAGGCGAGGTGACGCTGACGCCGGCGCCCCGGCCGCTGCTGGCCATCGAGGGGCTGCGCAAGGAGTACGCCGTGCGGCAG
>JBAPYB010000326.1:0-6315 GCA_049284515.1 Thermoanaerobaculia bacterium
GGTCGAGATCGCTGAAGAGCGGGCGCAACCTGGCCCCCAGGCCCCCGGTCGCGAGCAGCCGGCGATAGGCCTCGGCGGTGGTGGCGAAGCCGTCGAGGACGCCCACTCCCTCGGGCCGCAGGGCGCGGAACATCTCGCCGAGGGAAGCGTTCTTCCCCCCGACGCGGTCGAGGTCGTCGAGCGTGATCTGCGAAAAGTCCAGCACGAAGACGGGCGCCGAGGCGCGCTCCGTGGGGGTGATGGCTTCCTGTTCCTGTACGGCGTTCATGGCTCTTCCTCCTGTCTTCCTTTAGAGATCTCACGAGGCGGAGAGATAAGAAAACACCCGCTCGGGTAGGTCGGCCTCTCCTCACCTCTCCGCGCCCGCCCTCGCCACGACGGCCGAGATCCTCGCCGCCCTCCGGGCGTGATCCCAAGGCAGACGCTTCACAACCTCCCGGCGCGCGCAGTGGGGGGCGCAATGCGGTCCCTGCCACCCCGCCGGGCAGCCCCGCCGCACTACCCGCCAAGTCTTCGCCGCCCACCCCGGCAGGGGTCGCGGGCCGGCGCCGGGCCGGATAGGGTTTCTCCAACGAACGGAGGATGACGCCATGTCCGAGCTGAAGACGAACCCGATGAGCCATCAACCGGCGCCCTGGCTGCCGAGCTTCGACATTCATGAGGAGAACGGCGAGCTGGTGCTCCATGCCGATCTGGAGGGCTTCGGCTCCGAGGATCTGGAGATCTCCCTCGACGGCGGCGATCTGATCGTGCTCGCGGAGGGCGAGAACAGGTCGGGCGCCCCGGTTTGCTATGGCCGATTGGCACTGCCCTTTGCGCACTGCGATTTGCGCACGGTGAGCCAGCGAGGCCACGACGACTTCGAGATTTGTATCCCGATTCCGACCGAGGAGGAATTGTCATGAGCTGGGAAGAGGCACGAGACCGCGAGCTGGCCCACTGGGCCACCATCCGCGACGCCATCGGCAACGCTTCGCCGGTGGAGCTGCTCACCGAGATCAACGCGACCGACGCCTTCTGCGAGAAGGTCCGGGAAGAGGCCGACGGGCCCATCGATTACTGCCCCCGTTGCCTCTTCTATCAGCAGTTCGGCGGCTGCCGCCAGACGGGCAGCCGGATGAGCGAGAGCGTCGCCGCCCACGATTGGGACGGGCTGCGGGCGCAGGTGGACGCGGTCACCGCTCACCTGCGCGAGCTCGCCATCCCGCCCGCCACGGCCGCGCAGGCTGGATGACCTGAATGCGCCGGACTGGCAGGTCCGCTACGCCGCCAAGCCCGCCCGCGCGGAGGAGGCGGTGCGGCTGATCCCGGCCCGCAAGCGCATCCGCTTCTTCTCCGGCAGCGGCACTACGTGTTTCCAATTTGACAGGTAAAAGGAGAACGTCATGAATCTGTTGCTTCCCATCGACATCGAATCGCTGCTGGAGGATCGTCCGGGACCGTGCCTCTCGCTCTATTTCCCCGCCTCTCGTCCTGGAGCGCGAACGCAACAGGGCCTTATCCACTTGAAGAACCTGCTGGGCGAGGTTGACGAGGAGCTGCTCTCGCGCGGGCTCGACGAAACCGCCATCAAGACGCTCCTGAAGCCACTGAAGGATTTGCTGGCCGATACGTCCTTTTGGAATGCACAGGAGGAGGGAGTCGCGCTCTTCCGCGCTCCTGATTTCATGGCGGCTTTCCACCTGCCCTGCTCCGTTTCGGAGCGCTGGCTCATCAGTGAGCGTTTCTTCCTCAAGCCCCTTCTGCCGCTCGTCGCCGGCGATCACTCCTTCCATGTTCTGGCCGTGAGCCAGAACGAGGTGAGGCTGCTCGAGGCCACCGCCCGCACGGTCCGGCGGGTGGAGCACCGGGATCTCCCCAAGAGCCTCGTCGCGGCGCTGGGCGACCAGAAGGAACCTCAGAACCTCCAGTACCACACCGCATCGTCCGCGCGTGGAGCGCTGCCCGCCATTTATAACGGAACGGGCGTCGGCAAAGGGGATGACAAAGAGGAGCTGCACCGTTTTCTTCATCAGGTCGAGGTGGCGGCCCGCAAGCTCCTCGCTGGGCGCCGGACACCTCTCGTGCTCGCCGGGGCCGAGCCGCTGCCTTCCATCTACCGGGAGCTCAACGGCTACGCGCACCTGGCGGAGGAGGTGATCTTCGGAAATCCCGAACACCTGACGGACGAAGAGTTGCGGGATCGCGCCTGGCATCTCCTCGAGCCCGCCTTCCAGGAGGGCCGCCGCCGCGAGGCGGCTCGCTACGGCGAGCTGATCGGGACCGGGCAGGCGTCGAGCGACCTGACAGAAATCCTGCCGGCGGCTCGTAGCGGCCGAGTGGAAGCCCTCTTCCTCGCCTGCGATACCGACGTGTGGGGCCGGCTCGATCCGCTGGACAAGGTCGTCGTCCACGCGGCGTCGGAGGAAGGCGACGAGGATCTCCTCGAAGCCGCCGCCCTCTTCAGCCTGCGCAACGGCGGCATGGTCTACGGATCGGGGCGAGGCGAAATTCCCGGCGGCGGTGATCTCGCGGCGGTGTTTCGTTACTGAGCGGTCGACAGCTCGATCAAGACCATCGTGATCGGCACCTCGCTCGCCGAGAGGCCAGCGATGGTGCCGTGCGCACGGGAGCGGCGATCGCCAAAGCCACCGGCGCCTCTCTTTGGGCTCGTCACAGAATAACTGTCCCAGTTCTTGCTTCAGCCCCGAAGGGGCGACAGCATTCTGCGTTCGACGATAACGATATCCGTCGCCACCGAGCCGCTCGCCGCAGGAGCGTTCCAACCGCCAGCGGCACCAGGCTCATCACCGTCACGACGCCCCAGCCGCGGACCCCCGGATCGGCGAGCCGGAGCGCCCGTGCGGCCGGCGGCACGTAGACGGCGAGCAGGAGCATCGTCGCGCACAGCAGGATGGCTCCCCAGGCGTAGCGATTGCCGGCGACTTCGCGCGCCAGCAGAGACGAGCCCCGGGCCCGCACGTTGAAGACGTGCCAGAGCTGAGCGAAGGCCAGGGTCAGGAAGGTCACGGTGACGGAGGAGGCCGCATCCATGCCGAGCCCCGACGTCCAGGCGAGGGCGCCGAAGACGGCTCCGGCCATGACGGCCGCGTAGCCTGCGATGGCCGCCCAGTGCCGGCGAGCGAGCAGGGGCTCGGCCGGATCCCTGGGCGGCCGGTCCATCACCCGGGCATCGCCCTCGCCCAGGCCCAGGGCAAGGGCGGGAAAGACGTCCGTGACGAGGTTCAGGAACAGGAGCTGGAGGGGGAGGATGGGAAGCGGCGCGACGGTCAGGGAAGCCGCTCCCACGACGATCACTTCCGCGGTGTTGCAGGAGAGGAGATAGAAGATGAAGCGGCGGATGTTGCTGAAGATCACCCGTCCCTGGCGCACGGCCGCGACCAGGGTGGCGAAGGAGTCGTCTTTCAGGACGACGTCGGCCGCTTCCTTGGCCACCTGGCTGCCGCGGTGGCCCATGGCGATACCCACGTCCGCCTGGCGCAGGGCCGGGGCGTCGTTGACGCCGTCCCCCGTCATGGCGACCACGGCGCCCGCGTCCTGGTGGAGAGAGACCAGGTCGAGCTTCTGCTCCGGATCGACGCGGGCGAAGACATTGGCCGCGAGGATCCGTCGCTTCTCCTCCGGCGAGCCCGCGATCGCCAGGCGGAGCTCCGCGCCGCTGATGACACCCTCCTCCGTCGGCTCCAGTCCCACGGCCGTGGCCACGGCCCTCGCCGTGGCCAACTGGTCCCCCGTCACCATGACGACGCGGATGCCGGCTCGCCGGCAGGCGTCCACGGCTTCGCGGGCGTCCGGCCGCGGCGGGTCCTCCAGCGCCGCGAGGCCGAGCCAGGTCAGGCCCTCGTAGGGGAATTCGTCAAGGGAGGAGGCCTCCTTCGTCGCCAGTCCCAGGACGCGGAACCCCTGCCGGGCGAGGCCGTGGTTGCGCTCCAGCCATTGGCGGCGATCCTCCTCGCCGAGATCGCTGGCGCCCGCTGGACCGCGCACCCGGAGGCTGGCCGCCAGCACCGCCTCAGGCGCGCCCTTGACCGCGACCCGGAAGCCGCCGTCAATCCTGTGGAACGTGGCCATCATCCGCGTCGACGGATCGAACGCGTCCTCCCTCACCTCGGGCCATTGCGCCAGAAGCTCGGCCCGGTGAAGACCGCTGCGGCTTCCGGCTTCGAGCAGAGCCAGCTCCAGCGGATCTCCGGAAGAGCCGGAGAGCGGATCGAGGGAGGCATTGCTGCACAGGACTCCGGCTTCGAGAGCCTCCCTCACCGCGGGCTCCTCCGCGTCCGGCGCGAGATCGCCCGACGCCACGGCGAGCCGGGTCAGGGTCATGCGATTCTCCGTGAGGGTGCCCGTCTTGTCGGTGCAGACGAGGGTGACGGCGCCCAGGGTCTCGACGGCGGGCAGGCGGTTGACCAGGGCCTGGCGCCGCGCCATCCGCCACATTCCCTGCGCCAGGGCGAGGGTGGCCACGATCGGGAGCCCCTCGGGGATGGCGGCCACGGCGAGGGCGATCCCCGTCTCGATCATCAGGAAGAGGCCGCGCCCGGAGAGGACTCCCACCGCGGTGGTGACGGCGGCGATCCCCAGAACGAGCACCGCGAGGACGCGTCCCAGGCGCTCGATCCGTTCTTCGAGGGGCGTCCTCTGCGCTCGGGCCTCTTCCGCCAGGGTGGCGATCCGGCCGAGCTCGGTCGCCATGCCCGTCGCCACCACCACCCCTTCTCCCGACCCCCGGACGACGGGCGTCCCCTTGTGCAGCAGGGACGAGCGGTCGGAGACTCCGGCCCCCTCCGGCACGGGGTCCGGCCCCTTGTCCACGGGCAGCGACTCTCCCGTGAGCTGCGACTCATCGCTCTGCAGGCGGGAGGCCGAGAGCAGCCGGAGATCGGCGGTGACCAGGTCGCCGGCCTCGATCAGGACGACGTCCCCGGCGACCAGCTCCTCGGCGGGGACCTCCAGCACCCGTCCACCGCGGCGCACCCGGGTCCGGGCGACGCCCAGCCGGCGCAGGGCCTCGATGGAGCGGACCGCCCTCAGCTCGGTCACGAAACCGATGATCGAGTTGAGCGCGAGGACGGCCACGATCGCCACCCCTTCCACCCACTCGGCGAAGGCGAACGCAGCCACGGCTGCGACGGCCAGGAGGAGGGTCGTCAGGCCTTGAAGCTGGCGGAGGAAGATCCTCCAGGCGCTCGCGCGGCGGATTTCGTGGAGCTGGTTGGGACCCGCGATCGCCAGGCGTCGCGTCGCCTCCGCTTCAGCCAGCCCCGAGGCGGGATCCACCCCGTGGGCTCTGGCGACCTCGTCCGCCGCCAAGGCCCACGGGCTCGACGGCTCAGAAGAGCGAGTTGCAGGCGCTGCAATGATGCGAGCCATCGTGGGGCGCGCTACGGTCGCACGTGCCTTTCCAGGTATTCGGGCAATCGGTATGCTCCACTCCGCAGGTGCCATAGCCGCACTCCGTGTATTTGCGCTCTTCTTTCCTGTCCTTCGGGTTCTTGACCATGACTCTCTCCTCGGCCGCACCAGAGCGCGGGCCTAATACGTTTCATATCCAGGCCAGTTGGGATCCAGATCATTGAGCAGCCTCTTCGCGACCTCGACCGGCACCTGCTCCTTGCAGACGCCCCGGAGCCCCAGCCAGCCGGGGCCGCACTCCTTCACCTTCCAGACTCCTCCCTCCTTGCGCAGCACCGCCTGGCCGCCCTTCTCCCCGTGCATCCAGGAGACGAGCGCATAGCCGGAGTCGATGGAGATCTGAGCGAGGTCCACGCCGGTCTTACCGGTCGAGTCACCTTGATCGACATACCGGTGAAGGGCCTGACGGATGGCAGCTTCCTCGGCCGCCCGATTTGCGGGGGCCGCGCTCGCCTGCGGTGCCTTCTGAGCTGCCCTGGGCGGCGCCTCCTGCCGGGCGCAGGCGACAAACCAGACACCGAAGAGGCCAAGGCAAACCAGGACCCCGAGTGAATATTTCCGCATTCGCCGAGCTTGTCTTTTCATGGGAGACCTCCTTGTGGATCGAGATGGCCGTCGGAGAGAGTTGCAGAGCTTTTCTCCCTCCCTGGCCCATCTGGCCCATCTGGCCCATGATGCGACCGGCCGGATTCCCGGCGCGCCACCCGGCTGGGCAGGAGCGGGGTCTCCCCGGGGTGGCCGGGCCGCCTCCGCAACCGGAACCCACCCCCTAGGGTAGGGCGGCTCCCCGCATCGCGGCGCGTTGCGCCGCGCGCGAGGCGGCGTCATGATCCTGAGATGCCGAAGTCGGCCACCTCGCGAGAGGATCTGTCATGAGCGAACGGGACCGAACCTACCTACAGA
>JBAPYB010000327.1:0-8948 GCA_049284515.1 Thermoanaerobaculia bacterium
GGACGGGGGGGAGGCTGGGAGAAGAGGGCCGGGGTGATGAGGGATTTTTCGCCGGCGTGTCGAATTCGCCGCCCCTCGTTCGTCGTCCATGTAGAGACAGGGATTGAGCCTGCCTCCCCGAACCGGAAACCACAAGGAGAAACCAACGATGCGATTCATGGTGATGGTCAAGGCCACCAAGGACAGCGAAGCGGGCGTGATGCCGAGCCCGGAGCTCATGACGGCGATGGGGAACTTCAACGAAGAGCTGGTGAAAGCCGGCGTGATGCTCGCGGGCGAGGGGCTCCAGCCGAGCTCGAAGGGCGTCCGCATCAAGTTCTCGGGCGACAAGCGGACGGTCATCGACGGCCCCTTCGCCGAGACCAAGGAGCTGGTCGCCGGCTTCTGGATGTTCCAGGTGAAGTCGCTCGCAGAGGCGATCGAATGGGTCAAGCGCAGCCCCAATCCCTTCGAAGGCGAGTCCGAGATCGAAATCCGCCAGGTGTTCGAGGCCGAGGACTTCGGCGAAGCTCTACCGGCGGAGGTCCGGGAGCAGGAGGAACGCCTGCGCGCGCAAGTGGCGGCGAAGCAATAAGCGCAGCCCCTCCTCGGCCGCCCGCGAGGCGGCCGCGCTGACCTGACCGCCTGGCTCGGGTCCGGCTGCGGTACAATTCGGCCTGTCCACTCAAGCTCAGGGACTTTCTTCGGCCAGCCGCGGACGCAGCAGCGCATCCTCGACTGGCTGGGTCAGGGGTGAGGATGCACGCCGCTTAAGAAGGGAGAAAAAATTGCGCCCGGGTTTCCCCGGGCGTCTGGCAAACAGAAGACCGCATAGTCAACCTAGAGCTTTCGCCGGTGACCGGCATCGCCGGCAGGCCCTACCCTGGTTCAGCCTCCACTCTTGACTACGGTCACTTTACGAGCGCAGATTGAACAAAGCAAGCGGAGGACACCTATCCATGCGATCGGATTTGTCTATGGATCAGCTCGACAGCTTGTCCATCCGGGACCTGCGGGCGGTGATCGCACTGGCGGAGCGGCTGCACTTCGGCAGGGCGGCGGAGGACCTGTCGATCACCCAGCCGACGCTGAGCGCCGCGGTCAAGAAGGTCGAGGACGTGCTGGGGGAGCGGCTGTTCGATCGCACCTCCCGGCAGGTCTGCCTGACCTCCGCCGGCCAGGTCGCGGTGCAGCGCATCCGCTCGGCGCTGGAAGGGATCGCGGAGATCGGGCGGAGCGCCGGCGGCAAGGCGCTGCTCACCGGGCGATTTCGTCTCGGCCTGGTGCCCACCATCGGTCCCTACTATGCGCCGCGGTTCCTCGCCGGCCTGCGCGAGCACTATCCGAAGCTGGAGCTGGTGCTGACCGAAGCGCTCACCGAAGGGCTGCTCCAGATGCTCCGCCAGCGCTCGCTGGACGCCGCCGTCCTCTGCCTGCCGACCGAGGAGCGGGGGTTG
The DNA here is from genome assembly GCA_049284515.1 of Thermoanaerobaculia bacterium. Lineage (GTDB taxonomy): Bacteria > Acidobacteriota > Thermoanaerobaculia > Multivoradales > UBA5704 > DATARR01. The sequence goes on from JBAPYB010000327.1 coordinate 1,437, forward strand.
ACCGAGATCCCGCTCTTCCGCGAGCCGTTCGTGCTCGCGGTGCCGGCGCACCACTCGCTGGCCGCCATGACGGAGATCGACCTGGGGCAGCTCGAGCTGCGGGAGATGTTGTTGATGGAACGGGGGCACTGCCTGCGGGAGCAGACCCTGGAGACCTGCGGCGTCACGCCGGAGACGGCGCTGAGCCCGCTGCAGGCGGCCAGCGTGGAGACCCTGCGGCATCTGGTGGCGGCGGGCAACGGCTGCGCCATGGTGCCGCGGATGACGCTGGTGCCGGGTGCCGACTGCTCGGGGCTCGTGCGGTACGTCCCCTTCCACGAGCCGGCGCCGGGGCGCACCGTCGGCTTCGTCTTCCACGAGCGCTGCCCGCGAGTGGAAGACGCCGTCGAGCTGGCAGGCTTCCTGCGGGGCCTGGAGCAGCACTCGCGGTCCGGGCATCTTTGAAGGGGTCGCTCGATCGCCTGTGAGATCGCCTGGATTATGATGCCGCGCCGGCCACTCCACGGTCGTGAGGGGAGGAGAGGATGGCCTTGCGTCTGGATCCTGACAATCTCCCTGGCTCTCTGGGCAGCCTGCGGCCAGAGGTCCGCCGCAAAGGTGGAGGCTGTGGACCGCGAGCTTCTTGCGACGATCGATTCCCGTCTTGCGCCAGTCCCTCATTTCAGTGGGAGCCCTGTTCTGGCCAAGGATCTCTCCTATTTGTCACCCGGGTCCTGTCCGGCAGCTCTGCAAGGCCTCGCCAAACCCGCGGTGCGCGAAGCCAGGGAACGCCGGTCGCTGATCGAGCTGGGCCGGACCGTCGAAGGACTTGGGCGCTCCATGCCGGGCACCGCCTCGCTCCTCCGAATCCGGGCCTTCTGGACCCTCCTTTCCGAGCCCACTCCGGCAGGGCGCGATCACCTGGTCCAACTCCTCCAGGCGGCCTCAGACCGCGAGCCCGGCTCGTTGGACCGCAAGAACGATCTCGCCGCGGCGCTCCTTCTGCGCGCCCGCCTGGATGGACAAACGGACGACCTGGCCGCCGCATTGGAGCTTCTGGACCCCCTGGTCCACCAGCCGTTCCCGTCAGAGGCTGCGCTCTTCAATCGGGCCTACGCTCTCCAGTGCCTCACACTCTGGCGCGAGGCTGAGGCTACTTTGAGCCGGCTCCCGGGTGCCCGGCTTCACTCCTCCGGTGCTGCGGCGGCGCAAGCGCCTCCTCCTGGCTCCCGGCCCATCCAGCCGGATCTGCTCGCGCTCCGCCGCCAGGGCGAGTGGCTCCTCGGCGAGTGGGCAGCTCACGGCCTCGGCGGGGACTCGAAGGCGAGGCAGGATCTCCAGGCAGCGAGAGAGATCGGTTCCCGCCTGGCGGCCGCGACCGGCGATCCGCTCTTGAGCCAGGCCGTGGACGCCATCGGCCGGGCCGAACAGAACGATCCCGCGCGCCTTCTCCTCCTTCGACGCGGGCATGCGGACTTTCACGCCGTCCGCGGCAAGGCGATTTACTCGCAGTGCCGTCATGAGATCCTGGCTCGTGCAGAGGCGTCCCTCACGATCGCCGCAAGTCCCTTCGTGGGCTGGGTGCGGCTGGACCAGGCCGTCTGCGCCTATTTTGACAAGGACTTCTCCCGAGCGGAGAGACTCCTTGACACCCTGCGCCAGCAGGCAGAGAAGAGCGGGTTCCTGGCGCTTCAGGGAAGGGCCGAATGGATGCTCGGCCTCATCCGCATGGTGCAGGCGCGGTTCGTGGAAGCCGATCACCACTACTCCACCGCCATCTCGCTGTTCACGCATCTCGGCGAGGAGGCGCACGTCATCTACCTGCGGTCCCTGCGCGCCAAGAGTTACGAATATGGCGGAGCACGCCAGGAAGCATGGAGCGAGCGTCTGGCGGCGCTGGCCGCGAGGCATGCCATCAGCGATCCGGAGAGGCTCTTCACAATTTTTGAAGAGGCTGCCCAGGCTATGCGCAGGCAGGGTCACTCAGCCGCAGCTCTCGGATTCCTGTCCGAACAGATGCGGGCTGCCGAGGCTGGCTTCCGACTGAACGGAGGCGGCGACCTTCTCGCCTTCACCCTCATCGCTCGCGCCGACCTGCTCAGCACTCTCGACCGGACAGGGGAGGCTATTTCTGACGTCGCCCGCGCCAACGAGATCTGGGCACGCCTTCCTCCCGAGAACGAGAGCAAGCGCCGGTTGCGCGTCGACTTGGACGTCCAGCTTGCCTCTCTGGGAGGAAGCGCCACTCCAGATATGACGCTGGCAGCGGTGAATAGAGCGATTGACTTCTTCACGGGCCCTGCGCGCTCTCTGGGCGACCAAATCGAGTTTCTGCACCTGCTCCAATTGCGGTCCCAGGCCTATCTTCGTCGCGGCGATTTCATTGACGCCCGGGACGACCTCAGCGCCGGCGTCGCAGAGGTGGAACGACAGCGGCTGGAGGTCGCCAGCATGGAAGACCGTGCCCGCTTCCTGGCCGCAGCACGTGGTCTCTTCCTCGATCTGATCCGCCTCGACCTGGACCGCCTAAATGATCAAGTCGCGGCGCTTGAGACCCTGGAGCGAAGCAGCAACCGAATCCTTGCAGATACGACGCGCGCCCACCTAGGCCGAAAGACAGCACTTCCGGCGGCGCGATGGGCGGAGACGCTGAGGGCGGCCCTGCCGCCAGGAACGCTCGTGATTCGTTATGGCCATCTGGAAGATCGCCTGCTACTCTGGACCTTTCTGGACGGGAGGATGGAATTCGAGCAGCACGGCTTACCAGTATCCGAATTGCGGACGCGAGTGGAGCGCTGTCGCACCCTCCTTGTTCACGGCGTCGCCACGAACGAGCGGGAAGAAGCCTGCAACGACCTAGCAAGAGCCATCATTCCTGGCACACTCCGGGCTCTTCCTGCTGGCCGGACCGTGATCATCGTTCCCGACGAGGTCATCGCCACTCTCCCCTTCGCGGCCCTGCGCCTTACTCCTCGCGGACCGTATCTTCTGGAGATGTACCGTCTGGCCTACTCGCCGAGCCTCGCCGCTTGGCTGACCGGCAGCTCTCCGGCCATAGCTCTTTCGCCACCACGCTCAGCACTCTTCGTTTCCGATCCGGCCTTCAGTACCGCTTTGTTCCCACGCCTGCCTCGGCTCGCGGCGGCCCACGGCGCGGTCACGAGTTGCGCCGCACACTATCCGAAGGTTGAAATCCTCACGGATCGGCAGGCCACTGAAGAAGGCGTGCTCGCCGTCCTGGACGGCTATGAGATTCTCCAATTCGATGGCCATAGCATTACAAACTCCCAATTCCCCGAGCAGGGGGGCCTCGTTTTGGCCCCGGCGGATACCGCAAGGCCTGACCCCGCATCCTCTCTCTTGACGGCGGAAGATCTTCCCCCACGGGCACTGCGAAAGCTCCGTTTGGTCATTCTCGGAGCCTGTTCCACCGGCCTAACGACCTACCAGGACACCTCCGAGGTTACGGGACTCGCAGCCGCGTTCCTGTCCCGAGGCGTCCCAGCCATCATAGCCGCCGCCTGGGATGTCCCCGATGGTGCCTCGGCTCGCCTCCTCGACCACTTTCACCAGGGCCTCGCCAAGGGTATGCCTGTCGAAGAAGCACTCAAGACCGCTCAGCTGGACATTCTTCACTCGGACCTTCCCGAGAATGAACGCACGCGGACCTGGGCGGCCTTCCAAATGTTCTCGACCGGGGGAAAGCCTTGAATGCGTCCGTCCAAGACATAGTGCCTTGGTCAATCCTGAAAGGACTCCGCGATGAAACGACTCTCTCTACCCCTTAGCCTAATCCTGCTAACCTTCCTCTCGCTCTTCCAGCCTGCATACGCCCAGCAGAGGCGCACAGCCTCCTCCACTCCATACACACTCAATGTAACCCTGGACGGCTTAATTGCGTTCGTGCAACAGACAATCGATGGCAATCCCGCCGCGTGGGCTATTCTAGTGGCCGCCGACTACGATCCTCTTACTGTAAAGTTTGGCGATGACACAATTCCTCTGTGTGCAGATCCTGCTGCCAGTGGGTTTTCACAGGACTTTCCTCCACACATCGCGGCATTGCGTTTTAAGGGCGCCTCAGTTACTCTGAACGGAGTATCCATCGGTGGACTTATGCCCATTTTTTTTATTAACGGCCTCGATATCAGTTTTGAAACCGGCCATAAAACTCCGCAAATAAACCTGAAGTCTATCGTTTCCCGCTCGGTTTTCAACGATCTACTGGGAGGTTCATCTGCCGACAACTACAAGGCTTACGACACCATCAAGCCTGAATATATTGATCCGAATTTCGGACTCGCTCTTGCGCAAAAACACCTCGCTGCCAGAGTGCTCCTCAACTTTGGAGACAAGATTGAGGTCGCTAATTGTACAGGTCGATTCTACGGAATGCAGGAGCCAAGAGGAGCTTGCCAGGGCTCGACCGAGTTACCAGAATCAGTAAAAGTAACCCAGACAGGCTTGATCGATCCCGTCATCATTCGCTTAGACAGCGTGCGTACCCTCAGAGCTAAGCCAATTGTCCCTGGTGGAATCGTTACAGTTGAGGTACTGAATATCCTCCCGTCAGCATTGGCCGACCCTCACTATGACGGGTGCAAGGACAACCATGTACACCTTCCTGCCTTTCGCTGGTACTACACCCTGCTTCAGGACGTACCAACCCCCGCCGATTGCTCCAAACATTATTTCCCCTGCCAGTCGACTTCAACCACCGCTGGAGGCACAAAGTGCCCTCAGATTGAGATGCAAATTCCATGAGATCAATACGCCTTGTAACAGCACTGATTGTTACGGTCTTACTGCAGCCCTCCTCAGCAGAAGCAAGGGGAGCGGTTGCGTCAGAGCCGGCAATAAGCACTGTCGCCGTACCCGGCGACCCCGTGTTCGGCCACAGCGTAGCTTATGAGTTTCTTTGCTGTGAATCGCCTGCATGTATCTCTGGGCCTCAGAAAGGGTGCCAGCGACAGGCGGGTCTGTGCGTACCCGAGAGTTGGCACAAGGCCGAAATCCAAACAGATTTCAAAGACATTTTTCATTCGCGCTTCTTTACCGACGCCGCAACGATTAGAGGAGGCCTCGACGACGATCCCCTTAATGGTATCGAGCAAGCAAACTTACTCTTCTTTGCCGGTCACGGTACACCTCAGTCATTGACAACCTGGAATAACGACGATGTACCCCTCACCAATTTCTCGGCGGGCGGTGTCGCACGATACATTTGGCTGTTCAGTTGCAATGTGATGGCGCATGGTCCGATGCTCTCCGCGCCTATAAGAGGCGGCTTAGATTTCATTGCGCCGGAGCAGTTCGACAAGGGTATGGCCATGAATGTGTTCCGACGCTGGGGGGACGACTTTGGTCTCTCAACGCATCCTCGCTCTCCTTTGCCCCCAAATCTCCGTATGGCCTGTGGTGGATCCTCCGAATTAGGGGGCACTTCTCCCTTCCCAACGGCGGCTGTCTGGCACTACAAGCTAATGTCTAAGCTTCCGGTCGCTGATTCTTTTCTGCTTGGATTCGCTCAGAGTTTTCATGTGCCACTTTGTATTAGTCGAGGTGGGTCGGAGAGAGAAAAGACACCGCTTTACATAGATCAAGAGTTTTCCAGCGATCCGAACCCTTCTCCGACGGGAGACCATCTATTCATTGAATACCCTGTTCATCTCAAGCCGCCTTTTCCTCGGCTAGAGATGGCTCTGCAAGAACGGTTCGGGTTCTCAGGTTCTCCTCCCCCTGTTGATAACCCTCAGGGCGAACCTCCGGTTCAACTTCCGGTGCTGAAACTCGCGCCAACTCCGTTTCCGAGTTTGCTCGGCAATCTTTCGAAAGATCTTCCAGCATTGAGTTATGGCTTCAAGGGTGGAAGCGCCGGCCTTTTCTTTCCAAACTCCAGCCTCAAACAGATGCCGTCTTGGCTGAACGGTGCACTGCATCTGGAGGATGTCTGTGTGAAGGTCCAACCGAAGAGTGGTGCCGTCGTCTTCGCTTGGGTGCCCTGGAGCTTGGCGGGCTTTCCATCCGCGATTCGAGAACATCTTCTAAACACCGAAGATCTCTTCTCCTTTGTAGCAAGCCTTGGCCTCGATTTCGAACAGTGGACTGGCGCGAGCCCAGGCATCAACAATGTGAAGCAACTTCGACCGGGGATCGAGGTGCTCCAAATGAATGTTGATGGCGCGGAAACCAAGAAGGCTGTTACCTCGGCATTTTCCCGCGAGGACATCGACAGACAAACGAAATGCCTGAACGTGCGCTTGAAGTCTTGGCTCCAGGTCCAGGGAACTCCAGTTCCTATTCTTGATGAAGGCAGCCAATGGCTGATCGCCGGGTGTCCCCGGCTTAGCGATGGACTCGTCACCGCAAAGGATGCTGGCAATGTCTGTCAACGAGCTGTGCCCTCACAGCTCAATCTTACTTGGATTGGGCGACAAGTCACGGCAGAGGAGCCGGGTACGGTGCTGAGGCTGAATGACGCTCGAAAGGAAGCTAGGAGAAGACTCGCCGGCTTGGAACTAAGGCATGACTATGTGGAGAGCTCTTTTCGGTGGGGGTACAAAGCCGCACCCGTTCATTGCTCACAGGACCGGATGTATCTCGTCTATCGCTTCGATTTCCGCTCCCAGAATGACCAGAGCGACCTGCCTATCACCATCGAAGTCCCGGCTCACGAGCTGCCCGACGGCAAGCAGCTTGATGACACCTGGACCTGCGATCCCGAAACTCCTGAGCCTTGACGAGCGACGCTGTGTATTTAAGTTCCTATCGCCACGACTTCGAGGACCTCGCGCCTCCCACCCCCATCGGGAGGACCCGCTCAGCCGCCCGCCACCACTTCGACCGCGCGCTCGACCATCTCGTCGCGGCCGGCGGCGATGCCGCGGAGGGTCCTGGCGGCCGGGACGGTGGGCTTCACTCCCATGCCGTGGAGGGGCGAGCCGTCGTGTTTCAGGACGCGCTGGCCCGTCCAATGCACCCTCCAGCCTCCCGGCAGATCGCTCCAGTTGATGCTGCCGTTGTCGCCTCCTGAAGGCTCGCCGACGACGTCGGCCCAACGGTAGTTCTCGATCATGCCCAGCAGGGTCTCGCTATAACCGATGGCCCGGCCGTCGGTGAGGAACGCCACCCTGCCGCGCAGCCGCGGGGCCTTGGGCTCGATCTTCCAGAAGGTGGTGAGCCACTTCACGCCGCGATGATCGGGGAGCATGACGACCGGCACCTGCCAGTTGGAGCTCAGGGCGGTGCGCTCGGCGAGATGGGAGAGGAGGACGGTGGAGACGTCCGTCCCGCCCCGCAGGTCGAAGAGGATTCCCTTCGCCGCCGCGAGCCGCGGCAAGAGCGAGTCGAGGTCGGAGTCGGCCATTCGCCGCAAGTCGGCATAGACGACGCCCGGCCGGGGCTCGGCCACGGCGGGTAGCGGCGTGTCCGCCACGGGCTGCGCCGCCGCGGCACGGGTGAGTGTGACCGTCAAGGGGGCGCTGCCCGCGCGCTCGACTCCCACGATCATCTGCGATCCGACCGGCCCCGCAG
>JBAPYB010000328.1:0-14792 GCA_049284515.1 Thermoanaerobaculia bacterium
ACCTACAGAGTGCCGGCGTTCTTAGCATTCTGGTCGGCTGCGGATTGGATCTCAGAGTGCACCCATCTCTCAAAGAAGAGCAGAACGAGTTGATTACGCGCTCTCGTCAGGGCGAGCAGTTAGCTCAAGACCTCGACGCAATTAGGACAATACTCCGCGAGGCAATTCAGAAGGGAAGAATCGCATTTCTCCCGAGAGTTGCACGAGGGGACGACGAGAATAGCCTAGCTGGCGAGATTCCCATTCTCTTTGAATTCCTTCAGGATAGTGGACTCTGCGACGCTGTCTGCATTGACGATCGCTACACAAACCGGAATATGATGTTGACAGACCGTAAAGGAAGGACAGTTCCCGTCATCTGCATCCTGGACGTCCTCCGTTACTTAGAAACCCGAGGATCCCTAGATTTCAACGGACGGCTCGTGGCTCTTCACAAGCTAAGACAGTCCAGCTTTGCCATCGTTCCAGTGGAGTTGGAGGAGCTTGAGCATCGCTTGAGCGCGGTCCAATGGGAGAATGACGGGATATTTCAGGAAGGCGTCGAGCTGCGGACAATCCGTCAGACGCTGGCGAAGATTCGCAGCCTGAATATGCTCAGTCTGCCGGCGGAGGCAGCGTTCCTCGGACGGCACCGGCTCGCCGTCGTATTATTGCTCCGTCAGCTCTGGGAAGAAGCGGAGGTTCCCGTTGAGCGGGCCGTTTACCTCTCGGATTGGCTATGGCATCATGTTTCTCCGTCACCTCTGGACTGGCTCCAGGACAATCAACCCAATGAACAGGCTACCGAGGCCCTTGCTCATCATATGACTCTCCTCTTCCAACCTATGCCGCCCTTGGGGGCAGAGCGGCTGAACGCGTTCCAGAAATGGGTCGAGGACCGTGTCCTAGAACCCCTCCTTCCTGCAAACGCAGCCATAGTTGATCGGCTAGCTGTCCTGGCCAGGCAGCAAATCGAGGAATGGAGCGAAAGAATTGCGACAGGCATCAGTGACGGAACTGACTGAGTTCTTCTTAAGCCGGCTCCCTCCCTTACTGCTCGAGCGAATCGCGGCTTCGGGAGTTTCAGGAGTCGAAAGACATAGCATCCTGGGGATTGGGCAGGATGATTCTTTTGATCAGGACAGCCTTTTCGAGGCAGCCCGCCGGGCATTATCTCAAGGCAAGGATGAATCACTCACCTCCCTGCAGGGCAAAGCGGCCTTCGTCGCGACGGAGGCCGGAGTTCTCGTCCTCAAGATCAAACAGAGCGACGATGCTACCCTAAACGTCCCTTTCCCGGAGTTGGACCTGCTTTCTCCCGACCCTAATCAGCGGCTCCAAGCCTTTGACCTTTTGCTCAGTGAACTTGGGCCCATGGCTTCGAGCTTTTCTGAGCTGCGACAAGCCGCAGGAGAGAGGGAGTTGTCTAACGAGGATGTCAGGACGATGATGCTGGCCAAATGGGAAGGTGTCTCTTACTTTCGGTCTCGCACCCGCGCTAGGCTGAGTGTCGGTGCGAAGCTATACGATCTGGTTCCAGATTCTCTCGAGTACTTTGAGCTATTCTGCGGGACTGATCCGCGAAATCTCACGCCGAAGGAATACCTGGAGACCGTTCTGCCGAGCTATCGAAAAGAGCTGCTACGCCGAGATCTTCGACAAGGCCTGGAGGTCTGCCTGCTCGGTGCTCTACGCGACGACTTGTGCCCTGGGCCATGGCTAAAGGAAGTTGGCGATAATGAGTTGTGGGAGAGCCTTCAGTCTTGTCAGCCCGATACTGACCCATTTTCACTCCTCGCCGCCTTAGACCTTTCTCTCTATCGTGAACACGACAAGCGCTTCCGAGGATTCGCCGAGAAAGCTGTTGCCCGCCTGGCTGCATCCGAATTCCTGAACTCCGACGGCATCGATGTTTATGTACTAATGCCACTATTGGCTGAATACACTTTGGGCCGATTGAACGAGATCGAAGGGGGAGTGTTGCGAGCCCCCTTCTGGAGAAGGATGTGCGCGTGGATGCAGGCAGGTCTGGTGAGTCGGCTCTTGCAGGGTTTTGGGATCAACCTGGAGCAAATTCAAATGAAGATCGGAGAACTCATGTCCCCGAAAGATTTGTACATACGGTTGCTTGATCTCCGTCGAGAGCCGATGTTCGAAGCAAGTGAGATCTCTACTTTGATGCTTCGCCGAGAAACACTGGGCCGGCTCCTGACTATACGAGAGAGACACCAGTCAGAGGGAAGAACGGTTCCGGGAGTGGAGGAAATCGAGGTGGCTCGCGAGAAGCTTCAAGCGGCTGGCCCTCGGGCTATGCCTTTCTTACCTGGTCCCTTAGAGGGGACCGTCCGACCTGAAGAAAAGGGTAACGAACTATCCGAGGAGCTCAAGAAGCTCGCCTTGGGGCTGACGGACGATGGTGTCGTGGCAGCTCTGAGCCATTTCTCACAGAATTTCCATCTCGATGAAGAATCCAAGGAAGCTCTTGTCAAGGTAGTCTCGAAGTCTCGTCACGGAGGCGATACTCCCGATCATGGGAAGCTTCTATCAAGACTCCTGAATGCTACCGCCGCCGCCGCCGCCGAACGCGACTTGGTACTCGCACAGGCCATCGCAGACTCACTCCAGTCCCTGGCTCCGGGACTCCAGGAAAACCTGGTTATCCCAAGTCTCGATATCTTGCTGGCCGCAGGAGCAGCGATCGAGGACCAGAGGGCGTGGAGCGCCTGGCTGGAGGAGCAGTTGGCACAACTCGCGTTGCGACTACCAGCACGAGGCCCATCGGGTGTTCTCTGGAATCAAATCCAGACACTGAAGACGCTAACTAAACTTGGGCTCCGTGCCTTCAATCGGGCGGAAGCCATTGCCTCCGCTGCGACCAACTAGCAATAATTTCGGAACCACCCCATGCGCCTGACCGACATCCCCTTCACCACCACCGACTGGTCCCAGATCGCCCCGACCGAGCACCCCGGCGAGACCGGCACCGCCTTCTGGCGTACCCGGACGTTTGGCGACATCCGGATGCGGATGGTCGAGTACACGCCCGGGTATCTGGCGGATCACTGGTGCGTGAAGGGCCACATCCTCCTCTGTCTGGAAGGCTCACTCCACGTCGAGCTGCGCGACGGCGCCACCCACGTCCTCACGCCGGGCGTGAGCTATCAGGTCACCGACGAGGCGGAGCCCCATCGCTCACACACCGCGACCGGAGCCCACAGGACTGATGCTATGATCTCTCCGGAGGCATCCGAATGAGCTCACACCTCACTGTCAACGAAGCAGCTCGCAACTTCACCGAGTACATCGACCGCGTGGTCCGCCGGGGCGAGCATTTCGTCCTCATGCAGGACCGCGAAGCCGTCGCCGAGTTGCGCCCGATGAAGCTCGGGCGTCGGTTGCGGGAGTTGCCGGAGCTTCTGGCGTCTCTGCCCCATCTGTCGCCCGAGGACTTGGCCAGCTTTGAGGCCGATCTCGAAGCAGCCCGAGCTGAGCTCGGCCACCTTCCAGTCCAGACTCCATGGGAGTCCTGATCGACTCGACCGTCCTCATCGCGTACGAGCGAGGACGACTCGACCTTTCTGCAAAGCTGGCACAGCACGAGGACGAGGAGTTCTTTATTTCCGTAATCACCGCCAGCGAGATGCTGCACGGTGTCCACCGGGCTCAGGACTCCAAGATTCGGACACGAAGATCAGCTCTGGTTGAAGCCGTCTTGGAGCGCTTTCCCATCCTCCAGGTCGATCTGTCCACCGCCCGAATTCACTCCCGCATTTGGGCCGACCTGGCCTCGGCGGGGCTCATCATTGGACCCCACGATCTCTGGATCGCCGCGACGGCTATCGCCCATGGCCTGACTTTGGTGACCGCGAATCTTCGGGAGTTCAGGCGGGTTGCCGGGCTCACCGTCGAGGAATGGTAGACGCTCCACCCGGCAACAAGTTGCGATCCTCTGCCCATGCGCCTGACGATCGAACTGGAACGAGAAGTCGATGGCCGCTGGATCGCGGACGTCGCCGACCTCCCTGGAGTCTTGGTCTACGGCCAGACGCGGGAAGCCGCTCTCTCTGCTGCGCAGGCCCTGGCCCTTCGCGTGCTCGCTGACCGGCTGGAGCACAGCGAATCTCTCCCGGAACCGCTGCTTGAGTCAGTCGCCGGCCTTACTCTACCTCGCGCCGCACAGGTCACGGTACAGATGGAAGAAATCGTGCCCGCCGCCGACTCTACCTTCATTAGAACCTGATCCTGATGCAGCTTTACTTCACAAGCTCTTTGAGACCGCCGAATGGTCACCACTCCTTTTGGGGGTATCTGCGTCCTGCCGCAGCTTCCAGGCCGTCTTCACGGCGACGCCGCCACCGATCAAACACAGAATGGTCAGGATCAGAGGGGGAATCGGGGAGCTGGGCTTGTCCACCGTCGAACGCCGAGGATCGGCCGGGTCGAAGTACACGGTGAGGGCCGCCGTAGGATCCAGAAGCCGGTGGACCTCATTCCTATATTTCGTCCCGTTCACCACATAGGCGTAGCCCGACCAGTCCACGGTGTAGGTGCGACGTACCATGTCCCGTCCCGGCTGCGCCTCCTTGGTCTCCTCCCGGATCCCGTCGAAGCTTCCCAAGGTGGAGGACCACGAGCTCCTCTCCCTCTCGCTGAGGGCAAGGGATGCCGTCAGCCACGCGCTCCCAAACAGAAGGAACGCCAGGAAACCCAGTCCGGTGCCCGTCCGATTCGCCGCATACACCGAGAGAGTACTCCACAACCGACGCGTGAGGTACCAGGTCGCCGCCGATGCGGAGCCCCACCACTCCCACACCGAGACCGGCGCACGGATCTTCATCGTGGATTGAGTCGACAGGACAGGCCGCCCTCTCGTTAAGCCTCCCTGTACAACCTGGCAGCGATGGACACGAAAACCGATTTGAGGATCGTGCAGGACAACGCGGAGTGCCGACCGGGCAGCCTCGTCGACTTCATGCACGAGCGTGCAGTGTTTCAACCAGCAGGCTTTCTGGGACTACTACAACGCCCTGGTCGCCCTCACCGCGGCGCAGAAAAAGGGCAGACCTCTCCGCCGCAAAGAGGCGACGATGGTCTTCATCAGCTACAGCGACATCCACCGGCTCTTCATCTACCATCTCTCCCCGAAGGACGGAGCTCGGATCAAGAAGTTCCCTCTGGCGAAACTGCACCTCTATATGGAGCGCCTGCAACTGGCGGGAGAGGGCTATTTCTGGGCCCATGTGTTCGAGGAAGAGCTGTTCGATCGCGAGTTGAGAAACCCATGCGCCTGACCAACATCCCCTTCACCACCACCGACTGGTCCCAGATCGCTCCCACCGAGCACCCTGGCGAGACGGGCACCGCCTTCTGGCGCACCCGGACGTTTGGCGACATTCGGGTGCGGATGGTCGAGTACACGCCCGGGTATCTGGCGGATCACTGGTGCGTGAAGGGCCACATCCTTCTCTGCCTGGAAGGGGAGCTCCACGTCGAGCTGCGCGGCGGCGTCACCCATGCCCTCACGCCGGGCGTGAGCTACCAGGTCGCCGACGATGCGGAGCCCCATCGCTCCCACACCGAAACCGGCGCACGGCTCTTCATCGTGGATTGAGCGCTGCCCGTGGCTCTGCGGGCGGGCGGTTCGCGGGGCGACGGTCTGTGGAAGGAGGCCGCGGAAGCCGGACCCCGATGGTAGGATAAGGTCGAGAGAGGAGGCGCAAATGGCCCAGGTGGTGTTCGACTTTCCCCCTTCAGTCTTCTCTGCTTTACGGAAGGCTCCGACCGAGTTTGCGGCTGAGATGCGGCTCGCCGCAGCGATTCACTGGTTCTCTCAAGGCTTGATCTCCCAAGGGAAAGCCGCCGAGATCGCCGGTTTGAGCCGGGCGGAGCTCTTGGCCGAGCTGTTCCGGAGAAAGATCCCGGCTATCCAGGTGACACTGGAAGAGCTTCGGGAAGAGCTTGCGCGTGGCTAGGAGGCGGGCGTGAGCTATCAGGTGGCCGACGATGTGGAGCCCCATCGCTCCTACACCGAGACCGGCGCCCGGCTCTTCATCGTGGATTGAGTGGACAGGGAGCCAACAGCCCTCGGGAGTCGGTGCCACTCTCTGTCCTCCGCCACGCCCGACGTTTCCGATGTCTCGCCGGCCGCGCCCGGCGCTTCATCGGGTATGTCCTGCGTCTCGCCGGCCGCGCCCGGCGTTTCACCGGGCAGGTCCGGCGTCTCGGCCGGCACGTCAGGCGCTTTGCCGGCCGTGCCGGGCGTTTCACCGGCTCTGTCCGACGCTTCACCTGACACGGCTGGCGTTTCACCGGGCGCGCCGGATGATTCACCGGACAGGGCCGGCGTTTCGCAAGGCGTGGCCGGCGGATGGCCGGACACGTCCGGTGTCTCCCCAGCCACGCCAGGCAACTGGCCGGCCGCGTCCGACGACTCGCGGGTCACGCCGTGCACGTCGCCGGACACGTCCGGCGTAACGTCTGCCCCGTCCTCTGAGTCATCGGTCCTGCCCTCCGTGATCTCGGTCCTGTCCGGCGTCGCACCGGTCACGCCCTGCGAGCCATCGGCTAGGGTCGGCAAGGCGCCGGGGAGGGTGGGCAAAGCACCGGGCAGGCCCGGCGAAACGTCGGGCACGGCCGGCAAGACGCCGGACAGGGCAGGCAAGACACCGGAAAGGCCGGAGAAGACGCCGGGCAGGACCGCCAAGTCATCGGATAGGACCGGCAAGGCGCCGGACGGAGCCGGCGTGACGCGGGGCAGGACCGGCGAAGCGTCGAGCACGGCGGGCGAAGCGTCAGGCCCGTCCGAGGAAGCGCCGGGGAGGGCTTCCAAGGCGTCGGACGTGTCAGGGATGAGCCACGAGGGGGCGTGCGCTCGGCACGCCCCCGAGGAGGTTGCTACTTGTTCGGCAGGGTTGTGGCGGGGGCGGGGTCCGGCGTTCCCGGCTCGGGGGCCGGAGTCGTGGGTGTCGTCTTGGAGCGAGAGCGGAACGGCTGGACGCCGAACTCCACCAGCTTGTCGTTGCGGATGCCGGAATAGGTGCCAGGGTCTTCATTAACTCGTTCACACACTATAGCTTACAGGCGCACGAATCAGGCACAGCACCGGCCAAAGCACCCTCCCTTCGCAGACGAGCCGGTCGCCATACACCGGGTCAGAAGGACCCCGCAGCGCGGAGCTCTACCCAAAGATCGTCGTACCTCGCCTTGACAGCCGCCACAAAGCTGTAAATACTGCTGGCGTGAAGACCACCTTCGATCTGCCCCAAGCTCTGGTCCGGAAAGCGAAGGCGCTCGCTGCCCAACAGGGGCGCCCCTTGCGCGACTTTGTGGCCGAGGCGATCGACGAGAAGCTCGAGGTCGCAGCCGGCGGAGAAGCGGACGCGACGAAAGCTCACGAGGCTCGCCGAGAAGCTTGGGACTGCTGGAAGAGTCGCCTGGAGCGGCGGTCGGACGGAACCTGGTTCAATCCCGAGGGTATCGACGACGAGTCGTTTTTCCGGTCGCTCGAAGAGGTCCGAAGAGAGCCCTGGGCAAAGCGCGAGCCCTTCGGCAGCGATGTGTAAGCTCCCACCGCTTCCCAGAGGCCGGCTGTCAGCTCGATGTTCCTGATCGATACCAACGTCTTCTCAGAGTTGATCCGGCCACGCCCAAACCTGCCCGTGGTTCGGCGGCTGCTTTCAACCGATCCGGCGGTGCTCTTTGCCTGCGAGATGACGCGCTACGAGCTGCGCTTCGGCGCGGCGATCCACCCAAAGTCGAGCGAGATCTGGGAGAAGGTGGAGCGAGAGATTCTGCCGCTACCCATCTGGCTTCCGATCGAAGAGAGAGTCGCACTCGCAACCGCCGACCTCCAAGCCTCGTTGCGGAAGAGCGGAAGGCCGATCGACATGCCCGACGCCTTCCTTGCCGCGACGGCCCGGGTGCACGACTTGGTGCTCGTGACTCGCAACGTTCGACACTTCCAGAACGTTGCCGATCTCGTGGTCGAGAACTGGTTCCCCGCAGAATAACCTGGGAGCTGAGCACATCCCAGATCACCAATCAGGACCTACGACCTCCTCCTCTGCGTGCGACGCCGGACCTACCGAGCCCTTCGGCCAACCCCCGACCACCGGCCCGGCGCGGATTTCGCTCTCCTGCGCACCTCTTTCTAAGAGAGCTCTATTCAACTCTCTTCTAGGAGGGTCCAACGATGAAGAACTCGGGTTGGAAACGGGCCGTGGCGCTGTCCTGCGTTCTCCTGGCCATGGCGGCGAGCGCCGCAGGTGCAGGAGACGTGATGTATCACGGCGGCCCGGTCATCGTGTCGGCCAAGGTGGTCTTCCTCTTCTGGGGGCCGAGCTTCAGCAACGCCGCCTCCCCTGATTTCGCCTACGCCCAGGCGCTCCAATCCTTCCGCAACCAGCTCGGCACCAGCTCCTCCTGGCAGGTGGTCACGCAGTACTCCGGGATTCAGCTCACGAACCTCGGTGCCGGGACTCCCGACTGGTTCGACACCACGACCCCGCCAACCAACGTCACCGACACCAAGGTGCAGGGGGAGGTCAAGGCCTATCTGGCGAGCCATGGCTTCGACAACAGCACGATCTATGAAGTCGTCATCCCGAGCACTTCGTACTCGTCGAGTGGTGGTATCACCTCGTGTGGCGGTCCGAGCCTCGGCTACTGCGCCTATCATTCCTCGTTCCTCAAAGGCACCTCGGCCGTCAAATACTCCATCCAGCCCTATCCGAGCTGCGGCGGCTGCCAGGTGTCGGGCTGGTCGGCGACGCAGGACCAGGAGCACTTCGTCTGCTTCGAGACCCGGGACACCGTCACCGATCCGACGGGAGGCGGCTGGTATGACAGCCAGGGCAAGGAGATTTGCGAAAAGTGCCCGTTGCCTCTTCCTGCCCCACCCCCCAGCTTCAGCACCGTCTGCGGGCCGGCCTGGTCGAACCAGTCGCACGGCTGCGTCTTGACGCGCTGAAACGGGCTCAGGTCGCCACGCAGTCCGGGGGCTCGACTGCCGAGACACGCCCGACGTTTCCGACGTCTCGCCGGCCGCGCCCGGCGCTTCACTGGGCATGTCCGGCGTCGCGCTGGCTCCGTCCGCCGTTTCGCCGGCCCCTCGCGACAGCTTGGCGGTCCTGCCCGGCGTCTTGTCCGACCTTTCCGGCGTCCTGACAGCCACCAGCACCTATGCCCGCCGCCCCCTAATCCCGCCCGGGGCGCGCTGTCCCCCGCGCCGGCGAATTACCCGGAGAGTGCTATCCTCTGCCCATGCGCCTGAAGTGGTGACTGGAACACTTGTCGAAAAACTTTGGCTGCTCCCAGCCGCTATAGCTGCGGAGACGGCTGCGGGGAGGGCGAGCGAGTGGCTTAGGGACATGCAGCGGCCTCTCATCAGCGCCCTGATGGGCCTTGCAGGCGTGTTCACTTACTCCATTCTTCGCGCCGATCGAAAGAGACAGAAACTTCGCGCTGCAATCGAAGCGGCTGTCACTCTAAGACCCTCCAACCAGCCCATTCCCGACTCTCCCTTGTAGGCCATCTGCACAGGCTGCGGCCGAGACGAAAATTCGCGAGGGGAGAACGAAAACCCGGGAGGGGAAAGCGAAAACGCGCGGGGGCGGGACGCATACCCGAAGCTCTCGTCGCCCGATTCGGGGCCGCTGATCTCACCGGCCCGAGGTAGACTCCCGGCATAGGAGCCAGCCGATGAAAATGCGCGACAGCCCTTCGGAACTACCGACTGGTCTCAGATCGTCCCCACCGAGCATCCCGGCGACACCGGCACCGCTTTCTCGCGCACCCGGACCTTTGGCGACCTCCGGGTGCGAATGGTCGAGTACACGCCCGGGTATCTGGCGGATCACTGGTGCGTGAAGGGCCACATCCTTCTCTGCCTGGAAGGCTCACTCCACGTCGAGCTGCGCGGCGGCGTCACGCACGTCCTCACGCCGGGCGTGAGCTATCAGGTCGCCGACGAGGCGGAACCCCATCGTTCGCACACCGAGACCCGTGCCCGGCTCTTCATCGTGGATTGAGCGCTGAGCGCTCGTCCTCCTCGGCCGTCCTCTCCTTCCAGCCGCCTCTTTTACGCCAAACTCCCCGAAAACACGCCCGGAATCCCAGAAACATTGTTGGGAGCGTTTTCACAAGATTCCGGGGCCAAACTCGTGGTTGGAACCGTTCCTACATTGTTCCAGCGCCAGAATCATTGCGGGGACGGTTTTCACAGGGTTCCGAACGCTAAAGACGTTGTTGGAGTCGTTCCCCCATTGTTCCGGCGGCTTTTTCGACGTTTCAGGCGTTTTCACAATGTGAAAGCGGATTTCCCGCCGTTGGCGGCGATTTCTCATTGTTGGAGCGGTTTTTCTCGCCGAAACGCGGGATTCCAAGAGTAAATGGAGCTCAGGAGACTTTACGGGGGTCCAAATGCCCTTGGCGGGTCCCTGCCGTCAAGTCTCCGGCGCGGCCGGGGTTTCCTCCGGCACGGCCGGGACCTCGGGCTTCACGCCCGCCAGCAATGCCTCGATCCCGCTCGGGTCGATCTTCAGGAGCTTCAGCAGGCCTTTCACGTCGATGCCGAGGGCCTCGAGCTGGGCGAGGACCTGGAAGACGAATTGCGGGGCCATGCCGGAGACCTTGCCCAGCCCTTGACCGTTGCCGCCCACGTCGACGATCGAGATCCGGTCGATCTGGGCAATGGCCGCGGCCGCCGGGCCGAAGATCGCTGTCAGCAGCTTCGCTCCCGCGTCGCCGCCGTGGTCGAGGAGACCCGGCAGCTTGTCGAGCACGAGTATGAAGCGGGCGTCGCTCGACATCTGGGCGAGCGCCTCGGCGAGCTTCTGGGTGCCTTCGGCTTCCGCGAGGAGCGCTTGCTTCTTGGCTGCGGCGTTGCCTTCGGCTTCGGCGAGCAGCACGGACTTCCGGCGATTCGCTTCACCCTCGCCTTCGAGCGTCGCAGCGTCACGCTTGGCCTGGGCGGTCCGCTTCAGGTACTCCGCCTCGGCGTCCGCATCGAGGATGCGCTTCTGCTTCGCAGCCTCGGCGTCGATGATGGCCGTCTGCCGCTCGGCCGTGGCATTGGCCACAACGGTGGCCTCGAGCTCCTTGGTGCGCCGGAGCGCTTCCTTCTCCTGGACGATGACCTGGGCCTCGCGCTCGGCCGCGTCCCGCTCCGCCTGCGCCACCCGCAGCCTCTGCTCCTGGGCTGCCTGGGCGATCTCGCCGGCCATGTTGGCCTCGGCCTGCGCGGTCGCCGTCTCTTTGAGGAACGCCGCCTTCTTGATGTCGCGGTCCTTCTCGGCCTCGGCGACTTTCGCCGCGTTGGCCGCGGTGACGAGAGACGACTCCCGCTGGGCATCCGAAACGGCGATGTTCTGCCGCCGGGTCGCGTCGGCGACCTTGATCTCGGCTTCCGCCTTGGCGTCCGCCACCGCCTGCTTGCCCAGCGCGTCGATGTAGCCCTGATCGTCGTTGACGTCCTGGATCACCAGGTTGATCACGTCGAAGCCGACCCGCTTCAGCTCGGTCGAGCTCTCCTCGATGACGCGCTGGTTGAACTTGTCGCGCTCGCGCAGGATCTCGCCGATGTCCATCTTGCCGATGATCGACCGCAGGTGCCCCTTGAGGATGTTGCCGACGAAGAGGAGGATCTCGCGGGCGTCCTTGCCGAGGAACGATTGGGCGGCGCGGTTCAGGTCCTCCGGCGCCGGCGAGAGCTGGACCGACGCCACCCCCCGCACGGTCAGCCGGACGTTGTCCTTGTTGGGGATGCCGGTCTCGTCGATCTCGATCTGGAACGCCGAGGTCGACATCTCCATGTAGTCCTCGACGAGGGGCATCTGCACGCGACCCCCGCCGGTGATGACCAGATATCCCTGCACCTGTCCGGTCGCCGGGTCCTTGTATTTGCGCCCGTAGAAAACGCCGACCCGGTTGGGCGGGATCTTCTTGTACCGGCTCGCGATGAACCGCACCGCGAGCACGAACGCGAGGGCCACGGCGATGATGAGGATCGGGAGGACGAATCCGCCCAAGTTCGATAGGACTCTGTCCATGGCGTGGTTCTCCTTGCGCTAGGGTTTGGCTGGAGCGGTGGCTTCCGCCACTTCGCGGACGACGAGCTGGCTGCCCGACGTGTGGACCACCTGGACGCGGCGGCCTTTCGGAATGGCGTTCGTGTCGGCCGACGAGGCCAGGAAGCTGCGGTGCTGGCCGCCCAGGGTGAGGGCGACCTCGCCGGTGCCGTTTTTCCCGATGGCCACGGTGACCATGCCGGTCGCTCCCACGGCGGTGCCGGTGTTGACGACGGACGTGGACTGCTGGCCGTAGATGAGCCGCAGGATGCCGTACATGAGCAGCCCCATGAAGAACCCCACGCCCAGGCCGACGAAGGACGCCGGCAGCGGCCCCATACCGTAGTAGGCGGCGATGGCGCCGCCGGCGCCGAAGCCCATGATGAACGAGCCGAGCACCTTGGTCGAGAAGATGCTGACCGTGGCGTCGCCGTGGTCCCCCCCGTGGTCGAAGTGGCCGCCGTGGTCGTGGTCCCCATCGTGGTCGTGGCCGAAGAGCGAACCGCCGACGAGCAGGATGAGCCCCGCGACGGTGATGCCGAGGAAGATGAACATGGAGCCTTACCTCCTTGGGGTAAGGATACATCCGGACGGGTGCTATCTTCGTAGCCGGGTGGCCGGCCGTGGGTGCAAACCAGAACAACGCGGCGAGGCACGTCAAGAGACCAGACGATGACTGGACATCGAATCTTTGCAATGCCATTTGCGGCCGTGTACCCAGCCTATGTGAAGAAGGCCGAGCGGAAGGGCCGTACGAAGGAAGAGGTTGATCGTGTCATCTGCTGGCTCACGGGCTACGACCAAGCCGGCCTGCAACATCAGCTCGAGAAGAGGACGGACTTCGAGACCTTCTTTGCGCAAGCTCCAGCCATGCATCCGAACAGCTCACTGATCAAAGGCGTGGTCTGCGGTATCCGCGTGGAGGAGATCGAGGATCCGCTGATGCAGAAGATTCGCCAACTGGACAAGCTCGTCGATGAGCTTGCCAAGGGCAAGGCCATGGAGAAGATTCTTCGCCAATGAGTACCGTGCTCATGGCTACAGTGAAGGGCCCCGCCGCCTCGCCGGGCTGATGCCCGAGGATGGCGAAGTGCTCGGCCTCGATGCGCTGGCCCGCACCGAAGCGCTGGGCGGTGCCCTCTTCGTCACCTGTTTAGGGAACTCAGCGAGCCATCCTGGCCTTGAGATGGCTCCCGGGTCTCCCCCGTGGGGAGGATTCGTAAACCCAGAGGGCCTCCCGCACGTTCTCCTCGTCCGCCTTCGGAAGCGTCTTCGGCGGCTGGCTGCGGTCGGTCCCGGCTGCTCCGCTTTCCCTCTCCTCCAGCAGACGCCGGTTGGCGTATAGTTCGGATGCCGGGCATTTTTCTCCTGCTAGGAAGACCGAGAGATGTTTCCAGCAGGGCCAGGACATCTAGATGGAGTCGACAATGGGCGACGAGTTTCCTGAAGAGGTGCTGTGATGATCGACAACCTCGAGCGGATCGGCGAGATCCTCGGCGCGGTCGGCTCGCCCGGCTGCTTCACCGCCCGGCGGACGGCGACGGCCGATGACCTGCAGTTGGAGGTGCAGGGGCTCGGAAGGCTCCGCCTTCCCGTCTCGCGGGCTCAGGCGGAGAATCTCTGCCGGCTCGCCCGGCCCGCTCGCTATGGACGGGGGGAGAAGACGCTTCTCGACCGGCGAGTCCGGGACACCTGGGAGATTCCCAGGAGCCGGGTGAAGATCGACCGCCGGCGGTGGAACCGGACGCTCCTGCCGGTGCTCGAAGAGTTGCGGGCCGATCTCGGGCTGGCCGACGGCTGCCGGCTCGAGGCCGAGCTCCACTCTTTCCTGGTCTATGGCCCGGGCCAGTTCTTCCTGCCGCACCAGGATTCGGAGAAGGCCGACGCCATGGTCGGCACCCTGGTCGTGACGTTGCCGGCCTCGTTCAAGGGCGGCGCCCTGGTCGTCGAGCACCAGGGCGAAAAGGTCGTCGACCGCGGCTCCCGCCGGCAGCTCTCCTTCGTCGCCTTCTATGCCGACTGCCGGCACGAGGTCCAACCGGTCAAGGAGGGCTACCGGCTCGCCTTGACCTACAACCTGATCCTCGAGGGGGGCAAGACCGCGATCGCAGCGGCTGCCGCCGAGCCCGCGACGGTCGACGCCCTCGTCCGGTGCCTGCGCGATCATTTCGCGACACCACGTTCCTCCCGGAGGTATCGGGACGAGGACCAGCCGGCGCAGCCGCCGAACCGTCTGGTCTACCTCCTCGATCACGAGTACACCCCGCACGGCCTTGCCTGGCAGCGCCTCAAGGGGAACGACGGCGCCCGGGCGGCGGCGCTCCGGGCAGCGGCGGAGCGCTGCGGCTGTGAGCTGGTGCTCGCGCTCGCCGAAATCCATGAGACATGGGACTGCATGGAGCCGGGCTGGGACGAGCCCTGGCGCGGCCGGAACCGCCACTGGGAGCGCGACGAGGACGATGAGTGGTCGGAGAACGACGCCGCGACGGACGATCCAGACGCCTACGAGCTCGGCGACTTCATCGACGGCGAGATCACGCTGGCCCACTGGGTCGACCCGGCAGGGGAAGAGGCCCTGCCGATCGTTTCGCAGGTGTCCGACGACGAGGTGTGCTGTTCGACCCCGTCGTCGGACCTCGCGCCCTATGCCTCTGAGTACGAGGGGTACATGGGCAACTACGGCAACACCATGGACCGCTGGTACCGGCGGGCGGCCCTCGTGCTGTGGCCGCGCGAGCGCGCGTTTGC
>JBAPYB010000329.1:0-2735 GCA_049284515.1 Thermoanaerobaculia bacterium
GATCGAGCGCGGCGAGGCGGGCCCGGTCCCTCCCGGCACGCCCGAGCCCCTGCCGGGCCGGCCCATGGCCCTCGATCACCGGCGCATCCTGGCGACCGCCCTCGGCCGGCTGCGGGGGAAGCTCAAGTACCGGCCCGTGGTCTTCGAGCTGCTGCCGCCCACCTTCACGCTGCTGCAGCTCCAGCGCGTGGTCGAGGCCCTGTCCGGCGTGCGCCTGCACAAGCAGAACTTCCGCCGCCTGGTGGAGAACGCCGGCCTCGTCGAGGGCACCGGCCGTCAGGACGCGGAGACCGGCGGCCGGCCCGCCGAGCTCTTCGTCTTCCGCCGCGAGGTGCTGCGCGAGCGGCCGGCGCCGGGGGTGGGCCTGCCGGGAGTGCGGCGAGGGGTGAGCCCTTGACAAATCGATATACTCAGATCTAGTATAAGTCCAGGCCGGCAGTGCCGGCCCTTCTTTGCGACCTCGATATGCTCAGAATGAGCATAGGAGATACAGCGATGAACCTCGAAACCGCACAGCCGAACGCTTTGCTGGACTATACGCCGGCGGTGGCGCGCGCGACGGAGGCCATCCATCAGCGGGTCCGCTCGGTGATCCCGGACCTGGAGTGGCCGGTGTTCGCGCCGTACATCGCCGCCATCAACGAGCTCAAGAAGCAGCGCAACGCCGTGATCCTGGCCCACAACTACCAGACGCCGGAAATCTTCCACGGCGTGGCCGACTTCGTGGGCGACTCGCTGGCCCTGGCGCAGCAGGGAGCGAAGACGGACGCCGGGGTGATCGTGCTCGCGGGCGTCCACTTCATGGCCGAGACGGCGAAGATCCTGTCGCCGGAGAAGACCGTGCTGATCCCCGACCCGCTGGCCGGCTGCTCGCTGGCCGCGTCGATTACCGCCGAGGACGTCCGCCTGCTGCGGCAGCGTTACCCGGGCGTGCCGGTGGTGACCTACGTCAACACCTCGGCGGCGGTGAAAGCCGAGTCGGACATCTGCTGCACCTCGGCCAATGCCGTGGCGGTGGTGGAGTCGCTGGGGGTGGACCGGGTGATCTTCCTGCCCGACGAGTACCTGGGCAAGTACGTGGCCTCCCAGACGAAGGTCCAGATCATTCTCTGGCAGGGGCACTGCGAGGTGCACGAGCGCTTCACCGGCGCCGAGCTGCGGGCTTACCGCCAGGCGCAGGGCGGCGGCATCCAGATCCTCGCCCATCCCGAGTGCCCGCCGGACGTGCTGGCCGAGGCGGACTTCGTGGGCTCCACGGCGGCCATGCAGCGCTGGGTGGGCGAGCAAAGGCCCCGGCGGGTGGTGATGGTCACCGAGTGCTCGATGAGCGACAACGTCGCCGTCGAGTATCCGGACGTCGAGTTCGTCCGGCCTTGTAATTTTTGCCCACACATGAAGCGGATCACCCTGCCGAAGATCCTGCGCTCCCTGCAGACGATGGAGACCAAGGTGGAAGTGGACCCCGAGACGGCCGGCCGCGCCCGGCTGGCGGTGGAGCGGATGCTGGCCGTGGGGAGGAGGGAGGGGAAATGAGAGAGCCGATCCCGTCGGGCCTGCGGGGAGTGGACGGAGTCTCGCGCTCCGAGGTGCTGGTGATCGGCAGCGGCGCGGCCGGGCTGACGGCGGCCCTCGGCTGCGCTCCCCTGCGGGTGACGGTGCTCACCAAGGTGCGCCACGGCTCGGGCGGCTCCAGCCCCTGGGCCCAGGGCGGCATCGCCGCGGCGGTGGGGAGGGACGACGCTCCGGCCTTGCACGCGGCCGACACGATGGCGGCCGGCGCCGGGCTCAACGACTCCCACGTCGTGGACATCCTTACCGCCGAGGGGCCGCAGCGGGTCAAGGCCCTTCTCGCCCTCGGCGCCCACTTCGACCTCGACGACGCGGGCTCGCTGTCGCTCGGCCGCGAGGCCGCCCACAGCCGCCGGCGCATCCTGCACTCGCGGGACGCGACGGGAGCGGAGATCGTGCGCACCCTGGTGGCGGCCGTGCGCAGCGCCCCCGAGGTGCACATGATCGACGGCGCCTTCGCCATCGACCTGGTATTGGACGGGGCGCAGGTGATCGGCGCCGTGGCCGTCCACGCCGGAGGCCGGCGGGTGCTCCATCTCGCCCCGGCGGTGGTGCTGGCCACCGGCGGCCTGGGCCACCTCTACCTCCACACCACGAACCCGCCCGAGGCCACGGGCGACGGCCTGGCCATGGCGGCGCGGGCCGGGGCCCGGCTGGTGGACCTCGAGTTCGTGCAGTTTCACCCCACGGCCCTGGCCGTGGGCGCCGATCCCATGCCGCTCCTGACCGAGGCGTTGCGCGGCGAAGGGGCGATCCTGATCGACGAAGCAGGCGAGCGCTTCATGCGCGGAGAGCACCGGGACGCGGAGCTCGCTCCCCGCGACGTGGTGGCGCGGGCCATCTGGCGGCAGTTGATGGCGGGCCATCGCGTCTTCCTCGACGCCACCCAGGCCGTGGGGGAAGAGTTTCCCGAGCGCTTCCCGACCGTCTTCCGGCTGTGCCGGGAGCATGGGCTGGACCCGCGGACCGAGCCCATTCCCGTGGCGCCCGCGGCCCACTACCACATGGGGGGCGTCGCGGTGGACGAGCAGGGGCGCACCTCGCTGCCGGGCCTGTGGGCGGCCGGCGAGGTCACCTCCACGGGCGTCCACGGCGCCAACCGGCTGGCGAGCAATTCCCTGCTGGAGGCCCTGGTGTTCGGCGGCCGGGTGGCCGAGGACCTGCGG
>JBAPYB010000330.1:0-5946 GCA_049284515.1 Thermoanaerobaculia bacterium
GCACCCCCCTCACCGGGAGAGGGGTCCCGGTTGGAGCGTTCTTGCTTGTCTCCCTCTTCTCCCGGTGAGGGGGGTGCGGAGGGGGCGGGAGAAGAGGGCCGGGGTGATGAGGGTCTTGGGCCGGGGAGGGGCACCGCTTGCATTACGCTACGTTACCGCTATACTTGCACCATGTCCTATCTCACCGAGCGGCAAAAACAGATTCTGGAGTTCATTCAGGAGTACCGTAAGGACCGCGGTATCGCCCCGACCCACCGGGAGATCTGCGAGCGTTTCGGGTTCTCCTCCTACGGCACGGCGTACAAGCACCTGAAGCTCCTACAGCAGAAGGGCTTCCTGCGCCGTGACTGGAATCAGAAGCGGGGCATCGAGCTGATCCGCGCCATTCCGGGGGCGGAGACGTCGGAGCGCGACCTGCCGTACTTCGGCCGGATCGCCGCCGGCCGGCCCATCGAGGCCCTCTCCGGCAACGACCGGGTGACGGTGCCTGGCCACCTGCTGAGCGCGCGGGGCGGCGATCATTACGTGTTGCGCGTGGTGGGCGAGTCGATGATCGACGAGGGGATCCACGACGGCGACTACGTGATCGTGCTGCGCCGGGACGCGGCCGAGCCCGGGGAGATGGTGGTGGCGCTGGTGAACGAGGAGGCCACCCTCAAGCGTTTCTACCCCGAAGGCGCCATGGTCCGCCTCCAGCCGGCCAACCCCAACATGCAGCCGTTCCGCGTCCCCGCCAGGGACGTGCGGGTGCAGGGGGTGGTCGTGGGGCTGATGCGGAAGTTCTAGGCCGCTCCGCCCGCCCCCTCTCCCACCGTCCACCCGATGGGAGAGGGCCGGGGTGTCTTCCTACCGCAACGTCAACGCCTGGAAGGTCGTCTGCGGCGGATCGAAATATCCGAAGAAGCTGGTGATGTCCTGATTCGTCCCCTTGAGGACCTTGAGGCCCCCGTGGGGCTCCAGCGCCTTCTGGAGAGCGTTCTGAAACGGCTCCGGCGTGCCGCAGGCGACGCTGGCAGCCGTGCTGTTGAGGAGGCTCGCCCAGGCCGAATAGGTGATGGAGATGGCGAGGTCCACGTGCTCGAAGGCGGCCAGCTTGTCGGCGGTGACGGGCGGCTGGAGCACGTCGAACTCCGCAATGCCGCAGCGGATGTGGAGGGCGAAGGCCTGGTCCGGCTGCACAACCTGCGGGTCGCCGAGGAAAAGGAATCCCAAGGACTGGTGGACGCCGCTGCCTTCGCCGCAGGTGGCGTCCTTGCCGAGGGGCGCGGTCTTCTCCGCCTTGAGCCGCATCGTCCAGGAGTTGACCCAGGCCGCGGGCGGCAGCGCGGTGACGATGGAGGGCGAGGTGAGGCCGCCCACCACCGGCGGCATGCCCTGGAAGAGACCGCACAGCTCCTGCGCCGACGAGATGTACCAGTTGCGCCAGTTGGGGTTGGTCACCGTCTGCGACAGCGCCACGAACGCCGCCGCCTTCACCTCGCGGGCGTGGCAATAGGTGGCGGTGCCCGTGCACGCGGCCGGCGGGTTGGGCGGCGGCGTGCCGACGCCCTTGGGGCACTGGGCCCACGAGGTGTGGACCTCGAATTTCGGCGTCAGGTCCTTGCAGACCGGTTTCGCCGGACCCGTGCGCGGCTGGCCCGAGGCCCCCTCGGCACGGATGACCTCGGTGGTCAGCTCGGCCGCCCACTGGAGTTGCTCGTGGGCCTTGTCGACCTGTCCTGCATCGAGCAGCTTCTTGCCCGCGGCCAGAGAGGTTGCCGCGACCTCCACGACCTTCTTGGCGCCGCCCATGATCGCCACCGTCTTTACCGAGAGGGCGCGCGGCGGCGTGGGCTGGAGGGCCACCGGGTCGGCCTGGAACCAGCCGAGATAGCCGAAGTAGACCTCCCGCACGGCCTGCGGCACGGAGCCGTAGAACGGCGTCAGGTAATCCTCCATCCGCACGTCCGGCTTCGGCTGCTTCATCCGCCCGAGATCGTTGACCAGGTAGTCGGGCATGTGGATGTTCGCCGCCAGCTCCTCGATGGTCTCCCCCTGGTTGAGCCGGCGCACGGCCTGGTCGTGGGTGAACTGGATGGCGTCGCGGAAGTTGCGCAGCAGGATGCGGATGTCCTCCGCGCCGCAGAGCGGCACGCCGTGCGCGGGCACCATGCTCCAGGAGTCCAGCTCGCGCAGGGTGTCGACGCTGCGGAACCACGTCGCCGGGTTGCGGTAGCTGGTGCCCCGCAGGCTGTAGAGGTTGGGGTACGACGGGCCCTGGATGACCTCGGCCGACAGCAGCATGCCGGGGCCGCCCCAGCCGTCGGACTGCGAGGAGCGTGGAGCGGCGCCACGACTCGGATAAACCTGATTCATGCCGTCCGGCAGGAAGGCGGCGATCTCGTCGTCCGTCTCGCTGGGCACGTAGATCAGCTTCAGGTTGACGCCGGCGGCCGAGACCAGCAGCTCGTCGGTGAAGGTGCGCGACGGCATCTGAAAGCCCGCCGAGCCCTCCAGCACTTCGGGGCCGATGCCGTCGTTGATGCGGTTGGCGCCGATCCAGTTGCCATACATGTAGGAGGAGCGCGGATTGATCATCGTACCGACCACCGTGCCGGTGTTGATCACGCTGTCGACCACGCCCTTCTGGGAGATGACCTCGACGCAATCCTGGCGGCCGATGTAGGTGCCGTCCTTGCCCGCATCCTGCGGATTCTCCGGCTTGCAGACGGGCCGGTCGGCGAGGGCGAGCACGCCCTGCACGCCGGCCGTGTGATCGATGTGGTTGTGGGTGTAGATGATGGCCTTGATGGGCAGCTTGCCGTTGGCGTCCGCCTTAATTCCGGCCTTCACCCGCACCGCCTCCAGGGCGACCTTGGCGCTGCCGTCCGAGCCCAGGGTGTCGACCACGACCAGCCCGTTGTCCGGACCCACGATCACGATGGTATTGGCGAGGTTGAAGCCGACGGCGCTATAGGCTTTGTATGCCAGGGGCGCGAGCCGCTGCTTGCAGATCTCCGTCTCCTGGAGGTCGTAGACCTGGACCGGCTGGAAGAAATTGGAGTGGCCGAGCAGCAGCTCGTTGGCGGGGATGAGCGGCGTCTTGTCAGCAGCCGCGAGAGGTACCGCGAGCGCCAACAGCAGGAGCGTCAGGACGCGAATCTTGACCATGGAAGGTTCCTCCTCCTCAAGAAGAAGCGCAGTGGAAATCAGGTTCCTCTGTCGAGGAGGTAGTGGGACGTAGCGGGAAGTTATCGCAGGGCCTACTTCTTCCCCACCACCCGGAACGGATAGCCGCCGATCTCCGTCGCCGAGCCGTCCGCCTTCACGCCTTCGAGGCGCAGACGGTATTCGCCGGGAGCGAAGAAGGTGGAAGGAAACGTGAGCATCACCGTTTCCAAAGCGTTCGGTTTGAGGCCGGCCTGGCGGTACGCGGTGGCGCCGGCTTGGGTGAGCGTCACGCGGTAGGTCTCGAAGCGCGCGTCGGCGCCGGGATCGACGGCGAGGGCCACGAGGTCGCCGGTTTTTGAGAGATCGATCGTCGCTGCGGGCTCGCCGGGGCCGCGGACGGCGGTGAGGAGGGCCACGGTGAGGTTGGCCGCGGCGGCGAGAGGATGGGGAGGTTCGGGCGGCTTCGCCTGGGCGATCTTCGATTCCAGGTCGCGGCGATGCGCCTCACTGTCGGCGAGGCGCTTCCGGAGATCCGCGGCCGTCTCCTTTTGAGAGCTGTCGCTCTCCCGCAAGGCGGTCACGGTCTGTCGCAGGCTCGTCGATTCCCTGCGGAACCAAAGGACCGGAAGGACGGCAAGGACAAGAAGGACGACGGCAAGGCTCCACTGTGCAATCCGGCCGCGCCGGGCCAGCCAGGCGAAGAGGCCTGCCTGCAGGACGACCCGGGCGGCGTCCTCGGCCACCATGGCCTTGAGGCCGCGCTGGAAGCCCCGGGCCAGCTCGAGCTGCTCCGTGCACTCGGGGCAGCCGACGAAGTGCTCCTCGAAGCGGGCCTCCTCGTCCGGCGGCAGCGAGCCCTGGTGATAGCGCTCGACGAGGCCGTTGGCTGCGATGTAGTCGTGGTCCATGCCTGTCACCCCCCGGCCCCTCGGTGCATCCCACTCCAGAGTGTGATCAGGAAGAGAATTATCGCACCCTGAACCGGCGAGAACCCTCGGCCGCCCGTGCGCTCCAGGAACAGCTCCTTGTAGCGCTGGCGGGCGCGGTGCAGGACGCGGTTGAACTGCAGGCTGGTGAGGCCGTGGTCGGCGGCGATTGAGTCCTTGTCCTCCTCGGCGATGTAGAAGCGCAGGAGGATCTCGCGGTCGCGCTCGTTGCCGAGCTCGCGGATGACCCGGCGGACGAGGGAGGCGTTCTCGCTCTCCAGCAAACCGCTCAAGGGGCTGCCGCTGGGAGCGACCGCCACCTCCACGGCCTCGCTGTCCGCCTCGGTCTTGCGGCGGGTGGCCTTGCGGTAGTGCTCGATGGCGAGGCTGCGGGCGATCTGGGCGAGGAAGCCCGGGAGCTTGGCCGGCTCCCGCAGCTCGCCGCGCCGCAGCTTTTCGAGGACGAGGCGGAAGGTGTCCTGAAACAGGTCCTCGGCCTCGGGCCGGCCGTTGGTGTGGCGGTCGAGGAGGACCGCCACGCTGCGGCCGTAGATCTCCACCACCCGCTCCTCGGCGCGACGGTCCCCGGCCTGGATTCGGGCGGCCAGGGACTCCGGGCTGTCGCTTGCGGGGTAGAGAGCTGTGCCGTTGCTGGCCAGAAGCCGGCTCCTGATGGGAGACCGGCGGATTCTAGCATGCGGTCTTCGCGGCTCCCTTGGCGAAGTTGCCGCCGCCCGCCGAGCCGCTGCCGCCCCAGACGCCCACCTGGTCGGGATCGCCGTAGACGGTGCAGCCGAAGAGGTACGGGTAGAACCCCTGGTCCACTGCGTCGTCCCGGAAGATCTCCGCCACGGCGATGTTGATGTTGAGCTCCTTGGGGAGACCGGAGGAGTCGCGGTACGGCCCATGCCATCGGAGCTGCTCGCCGGTCAGCGTCAGCAGCGCCCCCGAGTCGCTGGAGAAGATCACGCCGCCCGCCGAGTCCAGCAGGGCGAAGCCCACCTTTATCTCATAGTCGCTATCGCAGAGAAAGGGGAGCGAGGCGCCGTTGTTGCCCGTTCCGATCTCGATCGCGGCGAGGTCCTGCAACGATTTTCCCGGCTCGGAGAGGGGGCCGGTGGCGAAGTTGATACGCCAGACGCCGAGGAACGATTGGATGTTCATGTCTGCCTCCTTGCAGCCGTCGGTTTCACTCGATTAGTGGGGCGTCGGCCCCGAAAGTCGCAGCGCGGCTCACTGCCAGTCCCCTTGCAGGACGAAGCCGGCCCAGAAGTAGGGATCGTGCCAGCGCCGCTCGCGGCTCAAGGAGAGCTGGGCGGCGCGCAGGGCGGCGGCCGGCCGCAGGCGCTCTTCCCAGAGGGCGCGGTAGAAGCGGGTCATCAGCGCCGCCGTCGCCTGGTCCTCCACCCGCCACAGGCTCGCCACCACCCGCGGCGCGCCGGCATAGAGGAAGCCGCGGGTGAGGCCGATCAGGCCCTCGCCCCGCACCTCCTTGCCCAGCGCCGTGCGGCAGCCGGAGAGCACCACGAGGTCGGCGTTGAGGCGCAGGTTGTAGACGTCGCGCAGGTGGAGGAAGCCCGCCTGCGGCTTGCCTGTGCGGTCCACCATGGAGAGCGCCAGGCCCGAGAGCGCCGGATGCTCGGCGTCGATGACGCCGTGGGTGGCGAAGTGAACGATGCGATAGGCGCTCAGCCGGTCGCTCAGGGCCTCGGCGCGGCTGGCGTCGAAATCCAGGTCCACGCGGGTCTCGGCCGGCGGGGCCAGGGCGGCGATCGCCTCCGCCTCCTGCCGGGAGCCGGGGAGGCGCTCGAAGACGGGGGTGTCGCCGCCTCCCGAGGCGCCGCGGGAGGCGGGCTGCGCACTGCTCTTC
>JBAPYB010000331.1:0-23164 GCA_049284515.1 Thermoanaerobaculia bacterium
GCTGCGGCGGGCCCTCGTCGCCCTCTCGGCGGGCGAGGAGGACCTGCAGATCGAAGACCGCGGCCGCGACACCCTCGGGCGGATCGCCGGCATGATCGAGGAGACCTCGCGGGCCATGGCCCGGGACCGCAAGCGCCTGGCCTATCTCAAGAACCTCTCGGTCTGGCAGGAGACGGCGCGCCGCCACGCCCATGAGATGCGCACGCCGCTGACCGCCGCCCGGCTGGAGCTCTCCCGCCTCCAGCAGCTCCTGGCGGCCGAGCCTGCGGACCCGGCGGGCACCGAGGAGACCCAGGAGGAAGTGCGGCAGGCCGCCCTCAGCGTCGGCGAGGAGCTGGAGCGGCTGGGCAAGTTCACCCAGCAGTTCACCTCCTTCGCCCGTCTCTCCCTGCCGCGGCCGGCGGTGCACGACCTGGGGCCGGTGGTCGAGGAGTTCGTCAACACCTTCGCCGCCGCCTGGCCGAACCTGACGCTGCGCTACGAGCCGCCGGGGAAGCCGTTGCCGGCGGCGCTCGACCGCGACATGCTGCGGCAGGTGCTGGTCAACCTCTGCGACAACAGCGCCCTCGCCATCAGCTCGGCCGGCGCGGAGTCAGGGAAGGATTCGGGCACCGTGACCCTGCGGCCTGGCGAGACGGAGGCGGGCGTCGTCCTCGACGTGACGGACGACGGCCCGGGCATCCCGCCGGACATCCGCTCGCGGGTCTTCGAGCCCTACGTCACCACCCGCCGGGTGGGCGAAGGCATGGGCCTGGGCCTCGCCATCTCGAAGAAGATCCTGCTCGACCACGGCGGCGACCTGGAGGTGCTGGCGAGCTCCGGGGCCGGCACCACCTTCCGACTGACCCTTCCCCACAAGCGAGAGGACGTGACGGCATGACACGCCTGGTGATCGTCGAGGACGACGAGAAGATTCGCGGCAGCCTTCTGCTGCAGCTCCGCGAAGAAGGGTACGCGCCCCAGGCCCTGTCGTCGGCCGAGGAGGCCCTCGCCCACCTCGGGGACGGCCGCGTCACTCTGCCCCACCTGTTGCTGCTCGACGTGCGGCTGCCGGGGATCAGCGGCGTCGAGCTGGTGCGGCGCCTGGCCGCGATGCAGCGCATGCCGCCCACCATCATCATCTCGGGCGAAGCCTCGATCAGCGAGACGGTGGAGGCTCTGCGGCTCGGCGTCCACGACTTCATCGAGAAGCCGTTCTCCCGCGAGCGGCTGTTGCAGTCCATCCGCAATGCCCTGGAGCACCAGGCCCTCAAGCGGGAGGTCGCGACCCTCAAGGCGGACTTGGGAGGGGAGCCGCCCATCCTCGGCAGCTCGGCGCCGGTGGCCGCCCTGCGGCAGCTCATCGAGCGGGCCGCCGCCACCGACGCCCGGGTGCTCATCGTGGGCGAGAGCGGCACCGGCAAGGAGCTGGTGGCGAGCGCGCTGCACCGCGGGAGCTCGCGCGGCCAGCGCCCATTCATCAAGATCAACTGCGCGGCCATTCCCCACCACCTCGTGGAGGACGAGCTGTTCGGCCACGCCCGGGGAGCCTTCACCGACGCCAAGACGGCCAAGCCCGGCCTCTTCGAGGAGGCGGACGGCGGCACCCTGTTCCTCGACGAGATCGGGGACATGGACCTGACCATGCAATCGCGCCTGCTGCGGGTGCTGGAGGACGGCCGGGTGCGCCGGGTGGGCGAGACCCGCGACCGGCAGGTGGACGTGCGGGTGCTGGCCGCCACCCACCGCGACCTGGCGGAGGAGGTGAAGGCAGGGCGCTTCCGGGAGGATCTCTACTTCCGCCTCGCCCACCTGCCGCTGCCGGTGCCGTCGCTGCGCGAGCGGCGGGAGGACATCCCTCTTCTCTTCGACCACTTTCTGGAGCACTTCTGCCGCCAGCACCGGGCGCGCCCGCGGCAGACCGAATCGGAGGTCTATTCGTATCTGGAGCGCTACGCCTGGCCGGGCAACGTCCGTGAGCTGCGCAACCTCTGCGAGCGGCTGGTGGTCTTCGGCGCCGATCCGCTGACGCCGGATCAGCTCCCGTCGAGCTTCTTCGAGCCCAGCCAGGACCCCGGCACCGGCCTGCTCCTCTCCTCCACCAGCCTGCCCATCGTCCCCTTGCGGGATTTCAAGAGCCAGTGCGAGCGGGAGTACATCGAAAGCGTCCTCCACCGCACCCGCTGGAACTTCACCGCCGCCGCCCGCCTGCTCGACGTGCAGCGCACCTACCTGCACCAGAAGGTGAAGAGCCTGGGGCTAAGAAGACCGGGGGCGGTTGGCGAGGAGGGAGAGGAGGGGTGACGACGGATTCCTACATATGTAGAATCCGTCCATGAACAAGTCCCTTCTCGCCCAAGCCGCCAAGCTCAGCGTTCCTGAACGGATCGAGCTGGCTGAAGCCATCTGGGATACGGTCGCATCGGATCCCCATGCGGTTCCGCTACCTGAGTCCCATCGTGCCGAGTTGGACCGTCGCCTGCAGGATCTGGAAGACAATCCAGATTCTGGAGCTCCTTGGGAGGAAGTTCGTGCCCGACTTGAGCGCGCCCGTTGAGATTCGAGATCATCGTCCGACCGCTTGCGGAACAGGATCTCCTGGACGCACAATCCTGGTACGCCGATAAGAACCCCGCCGTAGGGACCAGGTTCCGCAAATGCGTCGACGACGTACTCCAGATTCTGACCTCAACCCCACTTATCTTCCCAGTCGCTCATCGTGATGTGCGGCGAGCCCCTGTCCAACACTTTCCTTATCTCCTCTATTACGTGGTCCAACGGAATCATGTTTTGGTCCTCGGCTGCTTTCACGTCCGGCGCGATCCGCAAGTGATTTTCCGGCGGATCAATACCCGCTTCTAGATTCCCTACTTCATCTCCAGCTTCCCGTCCGCTCCCAGCGCCGCGGCGTAGCCGCCTTGGGCGAGCCAGGACTTCGCCGTGGCGTCGCCCTTGAGGTAGGCGTCCCAGAAGGCGGTGGTGCCTTGGAGGATGAGGTCCCGGAAGCGCGGGTCCTTCTCGCCCTTGCCGGCTCGCCGCCTCGCGCCGGCGAAGATCATGTGGTCGCCGCCCTGGAAGGTCACCAGGTACTGGCCGGGGGCCTGGATGTGGTCGAAGGGGATGCGGCGCTCGGCGGCCTTGGTGTCGCCGATCGGGCTGTCGTCGAGCGTGCCCGTCATGTGGAGGACGGGCAGGTTGATCTTGCCGTAGGCGCGGTCGAGGTCGCCGCGCCGGGGGGTGGGCGCGCTCATCGCGATGGCGGCCTTGACGCGCGGATCGGCCAGCGAGGTCTCCTGCCGGAACCCCAACCTCTGGCCCGCCACGGCGAGCGTCGTCCAGGCGCCGAAGGAGTGGCCCGCCATGCCGATCTCGCGCAGGTCGAGCCGGCCTTTCAGCGGCGTGTCCTCGTGATTCATCGCCGTCACCCGGTCGAGCGCGAAGTGGACGTCCTGCGGACGTTCAAGGGCGATGCGGGGATCGGCCGCAGCCTGCGCCAGGTTCCGCGCCGGCCGCTCGCTCTCCCGCCAGACCGCGTCGTCGCTCCCGAGATGCTGGACATGCACTGAAACGTAGCCATGGCTCGCCCAGTGGCGGCCGAGGTATTCGTAGCCGTTCCGCGAGCCGCCGAGGCCGTGGGAGAAGACGATGACCGGGAACGGTCCCTGCCCTTTCTCCGGGTAATAGATCTTCACCGGCACTTTGCGGTTGCGCGTCGAATCCGTCCAATCGTAGGAGACCGTGGCGACCGCATAGGGGCCGGGGCCGCGCTCGTAGGTCTCCTTGACGGCCGGAGCCTGCGCCGGCAGGGCGGAGACCGGGATCGCGGTGAGGAGAAGGAGGCAGAGAGGTGCGAGAAGTCGTCGAGTCATGATCGTGAAACTCTCCTGTCGAGGTGTTCCTGCGGGGG
The DNA here is from genome assembly GCA_049284515.1 of Thermoanaerobaculia bacterium. Classification (GTDB taxonomy): domain Bacteria; phylum Acidobacteriota; class Thermoanaerobaculia; order Multivoradales; family UBA5704; genus DATARR01. The sequence continues at coordinate 3,887 of JBAPYB010000331.1, forward strand.
CGCTGATGATATCGAAAACGCGCCTTCGCCCAGGCATGAATGCCAGGGCTAGAAACAACGCCCCCTGAAGGGGACTTAAAGCTGGATTCATCCAGCGCCTTGACCTAGCCCCGGCATTTATGCCCGGGCGGAGGCGCCGTGTCGACAAACCTTCTCACGCCCTCGCCGCCGACGCCCTCGCCAGCGCCGCCTTGAGCTTCTCGACATCCACCGGCTTGACGAGGTGCTCAAGGAAGCCGGCCTCCCGGCTGCGGCGCAGATCCTCCTCCATGCCGTAGCCGCTGACGGCGATCCCCTTGAGGCCGTACTGGTCGCGCAGCTCGCGCATGAGATCGAAGCCGGTGCCGTCCGGCAGGCCGAGGTCGCTCACCACCAGGTCGAGCTCGCGGCTCGCGGCAAGCTCCCGGGCTGAGCGCAGGTCGATAGCCGTGTTCACCTCGTGCCCGGCGATCTCGAGCAACGCGGCCATCACTTCCAACGTCGGCGCGTGGTCCTCCACCAGGAGGAGACGCAGGCCGCGCGATCCGCCGTCTGGAACGACGGCAACTTCTTCGGCGGGGGTCGCCGCCACCGTCGCCAGCGTGACGGTGAAGGTGGCGCCGAGGCCCCGGCCGGGGCTGACGCCGGTGAGCACGCCGCTGTGCTGGTCCACCAGGGCCTTCGAGACTGCGAGCCCAAGCCCCAAGCCGCCGAAGCTCCGCGTCACCGTCGGGTCCCCCTGCTCGAAGGCGTTGAACAGCCGCGGCAGGACCTCGGGCTCGATGCCGATGCCGGGATCGATCACCTGGACCTGGAGCTTCCCCGGCTCGGGATTGCTCGTGCGCACCATGATGCGACCGCCGGCCGGCGTGAACTTGACGGCGTTCTTCACCAGGTTCCAGAACACCTGCCGCAGCCGGCCAGGGTCCGCCCAGACGTGCTGCTCGTCCGCGCCGGCCCCGACGTCGATCGAGATCTGCTTGCTTGCGGCCTCCTCGCCGCAGATCTCCGCCACGTGCTGCAGCACCTCGTGGACGCCGACGACCTCGAAGTGAAGGGCCAGCTTGCCGCGGGTGATGCGGGTGAGGTCCAGCAGGTCGTCGATGAGCTTCGCTTCCAGCTCGACGTTGCGCTGGATCATCCGCAGGTCGGCCCGCAGCTCGCCTGCCAGCTCCGGCGTGCCCGCGAGAGCGGCGACGCGCAGCAGGACGGGGGTCAGCGGTGTGCGCAGCTCATGGCTCAACGCGGCCAGGAAGTGGTCCTTCGCCCGGCTGGCGGCTTCGGCACGGTTGTAAAGGCGGGCGTTGTCGATGGCGAGGGCGGCGCGGGCCGCCAGCTCCTCGGCGAGCTCCAGGTCCGCCGGCCCCAGCGGCCGCCGGGACTCGGCGGTGGCGACGAGCAAGGCGCCCAAGGTCTCCCCCCGGGCCGCCATGGGAACGGCGAGGAACGAGCGGGGGGACAATTGCTGGTAGAGATCGAGGAGCGGCGCGTTGCCGGCGATCGACGCGGCCGCGTCGGGAGCGACTTCGGGCACCAGCTCGCTGCGGCCGGTGCTCACCGTCCGCCAGACGAAGCTCGACGGGTTCTCGGACGAGGCTTCGTAGATCTCTCCCAGCGTCCGCAGCAGCGCTTCCTTGGCGGGGTCGGCATGGCGAAAGGCGACCTGCCGTAGCGCGCCGCCTTCCTGGACGGCGAAGATGAGGGCGTAATCCCCCAGCCGCGGCACGGCCAGCTCGACGAGGCTGCGCAGCGTCTCCTCGGGGTCGAGCGACTCCGAGAACACCCGGCCGGCTTCGGCCAGCAGCGCCACCCGGTCTTCCGCCTGCTTGCGCTTCGTCAGGTCCAGCACGAAGCCCACCATCTCTTCGGACGACGGCAGAAGCGCGGCGCCGAACAGGACAGGCAGGCGGGTGCCGTCGGCCCGCCGCAGCTCCTTCTCATAAGGAGCACAGGCGCCGCTCGCCATCAGCTCGACGATGGCCCGCTGGTCGGCGTCCACCCAGCCGGAGGGCGTCATTTCCACCCAGTTGAGCTCGCCCCGTTCCATCTCCTCGCGCCTGCGGCCGAGCATCGAGAGGAAGGCGTCATTGGCGTTGGTGACCTGCGCGTCGCGATCGGCGTAAAGAATGCCGGCCGGCAGGTGCCGGAGCACGGAGTGGAGGAGGGGCAGCTCAGTATCGGGCCGGTGAGCCTGCCTGCCGGGACGGCGGCCTGTCCATCTGCGGAGGAATCGAAACAAAGGAATCGCCTCGGAGGACTCCCGGAGAATCAACTATAGCAGAGGGCCAGGGGCTATCCCTTGTCCCTGACGGGGTGTATCATATCTTTAAACCATCGAATTCGCTGGGCGCGAAACAGGAGGCGGCTATGCCGGCATGTCTTCGCTGCACACGGTCCATCCTCGCGTTAGGGCTTCTGGCTCTGGTGGCGTGCATCAGTGTAGGTGGCGGGAAGGTTTCAGGCCGGCCCCACAAGACCAAACCGCTGAGCATCAGCCGCCCCGGTGCGGTCACGGTGCTCGGTGGGGCAACGCTCGCACTGGTCGCGAGGTCGACGCTGGAGCACTTCTGGAACCTGGCCAGTCTCCAGGTCCGCGACCCTGCGACGTCTTCTCGCCTCCTGGCAACCGACCCACGAGAACCGGCGAAGACTCTCAAGCCTTTGGGAATCGATTCCCAGGCCTACCAGGAACAGCTCGCCAAGGCCGGAGTGCGCTCCCTCATCCTGTTCCTGCCCCACGGCGCCGATCCCGTCGAGGAGGCCCGGCGGCGTGGCTTCGCGATCGCTCCCTGGCCTCCTTCGGCACCGCCAGCCCTACTGTCTGGACCCGAGGTGGACACTCTGATTCTGTTTCAACCCCTGACCTCCACCAGTGAGGAGCCAGGCCCGGTCATCCGCACGCGCATCGCCTCGTTGGCAGGTCTGGCAGGCATCTTTCCAGCCTTGAGCATTCCGGACGATCCGATAGATCCCCGGTACTACCGAGTCCTCCGGGTCCTCCCCAGAGACGGGAAAAAAACCGTCAGCTTTGAGCACACACGCTGCCGGTACGCAGGTGCAGAGCTGAGGGAAGGGTCAGTGTTGATCACTACGTTGACCTACAAAGGGGGAGTCACGAAGGAAATGCGGACTCCTCTCTCGAAGCAAAATTGGCAACCATGCCGATTGAAAAGTGGGGTGCCCGGTGTGAGTGTCCAGCAGCCCAGTCTCGACAAAGCTGACCCGCTCGCGATCATCGCTGGCAGCTATTTCGAGGATCCCCTAAGTCCGCTCATCGCGGTTTGGGTCTCCAGGTGAGATAAAGCAGAGCAATGGCTCTTCTCTTCGAAGCTTTCCGTGCCTACGGAGGCATTTGGCTCGTGATCCTGGGTGCCCTCTCCGGGATTGCCCAACTGCCTCAGTTCCAGGACCAGGCCAAGCGCTCAGGATGGCTGATGAAGGCGGCCGTCGGCATCGCCCTCCTGTCCTGGGCTTGGAACTTCGGGCGCCTGTTCCTCGGGAAAGCCTACCTTCTCGGCGCCGATGATTTGGAGGAGCTTTCGACCATCCTTCTCGGCCTGATCCTGATTCTGGCTGGCGTGGCGTGGTGGGCCATCTCTTGGCATCGCTTCCAGAGCTTTCAGCCTTGGATCACTCAAGGGCTCGCCGTGGCCTTGATCGTGTCTGCCGGTAGGCTTCTGGCCGACGCGCCGCCAGGGGTCCTCTCGCAGTCAACCCATGACGACAAGCTGCGGCCTGCGATCACTTTCGTCCAGGGACGGCTCGCCAGCCTGGGCTGTTTCAGGGCGGTTGGCGTGCGGAGGAAGCCGCGGGAGGGCTCGTTCGAAACGTTCACGACTTTGGCGGTCATCTCGTTTCAGTCGGCTAACGATCTCGCCAGGGACCGTGACGTCGACAATCCCGGCGAGATTGCTCCCGAGGAGTTCCGTTTGCTTGCCCGCCCCTTCCCCTTCCTGTTCGGTCCCAGGCGCTGTCCACCTCCAGAAAACTCTTCCGAAAAGTAGGGTCTATAGAACCTTCTGATCGCCCTCACCTCACGTCATACGCGTCCGTCTTCTTCCCCTGCAGGTACTTGTCCATCCAGGCCATGATGTGCCGCAGGCGCTCGATGCGGTGCCAGGGCTGGCCCGAGCGCGAAAGCTCGTGGCTTTCGCCCGGGAAGCGCACCATCACCACGGGCTTCTTCATGTATTTGAGGGCGCGGAACATCTGCTCGCCGCCGGCGGCGGGCGGGGTGCGGTAGTCCGCCTCACCCTCGATGAGCATGAGGGGCGTGGTGATCTTTGCCGCGTAGGTGATGGGCGAGCGGCGGGCGAAGTCCTGCGGGTCCTCCCAGGGCGCGCCGTGGAACCAGGTGGGCCGGAACAGGGTGAAGTCCGCCGTGTACCAGAAGTCGGCCCAGCTCGCAATGGAGCGCTGGGCCGCCGCAGCGGCGAAGCGGTCCGTCTGGGTGACGATCCAGTTGGTGAGGATGCCGCCGCCGCTGCCGCCCGTCACGCCCAGCCGCTTGGGATCGGCGACGCCCTGCTTCACCATCTCGTCCACGCCAGCCAGCAGGTCCTTGGCATCGTCGCCCGGGAACTCATATTGAATGACGTTGCCGAAGTCCTGGCCGTAGGAGGAGCTGCCGCGGGGGTTCGGATAGAGCACGACATAGCCCTTGGCGGCCATCCACTGCATCTCGTGGAAGAAAGCGTAGCCGTAGGCCGAGTGGGGGCCGCCGTGGATGTTCAGGATCAGCGGATACTTCTTCTTAGGATCGAAATCCGCAGGCTTCTGGACGAAGGCATGGATCTCCCTGCCGTCGAAGCTCTTGTAGGTGATCTCCTCGGCCGGTGTCAGGTTGAGCTGTGAGAAAAGATCCTGGTTCGGCCGGGCGATGGGCGTCAGCTTGCCGGAGGCCGTGTCGAGCGAATAGAGGTCGCCGAGCACCGTCGTCGTGGAGAGGACGAGGGCCATCCGCGAGCCGTCCGCCGACGCTGAATACGAGACGACCTCCTGATCGCCGTGGGTGACGGGCTGGAGGGCGCCCGTCGCCACGTCGATGCGCGACAGGTTGGCCCGGCCCTGGTCGGCCGTGACGACGTAGAGGGAGCGGCCGTCGCGGCTCCAGACGATGGGCTTCGGGCTGCCTCCCCGCGGCGGATGCTGGTCGGAGCCGATGCCCGCGCCGACCTCGCCGTCGTAGCTCGCCGTCAGATTGCGGGCCTCGCTGCCGGCCGCGGTGCCGATCACGAACAGGTCCGTCTCATTGTGCGAGCGCGGCTTGTCGGGATTGGCGAAACCGATGAGGGCGATCCAACGGCCGTCCGGGGAAAGCGAGTAGTCCTCGGCGCCGCCTTTGAAGCTCATGGCCTGGCGGGTCGCGCCGCCCGCCGCGGGCACCACGAAGAGGTTGGAGCTGGGATCTTCGTAGTAGGGCTCCTGGGAGCGGTCCGCGCCGAAATAGAGGAGGGAGCCGTCCGGCGACCAGGAGGCATCGCTTTCGCCGAGCTCGCCCGCGGTGAGTTGCCTCGGCTCCGCCGCCTTCGCGCCGTCGGCGGGCACGGCGACGCTCCACAGGTGGCCCTTGTGCGCGGGATCGTCGTAGCCGCTGCCGTTGAGGCGATAGGTGGCCTTGGTGATCACACGGACGTCGCTTTCCCGATCGTCGTCCCCCTTCTCGTCCTTGCCCTTCTCGTTCTTGCTTTTCTCGTCTTTGCCCTTATCGTCCTTTCCGCTCTTCTCTTTCTCCTTCTGCGCCCGCCACTTCTTCAGATCCTTTTCGTTGGCGGAGCTTTCGAAGGCGATCGTCTTGCCGTCCGGCGACCAGACCGCGCCCGCGGCCCCTTTCGGCAGGCTGGTCAGCGCCACGGCCTCGCCGCCCCGGGTGGAGATGAGGTAGATCTGCGGCCCCTCCTTCTCCTTGTCCTTTTCCGGGACGCGCACGAAGGAGACTCGGGCGCCGTCCGGAGACCAGCGGGGCGACGAGTCGTGCGGGCCGCTGGTGAACGGCCGCGGCGGCTCGCTGCCGTCCGTGGGAACGGTCCAGAGGGCCGTGTCGTAGCCCTCTTTCTTCTCGTTGACGGTGACGCGGACGTAGACGACCTGTTTGCCGTCCGGCGAGATGCGGGGATCGGCGGTCCAGACGAACTTGAACAGGTCCGTCTCGGCGATGGGGCGCTTCTCCGCGGCCGGCAGGGTGCGCGGGACGGCGCAGACCGCGGCGGCCAGCACCAGGGCGGCCAGAGACCGGTGACGTTTGCTGAGGGCGAAAGGCATGGCGATAGGACCTCCAGGTCGTAGCCTTCTGTACGGAGCCGGTGGCGAAGAGTTGTGCCGGACGATGGATCCGCCCCGCTGGAGAGGATTCTATTCCGAGCGGCTCCTCCCTCCTCATCAGGCCGGTCTGAAGACCTGCTGCGCAGGCGATGCCACCTGTCGGGAGAAGGCTCAAACCAACTGGACAGAGGCTCCGCCGAGCAGGGGAGACGGATTTTCGAGCTGGGGGAAGGCTCGTCCCAGTAGGACGAACACTTTTTTGAACAGGGCGAAGTCTCGTCCGAGTTGGACGAGGCTCTCCCCTACTCGGACGAGGCTCTCCCCTACTCGGACGAGGCTCTCCCCCACTCGGACGAGCCTCCTACCCACTCGAATGAGTTCCTCCCCTGTTCGGACGAGCCTCCTAACCGCTTGGACCGAGCGTCTCGGCATAGCGGCGAGCGTCCAGCGAGACAAGATGAACGTCCATCAAGACGAGAGGCCTGCTCGTCCCCGCAATCGCCATCCTTCGCCACCGCCAGACCGGAGATGGCCGGAGGCGGTAGAGACGTCCCAGGTCCTGAACGATAATGTTTCGGAGGCCACGGGGACGGCGGGACGTCTCTGCGGCGGAGACGAGGGTCCGAAGGTCTCTACGCTCGGCGGGTTCCCGGAGGCGTGCCGGAGGGCACGCCCCCTTTCCTTGTCTTCAAATCCCCTGCGGCCGGGCTAGATGGGGCAAGTGCCGTGCCCCCCGCACCAGTGGAGAGTGCCGTCGCAGGAGGCATCTGCGCAGGCCACAAACCCAGCCCGTTAGGGCGGCAGACTCGTAGCCCAGGGCGGGAGCCGGCGTCAGCCGGCTGAAGCCCTGGGTAGGCGTCATTCGGTCCCATCAATTCGCCCTGCCAAGGGCGCCCTTGGCAGGGCGCAATTCGGTGTGGATGACCATGGATCCCCAGCGCTCGCGCGCTGGGCTAAAAGTCTGCCGCCCTCCGGGCTCGCCCTGGGTTCGACAGGCCGTTCTGAGGTCAGGCCAGCCGCGTCACCATGCAGGTGCTCGTGAGCTTCGCCACCGTCCGCCCCTGGGCGTCCACGATCTCGCACTCCGTGTAGCCGGTGCTGCGGCCGCGGTGGACGACCTTGCCGGTGGCGATCAGCAGGCCCTCTTGCAAGGGGAGAAGATGCGAGGCGTAGCGGTTATGCAGCCAACTCGCGGGCGTGCAGGATTTCGCGCCGCTGCAATGGGCGAACCTCTCCGGCTTCGAGCGTCTCGACCGCAATGGTCTCGCCCTCTCCGGTGATGAATTCGACCTCCATCGCCTCTCCGTCCCGATAGCGATGCACCACCGTGCCTATGTCACCTTCCTCGATACCATAAGCCGGTAAGGCTCGGCGAAGCACAACCATGTCCAGTTCGTTGATCATTTCTTCACCTCTTTGGCAGGGTAGGCTGTCACGAAGCGGGGTCTGTCGTCGCGGGGCTCCACGATCCAGACCGTCCGCAGATTGAGGATCGTGCCTTGGGGCGCCATCATGCCACCGTCAACGACGTATTTCGTGCCATGAGCCGAAGCCACTTCCTGCAGGACCTCTCCCCCCATCGCGATGGCAAGGAGTCCTTGCTCCAAGGCATTGACTCTATCATTGCTATACCCATGGGCTCGAAAAAACCGTGCTTTCTCCCTGCCGAGAGCATGCGTTTCGGAGAGGAGGTAACCGCTGAGTTTCTCTGGCGGGACGAATGGCTTCTCCGATTCGGAAGCCGCATGGACTCTCAGACCCTCAGGAAGGCCGCGTCACCATGCAGGTGCTCGTGAGCTTCGCCACCGTCCGCCCCTGGGCGTCCACGATCTCGCACTCCGTGTAGCCGGTGCTGCGGCCGCGGTGGACGACCTTGCCGGTGGCGATCAGGAGGCCTTCTTTCACGGAGCGCAGGAAGTTCGCGGCGAGTTGGACGGTGGTGAAGCCCTCCCCCTCCGCCAGGGTCGCCGCCATGGCCGTGCCCATAGCCAGGTCGGCCAGATCGCAGAGGATGCCGCCGTGCAGGATCCCCATCGGGTTGTGGTGCCGGGTCTCCACGTCGAGCTCCAGGCGGATGACGCCGTCTTCGAAGCTCGCGATCCGCATGCCGATGAGCGTGGCCACCGGCGCCCCCTCCGAGGTGCCCGCCAGCCAGGACTGGATGATCTGTTGATAGATGGTCATCTTTTCGAGCGCCCAGCTCCTGCTTCCAGTCCAGGCACGGCTTCAAGAAGAGCTCGGAGAGCCTTGTTCACAGACTCGGGTGTCTTGAAGACCTCAGCTACATCAGAGTCCAGAACGACAGCCAATCGCCTTTTCTGGCTGGCCGCGAACCGATTGGGCTTCGCCTTGCTGTAGTCGAAGTCGTATTCGGACAGCAAATCGTCTGTCCCTTTTCCGGGCTCATCGGTTATTTTCTTCATACTTTTCACGCTCCCTGCGCGTGGCAGGCCGTGCACTGATGATCCTGACCGCTTTGGGACGTTCTGTAAAGCTCACCAGGACAAGCCGGTCCTGGCTGGAGTGGCCGATGATGATCTCTCGCAGCTCCCCTGTGGAGTGATGCTCATCGTCGAAGATGGCCGCCAGGGGATCGTCGAACACCGTCAGGGCCTCCTCGAAGCTTAGCCCATGCTTGGCCAAGCTTGCGGCAGCCTTGTCCTCATCCCATTCAAACTCTGTGAGCTCTGTCACCGGCCTACGCCTCTACCCGTGCCCGCAACCGGGCAAGGCCCTGGGCGGCCGCGCCGAGCTCCTGGCTGGCCGTGGTAAGACGGTCGCGCTCGGCTCGGACGAAGCGGGTGTAAGGGCCGATCGCCTCGTCGATGCGGCGCAGGCTGCTCTCGACCTCGCGGTCGAACTGGGCAGTGAGGGAGCCCATGAGCTGCTCGCGCATGGCGGCGATCTTCCGGCGCAGATCCCGTTTCGCGTCTCCCCGGCGGTTGGGGATGATGAAGAGGCCGAGAATGGCCACGGCGCTGGCCGCGAGGATGCCGGTGAAATCCGCCGCCGCTCCGACGGCGATGTGGGTGAGGATCGCCCCCAGCCCCAGCGCCCCCACCTCGGCGAGCGCCGTGCCCGCCACCGCCACCTGCACCGAGTCGGCCAGGCGCGACGATTCGCGCTCGCGGTCGTAGCTCTCCACCGACCGCTGGGCGGCCCGGCCGACGCTGTCGAGCAGGCGGGTGCGGTCGAAGTCGAAGCTGCGGCCCACCTGGCCCACGATGCGGTCCGCGTGCTCCTGGCGGCGCCGGGCGAGATGCTCCGTCACCGCCTGCCACTGGCGCAGGTCCGCGTTCACCAGCCAGTCGATGATCTCCGTCACCCGCCGCTCCACCCGCTGCGGCAGGTCGGCCACCACCGTGCGCTCGAAGTCGGCCCGCATCTTCGACTTGTTGACCAGGTCGAAGACCCGGGTGATGCGCATGGTGTCGTCGAAGAAGGTCATGCCCCGGTTCTCGAACTCGTGGAGGACGACGTCGACGTCGGCCAGGCGGAAACGGAACTCGCGCTGCATGTCTTCTTTGTAGAGGGCCATCTGGCGCTCGATGTCCTCGATGGCGGTGAAATCCTCCTTGAGCAGGCCCAGCCGCCCCTGCGTGACCTCCAGGTATTTCCCCGCCAGGTGCTCGCCGACGCCCAGGGGATTGAGCAGCTTCAACCGCACCCGCTCCTGCTCGTCGAGGGTGCCGACGATGTAGCCTTCCAGCGCCTCGAAGCGGCTGCGGGCGAGGAGCGGGCCGTCGCCGGACTCCTTGGCCCGCAACGCCAGCCGGGCCGCCACGGGGAAGACTTCGGGAGCGGCGCCCAGCAGCGTGCGGGCGTTGCCGGTCACGAACTCCACGACGCGGGCGACGTCCTCCTCCGTCTCCAGGATGTCGATCTTGTTGACCACCACCACGATTTTCTTGCCCCAGTCGCGGATGCCCGACAGGAAGGCGCGCTCGCTCTCGGTGAACGGCCGGTCCGCGGAGGTGACGAAGAGGACCATGTCCGAGCGCGGGACGAATTCCCGGGTGATGGCCTCGTGCTCGCGGTGAATGGCGTTGGTGCCGGGGGTGTCGACGATGTTGATGTCACGCAGCAGGTCCACCGGCGCGGTGATGGCGTCGAGCGCCGCCTCCAGGGGGATGCGCTCGATGGCCGGACCGTATTTGACGACGTGGACGCGGGTGGTGGTGGGCGTGACCCCCTCCTCCAGCACCTTGCTCCCCAGCAGGGCGTTGATGAACGCGCTCTTGCCCGCGTTGAACTCGCCGGCGACGACGAGAAGGAACAGCTCGTCGAGCTGCAACGCCGACCGCTTGAGCGTCGCCTGGTCCTCCGCCGCCGCGTCGAAGCGCGCCAGGGCCTGCTGGAGGTCCGCCAGCAGCCGGCGGTTCTCGGCCAGCAGCTCGTCCTGATTTTTGTTGAGGATACGGCGCAGCATGGTGGTCTTCCCGGTCGGAGGGACGATAGCATGGGGGTGCGGCGCCGTCCCCCAGGACGACGCCAGCCGAACTGTCACCGCGCCGCCGAAGACCCCTCATCACCCCAACCCTCTTCTCCCATCGCCCTCCCCCCGACCGGGAGAAGAGGGAGAAAGACAAAACCGCGACACCGCGAGCCCGTAGGGCGGCATTCTTGTAGCCCCGGGTGGGAACCGGCGGAGCCGGTGGGAACCCGGGGATGGGGATCCGGAGGGCTCGATGCGGCGCAACCGCTCCCGTCGCGGGGTAGGCCGGCGGCGCTGATATAAGCTCCCCCGAACACTCCACCGCCAGGGAGCCCCCTTTGACCACCGCCCCCACCCCACCGCCGAAGAGACCCGGCACCTTCCAGAGCCTCGGCCAGGCGTTCACGTCGTGGCGGACGGCCTCGGTGACGTTGATGTCGTTCGCTTCGGGGATGCCTTTGGGGCTGATCTGGGTGGCGATTCCGGACTGGATGCGCAAGTCGGGGGTGGACATCCGGGTCGTCGGCCTGTTCACCCTGGCCCAGGCGCCTTGGACGTTCAAGTTCCTGTGGTCGCCGCTGATGGACCGCTTCGTGCCGCCGCTCGGACGCCGGCGCGGCTGGGCCGCCATCGCCCAGATCGCCCTGTTCTTCGGCGCCCTCTGCCTCGCCGGGCTCGGCAATCATCCGCAGACGCCCTGGGTGGTGGGCGCCGTCGCCCTCGCCATGGCGTTCGCGGGCGCCACCCAGGACATTGCCGTCGACGCCTACGCCGTGGACGTTCTGCGGCCGGACGAGCAGGCGGTGGCGGCCGGGGCCCGCAACGCGCTGTGGCGCCTCGGCTATCAGCTCGCCGGCAGCATCTCCATCTGGCTCGCGGGGCTGTGGGGCTGGCAGACGGTCAACGTCTTTCTCGCCTGCCTCTATCTGCCGATGCTGATCGTGCTCTGGAAGGCTCCCGATCCACAGGACGCCGCCGTGGCTCCGAGGACGCTGAAGGAGGCCGTCTGGTATCCGTTCCTCGGCTTCCTCTCCCGCCACCGCGCGCTCGAGATCCTCGCCTTCGTCCTTCTTTACAAGCTGGCGGACAACCTCGTGCAGGCGCTGCAACGCCCGTTCCTCATCGACAAGGGCTACAGCGACTTCGACCGCGGCTTCGTGCTGTTCGTCATCGGCCTGGTGGTCAACGTCGTGGGCACGTTCATCGGCGGCATCCTCACCCGGCCACTGGGGCTGGGACGCGCGCTGTGGGTCTTCGGCTTCATCCAGATCTTCGCCAACGCAGGCTATGCCATCCTCGCCCATCAGCCGGGGCCGAACCGGCCGATGATGTGGGCCGCCTTCAGCTTCGAGACGCTGGCGAGCAGCCTCGCGAGCGGCGCCTTCCTGGTGCTGCTGATGCGCATGACCCAGAAGCGCTTCTCGGCAACGCAATATGCCCTGTTCTCCAGTCTCTTCGGGCTGCCGCGCATCGTCTCCGGCCCCATCTGCGGCTTCCTGGTTCATGCCATCGGCTGGGAGGCGTTCTTCTGGTCCACGCTGCCGACCGGCATTCCGGGGCTGATCCTGCTCGCCCGCTTCGTGCCTTTCACCGCCCGCGAGCCGGAATTCAAAGTGGAGCCGCCGCGCCTTCGCGAGCCGCTCACCGCCGACGCGCTCGCCTTGAAGGGGCTTCTCGGCGGAGTCGTGGGCCTCGCCTTCGGCGCCTTCACGGTGGCGCTGATGAACGCCCTCGAAGCGGCGAAGAACGGCGGCGGTTTCGATCTGCTGACGCCGCTCGCGGCGCTTGGGGCGCCCCAGGGCAACTCGGGGTGGCTCACCCTGCTGGGGCTCGCGATCTTCGGTGCCGTCTGCGGGTTGCTCACCGCCGCGATCGTGGCGGCGCGGCACGGGGCAGGCCAGGAGCTTGCATCGGAGATGGGCGACTCCTGAGGAGGAATCCCAAATGCCCCTGTACCGCTCACGCCGCCACAAAGTGATCGCCGGAGTCTGCGGCGGTATCGCCGACTGGCTCGGCTGGAACCCGACCCTGACGCGGATCGGCTACGTCGTCGTCTCCGTGGCCTCGGCCGCCTTCCCCGGGCTCCTCGCCTATATCGTGCTGTGGATCGTGATGCCCAAGGAGCCAGGATGACCAATCCAGCAACCCCGCCGATTATCACTCCCCAGATCGTCACCGGCGCCACCCCGGCTTCGTCGCGCGCGGAGATGGACGCCGCCGTAGCCGACCTGCAGGCGAGCAAGAGCGCCTGGACGGCCGTCCGCCCAACGGAACGGCTCTCGCTGCTCGCCGAGCTGTCGCGCGGCTTCGCCACGGTGGCGGACCGCTGGGCCTCGCTGGGCATCGAGGCCGAGGGGCTCGATCCGGAGCATCCCGGCTCCGGCGAGGAGGCCCTGGTGGGCCCCTACTTCATCCTGCGCAACCTGCGCCTGCTGCGCGAGTCGCTGCTGGACATCGAGACCCACGGCCGGCCCCGCATCCCGGGCTCCGTGCGCACCCGGCCGGACGGCCAGGTCTACGCCCGCATTTTCCCCCTCGACCTCTATGACCGCGTCTTCTATGCCGGCGTCACGGCCGACGTCTGGATGGAGCCGGGAGTGACCGAAAAGAATCTCCCCGAAACCCAGGCCGTGGCCTACCATGCGCCGGTCCGCCAAGGAAAAGTCGCGCTGGTGCTGGCAGCGGGCAACGTCTCCTCCATCGGCCCCATGGACGCCCTCTACAAGCTTTTCGTCGAGGACCAGGTGGTGGTGCTCAAGGCCCACCCGGTCAACGCCTTTCTGGGGCCGCTCCTGGCGGAGGCGTTCCGCCCGCTGATCGAGCGCGGCTTCTTCCGCGTCGTCTACGGCGGCGCTGAAGAGGGGGCCTACCTCTGCGGTCACTCCGGCGTGGACGAGATCCACATCACGGGATCGGACAAGACCTACGAGGCGATCGTCTTCGGTCCCGGCGAGGAGGGGAAGCGCCGCAAGGCCGCGAACGAGCCGGTGATCTCCAAGCGGTTCACGGCGGAGCTCGGCAACGTCAGTGGCGTGATCGTGGTGCCCGGCCCGTGGAGCGAAGGGGACCTCGCCTATCACGCCCAGAACCTGGCGACGATGCTCACCAACAACGCCGGCTTCAATTGCAACGCCGGCCGGGTGATCGTGCAGCACGCCGCCTGGCCGCAGCGCCAGGCCCTGCTCGCCAGGACCCGCGAGGTCCTCGCCCAGGTGCCGGTGCGAAGGGCCTACTATCCCGGAGCCGCCGGCCGTTTCGACACCTTTCTCGCCGCCCATCCGGACACGGCCGAGACCTTCGGCACCCGCTCCGGCGACAAGCTGCCCTGGGCGCTCATTCCCGGCCTCGACCCGGCGAAGAAGGACGACGTCTGCTTCACCACCGAGGCCTTCTGCGGCATCTTCGGCGAGACCGCCCTGGAGGCCACGACGGTCCCCGAGTACGTCGACAAGGCGGTGGCCTTCTGCAATGGCACTCTGTGGGGAACGCTCAACGTCACCCTGATCGTCCATCCCGAGTCGCTGAAGGACCCGGACGTGGCCCGCGCCGTCGACCGCGCCATCGCCAACCTGCGCTATGGCACGGTCGCCATCAATCACTGGGCGGCCGTGGGCTACGGCCTGGTGGTCACGCCCTGGGGCGGCTTCCCGGGCGCCACGGCGCAGGACATCCAGTCCGGCACCGGCTGGGTCCACAACACGCTGATGTTCGACCGCATCCAGAAGACGGTCGTCAGAGCGCCCTTCCGGGTCTTCCCCAAGCCCGTCTGGTTCGCCACCCACAAGACGGCGCACCTGCTGGCTCCGAAGCTGAGCCGGTTCGAAGCCGCTCCGTCGCCGGCCAAGCTGCCGGGGATCCTGGCGCTGGCGTTGCGGGGGTAGCCGCCGCTCACAGCAGCGATTACTGTCGAGAGAGCTGGGGAATGTAACTTTGGAAGGGCATGGGGTGATCGAGCCTATGAGAGAGCACGTAAGATCGCCGGATCCTTGCCCGCCAAGAATCTGTTGGCAGCGCTATACCAGAGCCGGGCGCGTTCGCGATCCTGTCCGTAGAGATCGATGAAAGCACGGCCGCATGCCAGGTGCGGGAGATGCTGCTGCCGTTGAACGGCTTCGAGAAACGTTTCGGCCTCGGCTTTCGTCTGAGGGTCGGGCGCTGCGCGCTCTTCGAGCTTGTGCCAGAGGATTTGGATCAACAGACATCGTCCTGCGAGAAGGCCCTCCCGGGTGTCCAGCTCGAAAAAATCGATGACCACCCGGGCGCGCAGGCTGTCATGGCCGGCAGCGGGTCGGGGACGTACGAACGCTCCTTCGAAGGCGAGAAACAAATCGGGATCGTCGCCGTGCTCGCCGAAGGGAAAGAGGAGCAGGGGCTTCTCGCTGGCATCGAGCGCAGTCCTCTTCCTGGATCTTGAATTCGGCTTGCCGGCGATGGGGAACCGATCGCCCTTGTACGAGGAGTTGCAAACCTTGCAGGAAACGACGTAGTTGAAGGGATCGAAGGCAAGGCGAAGGTAGCCTTCGGAAACTCCCCAGGAGACGGACGCCTGGTAATCCGCGATCGTCGGACGCCGCTCGAGGACCTCAGGGGTCGGCCAGGGAGTCACTCGATTCTTGGGGCGGTAGTGCTCGACGTCGTGGTCGAGGGCCACCTTGTCAGCCGAACCCGAGTCCACTTTGGGAAGAGGAAATTCACAGTAGATACACTTAAACTCCTGGAGGAGGATAAAGACCTCCTTGATTTCGCTCCAGATGCCGTCCCTGTCGCCGATCATGCCCGCCAAGCGAGCCTTCCTCAACTTCTCCCGGGCTTTCTTGAGCCACCGCGGACTCTTCTGCCGTATGGCGTCCAACAACGCCGTCTCAGAAACCGCGATGCGGATCATTGCTTGCGGCGGGCTCGTGCTTTTGGCTTCTCCCGAGCCCGTCTGGGCTTAGGGGGAGAAATCGGTGGCGATGGAGTCGTCGTGGGGTTCTCTTCCCCCGCAGCGCCTAGCGCCATGAGGCGCATGAAGTGGAGCGCCGCATCGGCATCCCCCTCCCGGGCGGCATGCGCCTGAGTCTCGAGACGGCTCGCGAACTCGGGATCACGGGCCGAGGCGAGGCCGAAATGCCCACTGGTCAGGATCTGGTCGGCAGAAAGGCCGTAGACCTCCTCGTCGGAAGGATGCAGCCGGCTGCGCCGAATTCCATCGGTCTCTTCTGTTTCGAGCACGAAGACGTTCGCGCCGCGGAGCGTACCCACGACGAGCGGACTGTGCGACGTGAGCACGAACTGCAGCTTGGGGAGAGCGCGGGCCAGCGTGGGAATCACCCGTTGCTGCCATTCAGGGTGGAGGTGGAGGTCCACTTCGTCGACTAGGACGACGCCACGGTTCTCCACCAGCTTGCGGTCACTCGGCGCCGCCAGACAGACATGATAGAGAAGGTCCGCGATCCAGCCCACATAGGCGCGGTAGCCGTCCGACAAGGCCTGCAGCGGGAGATCGGCGCCGCCGATGTGGAACAGATATTCGTCGCCGACAGGCTCGGGAAGAAACTCGGCATGGGGCGCCAGCAACTCGTTGAGCAGCGAGACTACCTGGGGATACCGGTGGTCCTGGCTCTGGAACCGCGGCAGCCAGGCGGACAACGGGACCATCGTCACCGCCTCTTCGAAGAGGCCGGCAACTCGCGAGTAGCGGAGCGCCCGTGACTTTGACCGTAGCTCCTCACTGAAACCACCGTTCAGGTCCGAACGGCGGCTCGCTCCATAGCCGACCATCAGGAACGCGGGAGACTTCTCCTCCCACATCGCCTCGGCCCAGCCAGGGAAGTGCTGTTGCCGGAATCGATCCACCCAGCCACGAGTCTGCTCGATCACGGTTTCGAGAGACTCGGTTCCCACATGGCCGTCCTGGTCATGCAGGAGGAGCTTCGCCACGATCCTCGCCGGCGCCAACCCGCTACTGCGGCTGGCGCGGCGCACCAGCGAAAAAGGGACGAAGCCGGAACCGGAGGTCAGGATTGGACCGAGCGCAGCCAGAACGGCTGCGCGCAGGACCGAGGTCTTCCCTGAGCCGTTGTCTCCGAGCAGAAGGTTGACGTTCGGCAACAGCGAAGGATCGGAAGGCGGCTCTTCCTGCGGCACATTGAAGTCGATGTGCGCCTTCTCGAATGTCCGGAGGTTCTCAATTTCAAGTGACTGAATGTACACGAGGGGCCTCGCAAGGAAGTCTACCCCAGACTCCCGAGCAACGGTTCACTTCCCGCCGTCGGAAACCAGCGCCGTGGTGGTGACGGCGATCGGCAGGGCGGGCTCGTCCTTGCAGCCGTAGACGAAGACTCGCGTGCCCCGCGGCACCATCCGCGGCAGCCGCTGGGAGGCGAACATGGGGACGCGGATGCAGCCGTGGCTCGCCGGGTAGGCCGGCACGTCGAGGCTGCCGTGGATGGCGATGCCGCCCACGATGTACAAGGGGTTGTACATTTCGCCCAATGGGCTCGTCTTCCAACCGGCGGCCTTGGCGAAGACCTCCAGGTGGCCGCAGGGAGTGATGGCGTGGGTCTCCGGGTAGCCCTTTTCGTGGAAGGTCTTGCCGCTGCCCGAGGAGACGGGAAGGATGTTCCCCACTTTGCCGTCGGCATCCACGAGGAAGAGCACTTGGCGGGCGAGGTCCACCTCGATGTGCGCTCCGCCGAGCTCGCGCGGCCTGGGGGGCGCCGCGATCAGGAGGGCGTTGTACTCCGCCCGCGTGAGCACTCCCGTAGCCTTGGCGTGCTGAAGCTTCTGGAAGGCGATGAGGCCCTGGCGGCTCACCGCGTCCCAGACGCCGTCGATGGGTCCCGTCCAGTAGCCGAGGCTGGCGAGCCGCTGCTCGGCGGCGCGGATCTCGGGCTTGGTGAGAGGACGCTTGCCGGCTGGACCGGCGGCCTGAAGAGGGAATGCTACGGTGGCGAGAACCAGGATGAGGACGGACAACCAGCACCTGCGAGAAGACATTGCCAAACTCCCTTTCACCCAACATCAATCCCCGCCCACGCTCTGGTCGGGCTCGGCTACGTATGATGCAATCTTTCAGCCAGCCAGAGGTTCACCAGCGTCTCAAGCATGAGACCGCGAGCCCGAGCCTGGGCCTCGATCTCGCTGTAGACCTTCGGATCCAGTGTAACGCGCCGCCTGGGCAGAGCCGTCACCTCGAACTCGGCTTCTCGAGTCTGGTCCCAATGGTCGGCCAGGCTGTGGGAATCCCAGAAGTCTCCGATCTCGCGAGGCGATGGGGCCTTCGAGATGGCGGTTCGTGCGAGCGCCTCTTTATTTCTGCTCATAACGTACAGCCGAACCTCCCGAAGGGACTGACACAGACGAACACGGACAGCAAGGACACCCACAGAAGGGTACCAAACTAACTCGTTGTCCTTGCGGTCTGTGAAGGTCCTTGATTGTCCGTGCTCGTCTTTTGCGCTGCCTTACGCCGGCTCCATCAAAAGCAGCGCCAACAACGCCGCCCGTTCGGGCATGCGGTCGACCAGCACGTGCTCGTGGAGGGCGTGGGCGCCGTCGCCCACGGCGCCGAGGCCGTCCAGGGTGGAGACGAAGCGGCTGGTGAGGCTGCCGTCGGAGGCGCCGCCGGCCGTGCCTTCGTCGAGTGGGATTCCCAACTCGCCGGCGTGGCGGCGGGCAGCCTCCCAGAGGACGCGGTTGCCAGGCGTAGCTTCGAGGGGCGGCCGGTCGATCCCCCCGATCACCTCCAGGCGGGTGCCGGGCGTCTCGGCGCTGAAGCCGCGGATCGTGCTCTCCAGCCGCAGAGCATCCTCCCAGGCGAGGACCCGCACGTCGAGCTCCGCCCGCGCCTCGGGAGCGACGACGTTGGCCCGCAGGCCGCCGGAGACGACGCCGACGTTGACGGTGATCTCCCGCCTGGGATCGGCCAGGGCGTAGAGGCGCTGGATCACCCGGGAGAGCTCCAGGACGGCGCTCGCACCCTTCTCCGGATCGAGCCCGGAGTGGGCGGCGCGCCCTTCGATCCGGATGGTGAAGCGCAACGATCCCTTGCGCCGGGTCTTGAGCTTCCCGTCCGGCCCCAGCGAGGGCTCCAGCACGAAGACCCGCCGCATGCGCCGCGCCACGCGCTCCAGGCGGGGGATGGACTCCAGGCTGCCGATCTCCTCGTCCGAATCGATGAAGAGGGCCGGCGTCACCTCGGGGACGAGCCCCAGGTCGCGCAGCGCCCGCAGGGCGAAGATCCCCTGCACCAATCCCGCCTTCATGTCGTAGACGCCCGGGCCGGTGAGCCTGCCGTCCCGGATTCCGACGGGGATCTGCTCGATCGTCCCCCTGGGCCATACGGTGTCGCAATGGCCGAGAAGGAGCTGGGCCGGCGCGTCCCGGCGGCGCTCCCGGGGCAGGGCCCAGAGCTGGCCCCCGGTCTGCCGGCCGGGGAGGCGGCGGACGCGGAATCCCAAACCCTCCAATTCCGAGGCGAGAAGAGCGAAGACCGGCTCCTGCGAGGCCGCATCGAGCGACGGCGACTCCAGGCGGGCGAGGTCCAGCAGGAGGGCCGCCATCTCCTCCGTCCGCGCGCGGAGGTGGGCGAGGAGGTGCGCTGCCGGAGTGGTCACGCC
>JBAPYB010000332.1:0-2858 GCA_049284515.1 Thermoanaerobaculia bacterium
TCCCCCGGCTGCGTCCACCCCAACCACCCCCGCGCTCTCCGCGCCTCGGCCGGCAGCCTCCTGCGCCTGCCGGTGGCCGTCAACGCCGAGCCCGACGATCTCGACCGCCGCCTCGCCTCGGTTCACCCCCGCTGGGCCGCCCTCGTCCCCCGCGACGGCGCGGACCTCTACCGCGCCGACCTCGCCGGCACCCTCGTCCTCGCCGTCGGGGCGGAAGGCCCGGGCCTTTCGGCAGCCGTGATCGCCCGCACCAGCCTGCGCCTTACGATCCCCATGGAGCCCGCCGTCGAATCGCTGAACGCCACGGTCGCCGCCGCCCTGGTGCTGTTCGAGCTGCGCCGTCGTCGGTTGACGTAGAATCCCGCCGGAACTCAAGCCCCCGTCCCAGGAGAAAGACCATGAAGATCGGCATCGGCTCCGACCACGCCGGCTACCGCTACAAGGAGGAGATCAAGAAGTATCTCGCCCAGCGCGGCCACGAGGTGAAGGACTTCGGCACCAACTCCGAGATGACGGTGGACTACCCCGCCTTCATCCGTCCGGTGGCCGAGGCCGTGGCCCGCGGCGAGGTGGAGCGCGGCATCGTGCTCGGCGGCTCGGGCAACGGCGAGGCCATGGTCGCCAACCGCGTGCGCGGCATCCGCTGCGCCCTGTGCTGGAACGACGAATCGGCGCGCTTCGGCCGCCAGCACAACGACGCCAACATGATCTCCCTGGGACAGCGGATGATCTCCCTGGAGATCGCCCTGACGCTGGTGCAGATCTGGCTCGACACCCCCTTCGAAGGCGGGCGCCACGTCCGCCGCATCCAGATGATCGACGAGCCCTCCCCCACCCCGTGAAACTGGAGGCGCTGCGGCAGACCCTGGGGGAGGAGCGCGTCCGAACGAACGAGGTCCTCGCTCCGTATACGACCTTCCGCATCGGCGGACCGGCCGACCTCTTCTACGAGCCGCAGAGCGCGGAAGAGCTCGCGGCGGCCATCCTCGCCGCCCGGCGGCTCGAAGTCCCCTTCTTCCTGCTGGGGCTCGGGGCCAACATCCTGATCGGCGACCGGGGCTTCCGGGGCCTGGTGATCCGCAACCAGGCGCGCGGCATCGAGATCTTCTCTGAAACCGGACGAGTCCGCGCCGAGAGCGGCACCGTCGTCTACCCCGACCTGATCGTCGTCGCGATCGAGCGCGGGCTCTCGGGCTTGGAGCACTACGTGGGCATCCCCTCGACCGTGGGCGGCGCCCTCTGGCAGAACCTCCACTTCCTCGCGCCGGCCCCGGCCCGCGAGCGCACGATGTTCATCGCCGAGGTGATCCGCGAGGCCGAGATCCTCACCGCCGAGGGCGAGCGCCGGACCGTGGACGCCGGCTACTTCCAGTTCGGCTACGACACGTCGATCCTCCATCACCGGCCGGACGTGGTGCTCGCCGCGACCTTCCAACTCGCGCCGGCCGATCCCGAACGGTTGCGCCGGATCGCGGGCGAGAACCTCGACTGGCGGCGGGAGCGCCACCCGCCCCTGGACACCGAGCCGAGCGCCGGCTCCATCTTCAAGAAGATCGAGGGAATCGGCGCCGGCCGCCTGATCGACGAGTGCGGCCTGAAAGGCGCCCAGATCGGCGGCGCCATGATTACTCACCGCCACGCCAACATCTTCATCAACACCGGCGGCGCCACCGCGGCCGACGTGCGGGCGCTGATCGCCCATGTCCAGGAGGTCGTGGAAAAGCGGACGGGTTACCGGCTGGAGCCGGAGATCTCGTTCGTGGGGGAGCTCTGAAACCCGCGCGCCAGGAACAAGAAGCAAGGACTGCGTCCGGGCTCAACTCTCACTCGCCGCGATGGACGTCCATCACGGCTCAGTGGACCGTCATCTCGTCTCATTGGACGCGCGTCTCGTCTCGACGGACGCTTTCATTGCCTCGAAAGGCGCTCCTGTCGGCTGGATGGACGCTCTCATCGTCGCGATGGACGCTCTCATCGTCGCGATGGACACTCACATCGTCTCGATGGACGCTCACATCGTCTCGATGGACATGCACATCGTCGCGATGGACACTCACGTCGCTACGATGGACACGCACGTCGCTACGATAGGTCTCTCTGTCGCTACATTAGACACACATATCGCCGCGTAATACGCACTTAATGGCACATAATACATGCATCATGCGGTATTGAGTCTTTTTTTCGCTGCAATAATGACATTTTTTGTAGCAACATGCAAACATTTCGCTCCAAATGAAGCGTCCTGCGTAGCAACAGACAGATCTTTTGTAGCAACAAGTCTGCATTATGCGGCAAAAGATCGAGCTTATGTAGCGAAATGTCCTTCCATTGGCGCAAAATGCCTGTCCATCGTTGCGAAGTACCTGTCCATCGTCACGTTGGACACGTCCATCGAGCCGATGGAAGCTCTCTTTGCTAGCCCGAAAGGAGCAAATGCCGCAACGTACGGGCTCAGGAGCTCCTCGGCTGGAGACGTTGCGCCGATTTACCATGATATTCTGGTGTCCAGCACGTCCATCAAGACGACCTGAAGGCCAAATGCCGCGAGGTGCCTGCCTCACGCGGCGGTTGGAGGAGAGATCATGAGCTCGGAGCTGTCCGTCGCGAGAGTCCTGGCCAACCTGGAGGCGCGGATCGCGGTCCACCGGGAGCAGCAGGCGTTCCACGCCCAGCAGGAGGCGCACCACCGCGAGCAGCGGACGCTGCACGAAGCCGAGCTCGAGAAACTGCACTTAGGGCTCGTCACAGAATAACTGTCCCAACTTCAGCCCCGAAGGGGCGACAGCGTAGAGCCTGGGGCGTCAGCCCCAGGATGGGAATTAACAAAACCACGAAAGCCCCGAAGGGGCGACAGC
>JBAPYB010000333.1:0-4240 GCA_049284515.1 Thermoanaerobaculia bacterium
CTTACGGAGTCGCTCCGTACCCTTACTGAATGGCTCCGTACCAGTGCGGAGTCGTTCCATACCTGTACTGAATGACTCCGTACCGGTGCGGAATCACTCAGTACCCTTCCGGAGTCGCTCCGTACCCTTACTGAATGGCTCCGTACCAGTGCGGAGTCGTTCCATACCTGTACTGGATGACTCCGTACCGGTGCGGAATCACTCAATACCCTTACGGAGTCGCTCCGCACCCTTGCGGAATGGCTCCGTACCAGTGCGGAGTCGTTCCATACCTGTACTGGGTGACTCCGTACGCCATCACTCGCTCAGGCCCAGGGCAAAGCGAAGCGCCTCGATCTGCTTGACTTTCTGCGGACGGAGGAGGGCGATGCGCTGGTCGAGGTGGACCTTCTATATGGTGACGATCGAATCGAGATTGACGGCGCACGGCTTGGGGAGACCATCCTCGGGACCCAGATCGACCTCGACGGGGATCCGGCGACGGCTGGTCGTAACGGGCGCCACGGTCACTTGGGCGCGCACGGCATAGGCTTCATCACGCGAGAGCAGGACCACGGGACGCCGGCCTGCCGGTGGCGGAAGCTCCGCCCACCAGACCTCGCAGCGCCTCAATCCCAGGGCTCCTCGGCCAGAGCCGCATAGCTCGCCGAGGCGATCGCGTCGATGTCTTCAGCGCGCTCCGGCTGCTCGAGATAGCCCTGAACGTATCGCTCCACGTCCTTGCGCTTCTGCAAGTCGCGCAGGAAGGCCTGAACGGCCTGCCGGAAGAACTCGCTACGGCTCTCTCCCCGCTTCCGCCGCTCTTTCTCCACGGAGTCGAGAACGGTCGGGGGTAGCCTGATGGCGACTTTCACGGCATCGGGCATGATGGTTCTCCTACCGGATTCATACCGAATCATGGCCGTCGAAGCGCGTCGTGTCAAATCCGGCGGCGCACCCCAAGGACGACCAGGCCGGCCAGGGCGATCGCCCCCAGGACCCAGGCCCAGACGGGCACGGTCCATCCTTTCCTTCCCCCGGGCAGCGGTACCAGGTCGCCGTCGCCGAGGACGACGATGCCGGCCCAGGCGGCGGCCGGAGCGCCTTTCGCGATGAGGTCTTTGCGCGCCGCCTGGGCCGCGGCGGCCACGGAGCGTCCCCGGCCGAGGTGCTTGTAGAAGCGGGCGAAGAAGTCCGCGGCCTCGTCGTCCCGCAGCCGCCAGAGGCTCGCGACCACCGTGTGGGCGCCGGCCTGGAAGAAGGCCCGGGCCAGGCTCATCACCCCTTCACCCTGCAGGACGACGCCGGTGTTGCTGCTGCACGCCGAGAGGACGACGACCCGGCCCCGCAGGTCGAGGTCGACGATCTCGCGGATCTGGAGCAGGCCGTCCTGGCTCGCGGCGCCCGGTGCCAGGAGCACGCCGGAGCGGTCGGGATGGGCCTCGTCCGTCACCGCGTGGGTGGCGAAGTGGAGGATTCCGAAACGACGGAGGGGAGCTGATTTGAGCCACGCCTCGGACGCCTCCTCCCCGAGACGGCGGACGCTGCCGCCGCCCATCTCGTCGATCACGGAACCGCTCTCGCGCCGGGCGTAGGGGAGCGGGCCCAGCCGGGTTCCGGCGGCGAAGATGGCGGCCCGCTCCTTGGCGGCGGCGACCTGGGAGCCGCTCCCGCCGGGGAGCGGGGGATCGGCGAGCGCCAGGGCGGGCACCGTGGCCGGCGCCGGTCGCTGCCCCTTCCAGCCCAGCCAGAGCGTGGCTGAAGGGATCTCCGTCAGCTCGAAGCGGATGGCCAGGGGCGGAGCTTGGGGCGATGCCCGCAGGGCTGCGAAGGGGAGCTGATGGAGGGCATCGTCCGGAGCGATGGTCAGCCGGCGGACGCCGGAAGGCAGATCGGCCAGCGGGCGCTCCAGGATCTGCCGGTAGAGGCTCGCGGCCGGCGCGGCCTCGGAGCCGTCCCGCCGGTCGAACATGCCGGTGAAGAGGTGCACGGCGGAGCGCAGCTCGCCGCGGCCGGGGAGGCGGTAGACGCGGGTGCCGCCGCGCGTCGTCACCAGCAGCCACGAGCCGCCGGCGAAGCCTCCCCGTGTGTCCTCCCAGGGCGCGATCTGGAAGGAGAGGAGGGCTTCGTCGGACCCCAGGGCCTGGCGCACCCGGGAGAGGGTCGCGAAGTCGGGCCGGCGCGGGCTCGCCAGGGCCGGCGCCGCGTGGGCGAGCTGGTTGCGGAGGTCCGTCTCCTGGATCTCCAGGGTCTCGAGCTCAGCCATCGCCGCAGTCCGCTCCGCGGCGGGAAGGTCGGGGCTCAAGAGCTGGCGCTGGACGCCGGAGATCCTCTCCAGCACGGCGCTGCGCCGCTGCTGGATGGGCACCGCCGCCGCCGGCACGGCATGGGCGGCTTCCAGGGTGTCGATGAGGCTGCGGGCGCGCAGGCGCTCGGCCACCTCGAAGGCCCGGTCCAGGTCCTCCGGGCCGCCGCCGGCCTGCGCAGCCTGGATCAGGCGGCCGGAGAGCCAGTAGTAGTCTTCGGACCAGGTGGAGAAGGCTTCGGCTTTTCCCGCGGTGGCTGCCTGGAGGTCGCGCAGGGCCTCGATGGCGTCCAGAACGGCCCGCGAGTCTTCCACGGCTCTCTCGGCTGCACCCGCCGCCCAGCTCACGTGCATCCTCTCCCGCCAGGCAAAGGCCATGGACCAGTAATCCTGGGACTGCCGGGCCAGGGCCAGCGAGCGATCGATGAGCTGCTGGGCGCCGCGCGGATCGGCCGGCGCCAGGAAGCGGGCCAGGCCATTGAGGCAGTAGCTCTGGTCCCGGGCGGTGTCCGCGGCCGCGAGGCAGGCGTCGAAGTGCTGCCGCGCCTCGTCGCCTTTCGACACCAGCCCGAGGAGCAGGTGCGCCTTGGCCTGGATAGGGCGATTGTGGCCCGCCATCGCCGCGTCCAGGGCCTGCCGGGCCACGCTTGCGGCTTCGTGGCGCCCCTCCTCGCTGGGGAGCTCGGCGAGCTGGTAGAACCGCGCGCGGGCCATGCCGTAGCGAGCGGTCGCCTCCGCGAAGGGATCATTGTTGGCGGCGGCCAGGTCCGCCATCCGGCGGAAGGTATCCAACCCTTCGTGGTAGTGGCCGAGGTCGAGGCTCAGGTTCCCCAGCCCGCTCAGGCAGTTGCGCTGCACGAAGTAGTTCCCTTTCGCTCCCTGCGAAAAGAGGCCGGCTTCGGCCTGGCGGAGCAGGAGGTAGGCCTGCTCCAGGTCCTTGCCGGTGCCCCAGAGCTGCCGCGCCTGCAGGATGCGGGCGCGGGCGATCAGCTCGGGATCGCGCGAGGCCTCGGCAACCCGGGTGGCCCGTTCCGCCTCCCTCCCCGCCTCGTCCACGCGTCCGGCGTTGTACAGGAGGCGATAGATGTTGTTTCTCGCGCGGATCTCGCCGCCGGCGTCGTGGCGGGCGGCGAAGCCAGCCGCGGCCGTGCGGAACAGCTCCTCGGCGTGGGCCGTGTCCGGAAAGGCCAGGTAGAAGGTGGGCCAGGGGCTGCCGGGGAACCGTTGTAGCAGCTCTCGCAGCCGCGCGGCCTCGGCCGCAGGCTGCTTCAGGCGGGAGCCCACGTCCTCATAGCATTTGGCGGTGCCTTCCGCTTCGGGCTGGCTCGCCGCCAGCCGGTCACAGGAGTCGAATCCCGCGGGTGGCGGCGCAGGGGCGGACCCCGCGGGCGAAGAGAGGAGGATCAACAGGAGCGATGCCAGGATCGCCGGGAGCATTGGGGAGAGTCTATCGCAGCGCGGCAAGACCGGCCCGGAAAGCAAAAGGCGGGCGGCTCCGGAGAGCCGCCCGCCTTGGAAACCAGGAGGAATGGAACGAGCTTCAGCCCTTGTCCGGGCCCGGATCGGGGTCCGGCGGAGCGTCGCCGCCGCCATCCGGAGTCGTTCCACTACCGTTGATGCGGGTGATGTCCTTCGGGTCCGTCGTCGTTTTCGCCTGGGTCTCGACCGCACTGCTCATGACGTATCTCCTGCAGAGGTTGCGATGGTTTGGTTTGGTCTTCCGGTTCTCTCGGGTGGCTTTTCTGCCCCCCGCTGGGGAGAGTAACGATACTCCGGTCCCGATCCCCTCACTTCGGGTAGTCAGTACGTTTCCGGGCGAAAAAGGTTCACCCGGTTCTCTTGTAAGTCGTTGATACAAAGACGTGAAAGCGGTTACAGAATTTTAGGGTAGGGGCGGGTCTGGACGGGCGGTTGGTGGCTCGACCCGCCCTGGTGAGGGCGATCTCGCCGTTGCAG
>JBAPYB010000334.1:0-11674 GCA_049284515.1 Thermoanaerobaculia bacterium
CCCGCCGGCACGCTGGCGGCAGGAGCCGTCGCCGGCTGCGGGCCCGCCTCAGCCGGGCTTCCCGATTTCAACGGGTCCATCAGCCGCTTGATCTCCGGCCGGGTGAGCGGCCCCCGCAGATAGGAAAGCGTCCAACGGGTCTGGAAGAGCACCGGCTGATCCGCGTGAACGTCGTGGAGCAGGAACGTGCGGCCTGCGAGCCCGGAGAGGATCTGCTCCGTCTGCGCGCGGTCGAAGCCGGCGCCGGCGGCTCCCTCCAGGCCGTCCATCAGCCGCTGCTTGTCGCGCTCCGTCTGCAACCGTCCGAGGAACCAGGTGCCCACGTTGGCGAGCCCCTTGTAGTCGAGATCGACGGGATTCTGCGTCGCGAGGACGAGCCCGAGCCCGAAGGCCCGCGCCTGCTTGAGCAGCGTCAGCAACGGTCGCTTCGACGGCGGCTCGGCGACCGGCGGCATGTAGCCGAAGACCTCGTCCATGGCCAGGAGGGCGCGCAGGCTGGTGGTGCCCGGCTTGCTCCGCATCCAGCCCAGCGTTTGATTGAAGAGCAGAGCGGCGAAGAACATCCGCTCCTTGTCCGCGAGATGGGCGATTGAGAAGACGGCCACCCGCGGCTTGCCGGCCGGCGAGTACAGCAGCCGGTCGACGTCCAGCGGCTCGCCGCGCAGCCAGGCCGCGAAGCCCGGCGAGCCCAGCAGATTGTTGAGCGCCAGGCTGAGGCCGAACCGCTCCTTGGCCGGGTAGAACGTCTCGAGGTCCATGACCCCGATCCGCTCGATGGGCGGCTTCTGGATCTGCTGGATCAGCGCCGCCAGATCGAGCCCGCGCCCTTCGCGCCAGGCGGCGTCGAAAACGCTGGCCAGAAGGATGTGCTCGCGCCCTTGAATGGGATCGGATTCAATATCGAGGAGAGACAGCAGGCTGGAGACGACCGTTCCGATCCGCTCCCGCAGGGCATCGCCGTCCGCCACCACCTCGGCCGGCGGCGCATCGAGCGAGGAGAGGATCGAAACCTGGAGGCCCGCCTCGCTGCCCGGCGTGTAGATGGCGAAATCGGCCGCCGCGCGCAGCCGGGCGATGCGCTCCCCCGTCTGATCCCAGCTCGCAAGCCCCGCCCGCCACGCCTCGGCCTCCTGGGCCGCAAAGACGTCGACCGTCACTCCAGCCCGCGCCGCAGCATCGGGATCCACCCACGGCGCGAAGTCCGCCGGCCGCAACTCCGGAAACGTGAGGAGCAGATTGGCCAGATCCCCCTTGGGATCGATCACCAGGGAAGGGATCCCGTCGATCGCCGCCTCCTCCAGCAGACCGATGAGCAGCCCGGTCTTGCCGCTGCCCGTCATCCCCACGCAGACCGCGTGAGTCAGCAGATCGCGGGAGTCGTAGAGGAGGGGCGCCGGATTCGTGGTCCCGCGCGCTGGATCGTAAGGCCGCCCCAGGTAGAAGGCCCCGAGCTTTTCGTAGGCCGCGACGTCGTTTGCCATGGTTAAAGATCCTCTGGCCGGACGTGCCCCTGGCGTCTGAGCTCCCGAGCTACAAAAGGTGACTCCTCCTCTGCAATGGCCCGCAGTCCCGGCTGCCGCACGATTCTTTCAAAAGTCGGTGGCTCTGGGGCTGGCGTCACCTTGATCATCGAACCGCCATGAGCGATTCCCGGTAGGCCGACCAGCGAACCCAGAATCGATCGATGTCACCGAGCGCGTTCCGGAGCAGGCCATCCACACGTTCGATCTCCTGCGGGTCGGGAGCCCTCTGGCGAAGGAGAGAAAGCGCTTGCGTGATTGCCTCTTCGGCTTCCACGGATCTGGGTTCCTTCAGATCGAAAACCGAGGACGTCAGCCAGGAATTGGCGTCGCCACGCCGCATCCAAGGCGACTCGTGCAACTCCACAACTCCTTCTCGGAGGTCCAATTCCCAGATTGCATCCCGCTCCGGGTCGAACTGAGGTTCCGTCGAGGCCAAAACCAGCGGCGAATGCGTTGCCGCGATCAGTTGTACGGCTACTGCAGACGAACCGGTCAAAGCCGCCATCACATCGAGGAGCGCTGGAATTATCCGCCGCTGCCATTGAGGATGGAGATGCGCCTCGACCTCGTCGATCAGAAATATGATCTCTCTCGCTGGAGTCTCCCCTTGCAACTCGCACGCGTGCAAATGCTCTTGCCACGTCCATACCAGGAGGTAAGCGAGCGCCACCACGCGTCGTATCCCGGCGGAGGCGTGAATCAGCGGCACCTCCAAATCGTAGGGCATCTTGATCGTGGGATGATCTACTGGCTCCGTCACAGAGATGCGCGTCAGGCGTCCTGGCTCCAAAGCCTCGTGCATAGAAGGGGACAGTCGATCCAATACGCTGGTGAGTTGCCGAAAGGCCTCACCGCCTTCACGTTGCCAGGAAGCCCAGTCGCGGATCAGGCCTTCGCAAAGAGAGCGCTCGCCGTCTTTCAGGCCGTTCCAGACCTCGTCAACCTTGAAGAGGTATGCCGGCGGACGATCAGGCGCAACGTCTTTTCTCCAGTAGTTGCGGGCAGGGTCCCACACAGAGAACCCGCCATCGACCTGGGCGTAGATGACCATGCCGGGAATCGGTGGCCGCCCCTGTTTCACCGTCCAACTCTCGGTCTGCCGGTCGAAAGTGCTCCGGTTCTCGAATGAGCCCTTCTTGGCGCCGTATCGGAAGGCGATGCTTGGCGTTGCTTCCTTGGCGCGATGAGGAAACACCTTCTCCCTGGCCCAGGTTCGGGTCAAGACCCACCATGCCACGTCGAGCAGGAACGACTTGCCGAGACCATTGTCTCCTGCAAAGAAGTTCATTCTCGGCCTCAGCTCGATGTGGAGCTCAGGGGCTGGTCCGACGTGCCGGAGGTCGAGCGCTTCAAGCATCTCTCTTCGCCTTTCTGAATCGCCTCCCCGGCACTCCGCACCGGGAGCTTCTTGCAGGCGGGCAGGCTCCCCTGAAGGCCGCCGCCCTCTCGCAAGCTCATCAATCTTACTCCTATACATGCTGAGTGCGTCCCCCGCCTCGCTCCCCCGGCATGCAGAGGGCGTAGTCGGCATGGGCGGCGATCGACTCCCGTCCCTCCATTCCCACCGCCGGCACCGCAGGGAAACGATGAGCGAAGCCGCTTCGGGGACCTCGCCGCGGCCGGCCCTTGCGGACGTCTCCGGCGAGCTCCTGCCGGCCCGAATCGAGCTTTGGGAGTCGAGCGGGCCGGTGTCGCCGCGCTACCAGTACACGACCCGCGTGGTCGTCACCGTCGAGCCGCCGACGGCCTCTCCAAGCCTGGCGATCGACCACACTGCCGGCGGCGAGCCCGCTTCCGAAGTCCACAGCGCGGAGCCGCTGGCGCGGGAGCGGTACGAACGGCTCTGGGCGGACCTCTTCGCCCAGGACGTCTTCGCCCTGGGCGGCGATCTCGCCGCCGACAAGCGGGATCGCATCGGCGTCAGCTTCAACCACGCGGAGGTCGTGCTCGGCGATCCCGAGCACGCCGGAGCGCGGATGCGCTTCGACTACCTCCTGCCAATGCTACGGCTGCCCGTCAATCAACAGCGCCGCGCCGTGGTCGAGATCCTGAAGTCGTTCGTCCCGCAAGCTCCGCCACGCCCCTGAGCGTGTCGAATCCTGCCGCTCCGGGTTGGAGCCCTGGGAGGCATCAAGATGGGGGCTGGAGCCCCTGAGGATTCGGGAGTTTCAGTTCGGCTCGTCGAGGACCGCGGCGACCGAAGGGGCGACGACGGCTTTCTCCAGCCAGCGCTCCAGCCGCTCCGGATCTTTCTGGGCCAGGATGCGCTCGCGGACGGCGTCCGACACCGCGAAGCCGCGGGCCCGAAACACGGTCAGCAGAGCGCGCACCGCCTCCTCGACGCGTCCCTCGACGCGTCCCTCGACGCGTCCCTCGACGCGTCCTTCGACGTGTCCCTGGGCGACGTACTTTTTCGCGAAATCGCTCTGGTATTCGTAGCCCTTCATCATCCCCTCCAGCGTGCGGCGAGCCGCCTCGTTCAAGGAATTGTACACGAGATCGACATACAACTTGGTCCTGTCGTCGTCGAGCCCCCGGATGGCGCGCAGCACCGCGGCGGCGATCGACGCTCCCTGCTCCGTCTCGCCGTGCGCCATCGCGGAGAGCACCCCGAGCTCGGGCCGGCGGGTCGCTTCCGCAAGGTCCGTCACCACCGGAACGGCGTCGCCGCGAAGCACGGCCGGGCGCAGGACGAAGCCGGAGGCGCCGATCTCGATCGGTTCTGCGCACCACCGGGCGACGCTCGGATCGTTCGCGACCACGAGCAGATCCGCCGGGCAGCCGTGGATGGCCCGCGACACCGTCACGTAGACGGGCCAACTGAGACGCTTTCTCGGATCGACCGCCAGTTGGACCTCGACGATGACGACCCGGACGGGGACGTCGCCTTCGAGAAGGACGACGACGACGTCGGCGCGGTACTCGGCGGGCTGGATCTCGGTCAAGTCCGTCGAGGCCAGCCGTGCTTCCGTGTAGGCCGGGAGCGAGACGTCCAGCACCTCGGCCAGCATCTCGGCGGCGAGCGACGGGCGATTCTTGAAGAGATCCACGAGGACCTCGTGGGCCATTGAGGGCATGGCGGCGATGTTCCTCCTTCGAGGCGTGACAAGATACCATCTCTCCGATTCAGGAGAGCCTGGTGGCAGCGCCGCGCCGTCGCTTACCTCTACGTTCCTGATCCCGATACTTTGGCGGCAGAGTTTGCAGCGCGTAATGTTGAGTTTTCCGAGCCCCTGGAAGACACAACGGACGGTTTGCGTGGCTTTGAGCTCAAGGATGCCGATGGTTATGTCTTGTTTTTCGGCCGCACTCGGTCGTGAGGCCGACGAGGCCAGCCGCGCCTCGCCAGCGCGCTAAGTTCGATCATGGAGCAGTGACAACGTGCCCTGAGCAAAGGAGACGCCATGGAAGGAATCGCAAATATCAGAGTCCTGTTCATCGCCGGCTTTGGCCCGATCGTCCGCGAAGCCGCGGCAAGCCGCAAGCTGTACGGCCAGATCTTGGGTATTCCCTTCAAGGAGGAACAGGGTGGTTACCTTCATACGGAGGCTCTCAAGGGCGCAAAGAGTTTCGCCCTCTGGCCACTCCCGGAAGCAGCTCAGTCCTGTTACGGCAAGAATTCGTGGCCGGCCGACGGGTCAAGCTACGCGACCCTTGGGTCAAGCCACGTGACCCTTGGGTCAAGCCAGCGGACCCGCGGGGCCGCTCACCCGCCGCTGACCCGGGCTGAGGGATGATATGGGATCGAGCGCCACCAGGATATCCGAGCCTCAGCATCGGTGATATCATGAGGCCGGAGGAAGCGACCATGAGCCTGCGGAAAACCAGCGTCGAGATCAACGAGGAGCTGCTGACGGCGGTCCAGCGGGTGCTCTCGACCGCGACCCTCAAGGAGACCATCGACGCAGCATTTCGGGAGATCCTGCGGGTGGCGGCCCGGCGCGAAGAGGTCGAGGCCTTGTCGGCGATGGAGGGCATGGACTTGATGGATCCGGACGTCATGTCTGGAGCCTGGCGGTCGTGAAGGCCCGGTATCTCGTCGACAAGAGTGCCCTGGCCCGGATGCCGAGCGAGGCCGTCCGCCTCCGGCTCGCACCCATCATCGAAGCCGGAGAGGCCGCAACCTGCGCCATCATCGATCTCGAGGTGCTGTTCAGTGCTCGGAATCACGAGGACCATGAACGCATCCGGCATCGTAGGGCTCTCGCCTACCACTCCGTCCCCGTCACTGCGGCGATACTTCAGCGCGCGATTGACATTCAGTCCGAATTGTCACGCACCGGCCGCCATCGCGTTCCGATTCCCGACCTGATCATTGCCGCAACCGCCGAGGCCGCAGGCCTGACCCTGCTCCACTACGACCGCGACTTCGACCTGATCGCCGAAGTCACCCAGCAGCCGGCAGAGTGGGTTGTGGAGCGCGGTTCCGTCTAAACCAAAAGATCATTCAGTTCACTGACTTCCCCATCATCACCACTCGGTGTCCGCGGCGAGCTTGACCCCGTCCCGCATGGGGATCATGACCCCGAATTCCGAGCGTACCGGCGCGGGAGCCGGGCCTTGAGCGGCAGCGCTCACGACGCCTGCCAGCAGCACCACGTATCCGAACCAAGCCGTCTTCATGGCCGGTACTACGGCCGGAGGGTCGCCTGGGGTTTCAAGAGGGCGAGCCGCCCGCTCCCTGTTTCCAGGGCCGGAGGATCTCGTACCTCGGGATCGCCAGCGGGTGATCGCGATGGACCACGGCGAGGCGGCGCCGCTCCAGCTTGTTGATCGCCTCCTGGACCGCTCTCTTCGAGAGGCCGGTGCTCTCGGCGAGAATGCGCAGGCTGATGGGCTCGCTCTGCCTCCGGCCCCCCTCGGTGGCCCGCCACAGGAACAGGTAGACCAGGAAGGCGGAGGGCTGGTGGTCATGGCCGACCAGGTCCTGCATCAGCGTGTCGACGACGTAGGCGTCGAGCTCGAGCGTCTTCATTGCCGGCGACCTCAAGAGTGAGATGTGGCAATCATTGCCATAGCAGGAATTTCGGATCTTGACGCCCCGGAAGCGCCGGCCGAGACTGGACAGGACGGACGGAACGCAAACTCATTCAAGGAGCGACACAATGATCAAAGGGATCAAATTCGCCTCGGTGCCGGTGACGGATCAGGATCGCGCGCTCGCATTCTATACAGAGCGGCTCGGCTTCGCCGTGTCCACGGACCAGCCCTTCAACGACAAGCAGCGCTGGATCGAGCTGCGCATCCCGGGCGCGGAGACCCGCCTGGTGCTCTTCACGCCGGACGGCTGGGAGGACCGCATCGGCACCTTCACCAGCATCTCCTTCACCACGGACGACATCGAAGGCACCTACCGGGAGCTCTCGGCCCGCGGCGTCGAGTTTTCAGGCCCGCCGCAGTCCGCCGAGTGGGGCTCCTTCGCGATCTTCAAGGACCCGGACGGCAACTCCTTCGTCCTCTCCGCCAGGTAGGCTTGGGCTACGCTTGGCCCCAGGCCCGCGGATCCAAATCGTAGGGCAACGGGGTGAGGACTTCGAGGCCGTCCTCGGTCAGGTGGTGGAGGTCTTCCAGGCGCACGGCCCAGCGCTCTTCCGGGTCGTAGAGGCCGGGCTCGAGGGTGAAGACGTCGCCTTCCCGCAGGACGCCCTCGGCGCCGGAGGCCTTCTTGAAGGTAGGCTGCTCGTGGAGGTCGAAGCCCACGCCGTGGCCGAGGTTGTGGACGTAGCCGCGGGTGGAGCCGGGCTCGGAGATGGGCGTCGGATAGCCCGCAGCCTCGAAGCGGGCGCAGACGGCCTCCTGCACTTCCCAGCCGCGAAGGCCCGGGCGGGCTCGCAAGCTCGCCTCTTCGAGCGCCTCGCGCACCTTGGCGTGGCCGCGGCGCAGGGCCGCCGGGGGCTCGCCAACGCAAAACGTGCGGGTGCAGTCCGAGAACAGCCGCCCTTTCGGGAAGACATCCACCACCAGCGACTCGCCGGCCCGCAGCACCCGGTCCGGCGTGCCCGTGCAGTGAGGAATCGCCCCCTCTTCCGCCGGGGCGAGGATGTTGCCCCGCGGCTGCTCCAAGCCGTGCCCGGCGAGGACCCGTGCGATCTCGGCCCGCACGCGGGCCACGCGCAGGCGCTCGCCTTCCAGCCGCAGCTCGCCGGTGGCGGCCTCTACCGTGGCCGCCGACAACAGGCGAGCCACGGCGCGGAAGGCGTCGCACGTCGCCGCCGAGGCTTCCCGCAGTCCCGCGAGCTCGGCCGGTTCTTTGCGCTTGCGCGCCGCGGTCATCAGGGAGTTTCCCGGCACCCACGTCCAGCCTTCACGGCTGAGGGCCGCGCAGGCGGCCACGATGACGCCGGCCTGGCCGTGCCCGGCGAGGGCGACGCGGCCGGGCGCCACGCCGCAGCGTTCGAGGGCGCGGACCGCCACCTGGGAAAGGAAGTACGCCGGATCGGGCAGCTCGCTCGCCCAGCGGGAGACGTCCAGATCCTCAGGCGTCAGGAGGCTGAGCCCGGTGGCCGCGGCCTCCTCGCGCTCCATGGGGGTGAGGAAGCCGAGGCGCGGCTCGGCCCCCTTGGGGAGCACCAGCAGGGACTCCCCCAAGTGGGCCGGACCGGGCAGGAGGGATGCCAGGTCGGAGTCCTCTGCGGATGGCGCGAGGACGAGCAACGCCTCGCAGCCGAGCTCTTCAAGCCCGGCCGACAGCGCTCTGAGACGCGATTTCACCACCGGTATGACGCTCGATGAGCTCTTGGAAAGCCGACTTGCCCCGCGCGCCCACCATCTGGTCGGCAACCTGGCCATCCTTGAACAGCAGGAACATGGGGATGCCGCGGACCCCGAAGTTGAAGGCCAGCTCCTGGTTCTCGTCGACGTTGACCTTGGCGATGCGCACCTTGTCGTGCATCTCGTCCGCCAGCTCGTCGAGCACCGGCGCCACGGCCCGGCAGGGACCGCACCACGGCGCCCAGAAATCGACCAGCACGGGCTTCTCGGACTTGAGGACCTCGCTCTCGAAGTTCCCCTGGTCGACCATTACGATGTTTTCACTGGCCATAAGGATCTTTCCTCTCTCCTGAAGATACGGAATGGTGTGAACCGCGGCAGCCGCGACGAGCCTCTCGACAGCTTGCAACCGCGATCCTACTCCCCTTCTAACGCCGCGAACGGCGCCTCTTGTTCCAGCCGCCGCCGGAAGAAGTAGTCGCGGGTGGCGTCGACGTCGCGGCGGATCTGGGCCGAGAGGTCCATCACCGTGGGGAAGATGCGCTCTTCCCGCAGGCGCTTGTAGAAGTCGAGCTTGATCTTCTGGCCGTAGACGTTGGCCTTGAAGTCCAGGATGTGGCTCTCCACCACCCGCTGGTAGTTCTCGTACACCGTCGGCCGGGTGCCGATGTTGGTGACGCAGTCGAAGGTCGCCGGATAGCTCGGGAAGTGCACCCGGCAGGCGTAGACGCCGTCGGCGGGCAGCAACTTGTTGTCCGACATGAGGTTGATGGTCGGCCAGCCGAGCTTCTGCCCCATGCGGTCGCCGCGGGCGATGGAGCCGGCCAGGCCGTAGGGCCGGCCCAGCATCTCCGCCGCCTCGGTCACGTTCCCCTCGGCGATGGCGCGGCGGATGCGGGTGCTGGAGATCCGCTCGCCGCCGTAGACCACCTCGTCGACGGCGGTGGCGGTGAGCCCCTGCTCCCGCCCCATCTCCTGGAGCAGCGCCAAGGTCCCCTCCCGCTGGTAGCCGAAGGTGAAGCCCGCGCCGACGAAGATCTCTTTCAGGTCCAGCCGGTCGTGCAGGAATTCGCGGACGAACGTCCGCGCCGGCACCCGCGACAGCTCCAGGGTGAAGCGGACCACCAGCATCACGGACACTCCCGCTTTCTCCAGCAATTCCTCCTTCTGTTTCGGGGTGGTCAGAGGAACGGGCGCCCGCTCCGGCGCCAGCACCGTCAGCGGATGGGGATCGAAGGTCACCACCATCGCCGGCATCGCCGGCACGCTCAGGCTCCGGGCCCGCGCCGTCAACTGTTCGAGGATGGCCTGCTGGCCGCGGTGCACGCCGTCGAAGTTGCCGATGGTGCCGACGCCGCCGCGCGGCAGGTCACTGGCGTTGTACGCGTCCTGGAAGACGTGCATGGATTGATCAGGTCAGGCGAGAACGGCTTCGGCGGTTTCAGCGAATTGGGCGAATTCGGCAGGCACCACCCGGTCCGCGTCCTGCGGCCGGGCGGCGCCCACGACGTGCCCCACCAGGTCGTCGGCGTAGGCTTCGGTGATCCTCGCCGCGACGAGGGTGCCCGCCGGCGCCGCGCCGTCGTTGAGCAGCACGCGGCCGTCGATCTGCGGCGCCATGCCCTGGTGGCGGCCCTGGAGGAGGTGCTCGGACTCCTCGCAGGCGCCCTCCACCAGCACGGTCAGCGTCCTCCCCACCAGCCGCCGGCGCTGGGCGAGGGCGATGGGTTTCTGCGCTTCCAGGAGCTGGCGCAGGCGCCGGCGCTGCGTGTTGCGCGGCACCCGGCCTTTGAGCTCCGCGCCGGGAGTCCCCTCCTCGGGGCTGTAGGCGAAGGCGCCGAGATGGTCGAAGCGGGCCTGCCGGATGAAAGACACCAGATCCTGGAAGTGCTCCTCCGTCTCGCCCGGGAAGCCGACGATGAACGTGGAGCGCAGGAAGACGTCGGGCGCCAGCTCGCGAGCCCGGTCGAGGAGGCGCAGGTAGCGCCTGACGTCGCCGCCCCGCCGCATGGCCGTGAGAATCTCGCCGTGGCTGTGCTGGAGGGGCATGTCGAGGTAGGAGCAGAAGCGCTCCTCGGTGCCCATCAGGCGCAGCAGGTCCTCGTCCAGGGTCGTGGGATAGGCGTAGAGGAAGCGGATCCAGGGGATCGAGGTCTCGGCGAGCAGGGCCTCCACCAGGCGCACCAGGCCGTGGCGGCGCATCCCGAGGTCCTCGCCGTAACGGGTGGTGTCCTGGGCGATCAAGTTGAGCTCAGAAATCCCCGCCGGGCTGGCTGCTTCGAGCTGCTTCGCCTCCGCCACCAGGCTCTCGATCGTCCGGCTGCGGAACCGGCCGCGCCAGGTGGGGATGGCGCAGAAGGTACACGGGTTGTTGCACCCCTCCGCGACCTTGAGGTAGGCATGCCCCTGGGTGGTGAGCAGGCGGGGCGCCGTGTGGTCGAACACCAGGTGCGAGGGCGCCGGCAGCGGCGGGCCGCCGCCGAGCTGCACCACGTCGCCCACCTCGCGGAGCTGGTCGAGGCTCACGAAGCCGTCGATCTCGGGGATCTCCCGGGCGAGCTGATCGCCGAAGCGGTTGACCATGCAGCCGGCGACCAGCACCTTTTCAACACCCTTTCCCTTGCGGCCCACGACCTCCAGGATGGTGTCGATCGACTCCTGCTGGGCCTCCTCGATGAAGGCGCAGGTGTTGACCACCACGGTGTCCGCCGAGTCGAGGTCGTTGACCACCTCGTAGCCGCGGCGGGCGAGCTCGCCGAGCATGATCTCGCTGTCGACGAGGTTCTTCGGGCAGCCGAGGCTGATCATGCCCACACGGGGGCGATGGCTGCGGGGGTCGTCTGCGGACATAGGCGACGGAGTCTAGCAGATCGAGGCGGCAGGCCGCCCAAGCCCCTCATCACCCCGGCCCTCTTCTCCCATCGCCCTCCAGGTAGGCCTCGATCGCCGGTCCCTCGCTCTCCCGAAGGGCGACGCAGAGGTTGGTCTCCGCGGTCACCTGGGCGAGCCGCTCGGCCGTGCCCGGTACGCTGTGTCCGGGCTGGTTGAAGAGCTCTCGGGCGCGGGCGAGCCGCTCGGCCGAGCAGCCGGATGCGAGGTTCGGGAAGAAGCCCTGGATGGCCGGCGGCAGCAACGCCGCGATGCGGTCGTAGTTGGCGCGGAACCAGTCGAACACCTGCCCGGCTCCGCGCTCGCCCGAGCGGAGCATCTCCGCCGCGATGAGGAAGCGCTCGCTGGTGCGTAGGGGACCCTCCAGGGAGTAGCGCAGAGCCTCGCTGCTCAAGGCGAGATCCCGGAAGTAGGCCAGGGCCGTGAGGAAGCGGCTGCGCTCGCCGGGGGCCTGGGCGCTCTCGAAGCGGCGCCGCAGCTCGTCGAAGAGGGCGCGGTCGCCCTGCCAGGCGGCGAGCTTCAGGGTGACCTCGGCCAAGGCGGGGTCGGCC
>JBAPYB010000335.1:0-1562 GCA_049284515.1 Thermoanaerobaculia bacterium
CAGGTGGCCTCGCGGGCCGAGGTGGAGCGCGCCCGCGCGCTGGTGCGCTCCGCCGCCCGGGCCGAGGAGTGGATGCGAGGGCACGATCTCGGCCGCGTGGCCAATCTCCTGCGCCGGGCCACGGAGATCGTCGAGGCCGATCCCGATCGGGCGCTGCCTTCGCGGGCCATCCTCATTCATGGCTTCGCGGATGCCACCGGCGTCGCCACCGATCTGATCCAGGCGCTTCTCTCGAAGTGCAGCGCCTGGCTCGTCCTGGACCATCCGCCGCGCCCGGAGGATCTGGAGGACACGGGTGTGGAACGGGCGTTCCCCGCCCGCTTCCTGGAGCGGCTCTCCCTCGCCGCCCGCGTCGAGCCCGCGAAGGGAGACCGCCCCGTGCCGCCGCGGCTCGAAGCCATCGAGGCCGTGGGCTGCGAGGCCGAGGTGCGGGAGGTGGCCCGGCGGGTGCGCGTCCTCCTGGACGGCGGCGCCCGGCCCGAATCCCTGGGAGTGGTGGCCCGCGAGTGGAGCCCCTATCGCCATGCCCTGCGCCGGCACTTCAACCGGCTGGGCATTCCGTTCTCGGGAATGGGGGAGACCGGGGGGCTCGAACCCTCCGGCCGCCGCGCCCAGGCGTTCCTGGAGCTGCTGCGCCAGGGCGAGGCCGTGCCCTCCGACCGCTGGCTGGATGCCATGGCCGCCCTGCCCGGCGGCAGCCGCTCGCTCGTGGACCTGCGCCTCGCCTTCTATGCCCTGGGCGCCGGCCGGCTGCGGGGCGTCACCGAGCTGCGCCTGGACGACGTGCTGCGCGAGGGGTCGTATCCCCTGCCCATCCGCCAGGGGCTCAAGACCGCTCCAGCCGGCGGCGACGAGGAGCTCGACGAAGAAGGACGGGAGACCGAGACCTACGCCAGCCGCCGCCGGGTGGACGGAAAGATCCTGGAGGCTGCCGTGCGGGCTGCGGAGAAGGTGCTGGACCGCCTTGCCGGCTGGCCGGACGAAGCCGCCGTCGCCGAGCATCTCGCGCGGTTGCGAGCCCTGCTCACGCGGGACCTGGGCTGGCGGCTCGATACCGGCGATCTCGACGATCTCGACGACGCCCGGCCGGTGGCCGCAGCCCTGAAGCAGATCGCCAGGGAATCGCCGCCGGACCTGATCCTCTCGACCGGCGAGCTGCGCCTGCTGCTGGAAGACCTCCTGGACGGCGCCGGTGCCGCGCCGCTCGGCGGCCAGGGGGGCGGCGTCCAGGTGCTCTCGGTGGTCGAGGCCCGGGCGCGGACGTTCGATCACCTGTTCCTCATCGGCCTCAACCGCGACGTCTTTCCCCGCACCGTGCGCGAGGACCCCCTGCTGCCGGACGACCTGCGCCGCGTGCTGCAGCGGGTCCTCCCCGACGTGCCCGTCAAGCGCGCGGGTTTCGACGAGGAGCGCTATCTCTTTGCCCAGCTTCTCTCGGCAGGGATTTCGGTGACGCTCTCCTGGCAGACGGCGGACGACGACGGCAAGCCGCTCGCGCCGTCGCCCCTCGTCGAGCGGCTGCGGGACCGCGTCGAGGTGGCCAAGGCGCCGCCCCTCTGGGC
>JBAPYB010000336.1:0-14327 GCA_049284515.1 Thermoanaerobaculia bacterium
CCAAAGGCCGCCCCAAGGGCGCTGGCCTGGTTCGGCGCCGCCGCGGCGCCGGTGCTGGCGGCCGTGGCGCTCCTCGCTTCCTGGCGAGCTGCCATCCCGAACCGCGACGACGAGGACTACTTCGCCGTGCTGCGGCTGTCGGACCTGGTGAGAGGCGCCTTCACGCGGCTGCCGGTGATCGTCCCGGGAGTCCTTCGCTGGACCTTCCGTGGGGCGGACTGGCTGGGTTTCTGGTGGCTCTTTCTCGCCGTGCTGCTCGCTGGCGCCTACGCCCTGCGCCGTCCCCGCGTCCGCCGCCTGCTGCTCGCCGGCCTCTTCCCCGCCGCCATCGCCTGGGCCGCCTACGCGGTGAGCACGCGCCTCCCGGACTTGATCGGCGAGACTTGGGATCGATTCCTGGTCCAGGGCCTGGTGCCGCTGGGCTTCGTCTTGGCCTGTACGCTGGGGCGCCTGCTGCGCCTCAGGCAGCTTACTTTCCGCCCATCGCCGACGCCATGAAGGCGGTGACGTCCTTCTTGAGCTGCTCGCGGTCGGCGCGGCGGATGTACATCATGTGGCCCGCCTGGTAGTAGTGGAGGCTCACCCGCTGCCGGTAGTCGGGCTCGAAGCCGAGGTGGTCGAAGGTGTACTCGGTGGCAAAAAACGGCGTCGCCAGATCGTAGTAACCGTTGCCCACGAAGACCTTGAGCGTCGGGTTCTGGGCCATCGCCCTGCGCAGATCCTCCGCCACGTTGAGGTAGGAGTTCGAGAACTCGTTGTAGCTCCAGGGACGGACACGGTCGGTGAGGATCTCGTAGGGCAGGTCGCTCTTGTAGCCCAGCACCTGGCTCACGTACTCGTTGAACGCCCCCGTGTACGTTCCTTGAATGGCGGCGTAGCTGGGATCGGACTCGGCCGTGGCGCCGTTGACGTCGCGGTCCATCCCCTTGAAGCGTGCATCGAGGCGGCCCACCGTCAGGCGCTGGTCGCGGAGGAGCTCCTTGACGAAATGCTGGATCTCCACCCGCAGGTTCGCCCGCACGACGTAGTCCACGGACAATCCGGTGTAGCGCGCGACCTTGCCGGCCATGGCCTTCGTCTCGTCCGCGGACAGCCCATTGCCTTTCGCCAGCGCCAGCGTGTACTCGCCGAGGGCGAAACGCCGCGCCTCCGCCGTCGCCTTCTCAACGCCGGCGGCCTCGAGGTCCGCGGGCAGCCGCTTGTGATACCAGGCGATCGCCGTGTAGGTGGGAAGGAACAGAGGATACGGCAGGTCGTTGCCGATGTCGAAGCGGGCGGTCGCGAAGTTGAGAATCGAGGAGAGCAGGACGATGCCGTTCAGGTAGATGCCGTGACGGCTCTGGAGGACGCTCGACAAGCGGGCGGAGCGGGTGGTGCCGTAACTTTCTCCGGCGAGGAACTTCGGGCTCGACCAGCGGCCGAAGCGGACCGTCCACAGGCGGATGAAGTCCGCCATCGTATCGGCGTCCTCCTTGACGCCGTAGAACTTCCTGGCGTCCGTGGAGGGAATGGCCCGGCTGTAGCCCGT
The DNA here is from genome assembly GCA_049284515.1 of Thermoanaerobaculia bacterium. Taxonomy (GTDB): domain Bacteria; phylum Acidobacteriota; class Thermoanaerobaculia; order Multivoradales; family UBA5704; genus DATARR01. The sequence goes on from JBAPYB010000336.1 coordinate 1,529, forward strand.
GGTCACGGGATCGATGAACACGAGGTCCGTAATGTCGAGGAGCGATTCGCCGTTGTCTCCGAGCTCGTAGGGAGGAGGCAGAGGCATTCCCTCGTCGTCCGTCTTCACCCGCTTGGGGCCGAAGGCGCCGACGTGGAGCCAGACGGAGGACGAGCCGGGGCCGCCGTTGTAGGTATAGGTGATCGGCCGCTTCGACTTGTCGGTGACGCCGTCCCGGGCGTAATAGGTGAAGTAGATGGAGGCCCGGGGCTTGCCGTCCTCGTCGCGGAGGATCAACGTGCCGGCCGTGGCCGAGTAGTGGATCTCTTTGCCGCCGATCACCGCCTTGTGCTGCGTGGTGACCAGCTTGTCTTCGAGCTTGGAGGAGGGCGCGGGCGCTTCGTGCTTGGGGCCTGAAGCGGTCTTCGAGGCGTCGCCCGCTGTGTCGTCGGCCTCCTGGGCGGCAAGCGGAGCGAGGGCCAGGGTGAGAGCGAGAGCGAAGGGAATCCAGAGGGCATGTTGGCGCATGGCGGGGATTATCCCCGAAAGCCCGCTGAAAATCCCCTCGCCCTCTGGGCGTTCAGTACATCGGCACGGAGGGATCGACCTGGAGGCTCCAGGCGTGGATGCCGCCGGCGAGGTTGATGGCGCGCGAGTAGCCCATCTGGCGCAGGAAGTTGACGGCCCGGGCCGAGCGCATGCCCGAGTGACAGAGGGTGACGATGGTGGACGCCGGATCGAGCTCGCCCAGCCGGTCCTGAAGCTCCGGCAGGGGGACCAGCGTCGAGCCTTCGATGCGGCAGATGTCCCACTCCTGGGGATTGCGCACGTCGAGCACGGTCAACGGCCGCCCTTCGTCCATCCAGGCCTTGAGCTGGGGAGCCGAGATCTCGAAGGCCGCCTCCACCGTTTCGGCGTGCGGCTCGATGCCGCAGAACTGGTCGTAGTCGATGAGCCCGGTCTGCGTCGGGTGGTCGGAGCAGACGGGGCAGTTCGGATCCTTGCGCAGCTTGAGCTCGCGGAACTTCATCTTCAGGGCGTCGAACAGCAGCAGGCGGCCGATCATGGGATCGCCGGCGCCGACGATCAGCTTGATCACCTCGTTGGCCTGGAGCGAGCCGATGATCCCCGGCAGCACGCCCAGCACGCCGCCTTCGGCGCAGGAGGGGACGAGCCCCGGCGGCGGCGGCTCCGGGAAGAGGCAGCGGTAGCAAGGGCCGCGCGCGCCCCAGAAGATCGAGACCTGCCCCTCGAAGCGGAAGATGGAGCCATAGACGTTCGGCTTGCCCAGCAGCACGCAGGCGTCGTTGACCAGGTAGCGGGTGGGGAAGTTGTCCGTGCCGTCGACGACGATGTCGTAGTCCCGGAACAGCTCCAGGGCGTTCGACGAATCGAGGCGCACCTCGTGGGGGACGACCTTGATGTGGGGGTTCAAGTCGCGCAGGCGCTCGGTCGCGGCCTGGATCTTCGGCCGGCCCACGGAGGAGCGGCCGAAGAGCACCTGGCGGTGGAGGTTGCTCTCGTCGACGACGTCGAAGTCCACCAGGCCGAGCGTGCCGACGCCCGCCGCGGCCAGGTAGAGGCCGAGGGGCGAGCCCAGGCCGCCGGCGCCGATGGTCAGCACCTTCGCCGCCTTGAGCTTGCGCTGCCCGGCGGTGCCCACCTCCGGCATGATGAGGTGCCGGCTGTAGTGGCGGATCTCGGCCGGCGAAAGCTGCGGCAACTCGGTCCCCCCGGCGCCCCCGGCACCCCCCGCGATCGACGGGATGATCGACAGCGTATCGCCTGCGGCTATCGGCGTGGCCTCCTTCTGGAGGTGGCGCACGTCCTCGTCGTTGAGGAAAAGGTTGACGAAGCTGCGCAGCGCGCCGTCATCGGTATACAGATGGCGCTGCAGCGCCGGATGGCGCCGAGTGAGGTCCTGCATCACCTCGCCGACCGTCGCGCCCTCGACAGCGACGTCGCCGTGGTCGCCGGTGAAACGGCGCAGAGGGGTGGGAATCTGGATCGTGACGCTCAACTTGCCGCCTCCTTCTGGAAAGACACCTGTTCGATCGCCTCTTCCTCGAACCGCTCGCGATCGTCGGAGAGGCGCCAGCTCCGGGTGTCCGCCACCCTGCCGCCCTCCACGGAAACGATGACATAGGACAACCCGGGCCACGCGTGCTCGCGGTCGAACTCGCTCGGCCGCGCCGGGTGGTCCGGGTGGGAATGGTAGTAACCGACGACGTCGAGGCCGCGGGCGCGCGCCTCCTTGTTGGCGGCGAGAACGGTCTCGGGGCTGATCAGGTACCGATTGTGCCGGCTCTCCTGCCGCTCGTTGCTCACCTTCAGGACCTGCAAGACCGCCGTCAGCCCCGTCGCGGCCACGAAACGGCCGATCAGGAAGCCGCAGCACTCCTCCGGATAGGAGGCGGCAGCGTGCTCCGTGACCGCTTGCAGATCGCCGGGCGTGATCTCCAGCGTGTACATGGCTTTTTCAGGGCTCCTCCCAGAAACGGTCGGACAGATACTTGTCCGCGCCGTCGCACAACACCGTAACCACCGTGCCCTGGTGCAAATTCGCGGCGACCTCCAGGGCCGCGGCGACGTTGGCCCCGGAGGAGATCCCCACCAGCAGCCCCGTCTCCCGCGCCAGGCGCTTCACCATGGCGTAGGCCTTCTCCGTGGGCATCTCCATCGCCTGGTCCGCGAGCGCCAGATCGTAGATCGGCGGCACGATGGCGGTGGCCATGTGCTTCATCCCCTCGAGGCCGTGGAACGGCGAGTCGGGCTCCATGGAGATGAGGCGCACGGCCGGGCTCTGCTCCTTGAGGAAGCGCCCGACACCCATGAAGGTGCCGCTGGTGCCCAGGCCGGTGACGAAGTGGGTGATCTCCCCGGAAGTCTGCTCCCAGATCTCCGGACCGGTGGTGCGGTAGTGGGCGCGCCAGTTCTCTGGGTTGGAATACTGGTCGAGATAGGCCCAGCGCTCCGGCTCCTCCGCCACCAGCCGCCGCGCCTCCAGGATGGCGCCGTCGCTGCCCGCCAGCGGATCGGTGATGCGCAGCTCGGCGCCGTAGGCCTTGAGGATGCGCTTGCGCTCGGGGCTGGCGCTCTCCGGCAGCGCCAGCGTCACCGGGATGCCCAGAGCCGCGCCGATCATGGCGTAGGCGATCCCCGTGTTGCCCGAGGTCGCATCGAGCAGCCGCCGGCCGTTCGTGAAGAGGCCCCGGCGCAGCGCGTCCATCACCATCGAGAGCCCCGGCCGGTCCTTCACCGAGCCCCCCGGATTGGCGAATTCCGCCTTGGCGTAGAGCCGCACTCCCGCCTTGCCCGTGAGCTCCGAAAGGTCGACGAGCGGCGTGTTGCCGATCAGTTCCAGCAGGTGGGCAGGGCGTCGCTGGTCCCGGGTGGACGCCGGATGGTCGAGGGCGAGGGCGACCGTGCGCATGGCCAATTCACCGTAGCAGACGGGGGGCGAGGTGTAAAGGAGAGAAGGTCAGTCACAAATGCCGCGCGGATGTATCCTTACTCTCCAGGGAGGAGATCATGAACGACGCTCCGCACACCGGCGACGACCGGGTTCCACCGGGCCAGTACGTCACCAACAAGTGGCCGGTCCTCACCTATGGCCGCACGCCCCAGGTGGAGCGGGAGAAGTGGACCTTCCGCGTCTTCGGCTTGGTGGACGGGGAGAAGGCCTTCTCCTGGCAGGACCTCCAGGCCCTGCCGCGCATCCGCGTCACGGCCGACTTCCACTGCGTGACCCGTTTCTCCACCCTGGACAACGGCTGGGAGGGCTTCGCCACCCGCGAGATCCTCCGCGGCCTGCGGGTCCACCCCGAGGCCTCGCACGTCATGGTCCACTGCTACGGCGGCTACACCACCAACCTGCCGCTGGAAGACTTCCTCTCCGAGAGGGCCCTCTTCGCCGACACCCACAACGGCAAGCCGCTGCTGGTCGACCACGGCGGCCCCCTGCGCCTGGTAGTGCCCCACCTCTACGCCTGGAAGAGCGCCAAGTGGGCCAACGGCATCGAGCTCCTCTCGGAAGACCAGCGCGGCTTCTGGGAAGAAAACGGCTACCACACCTACGGCGATCCCTGGCTGGAGGAGCGCTTCAGCTCCCAGGAGACCCACGACGCCTACCAAGTGCGCCGGCGGGCGAAGGAGTTGGGGATTGTGCCGACAGATTGACTTTCTTTGCCGGCCTCTCTGGCTTCTCTACTCCCTGTCGAGGAGGTCGAGCAACTTCAGCCCCTCCTCCCGGGAGCCACGGGCGACGCGGGCGCGGAAACGCGTCTCGGCATCGAACTCAGCCAGGGCGACGGTCGAGAGCTCGTCGACCAGCTTGTTCATGCTGATCTGGCGCCTCTCGGCCAGTTGCCGGAGCCGCTCATGCTTCTCATCGGATAGGCGGATGGTCAAGGTTGCCATCTAGATCTCCTTCGCAAGGTCTTCGGGGCGCAGGACCCGCAGACCGGGAAACTGGAGCTCAGCGCCCCTTAAATCCCGGACGTTCTTGGTTACGATGATCGAGGCTCCTCCGGCAACGGCAAGCTCGATCAGGTGGTTGTCGGCCTCGTCTCTGAGGTTGGGACGCCAGCCAAAGTAGATGGTCGTCCAGCGGCAGACACTGAGGAATGCATCGAAGAGGACATCCCTCTGGCCTGCATCAAGGCGGCATTCCTTGAAGAGAGAATCCCGCGACAACAGCGACTCGTATTCCGTGAAGAGGGCGGTCCCCATCAAGGGTAACAGCCGACCTTCCAGGCATGAACGAAGCACTGAGCGGCTGGCTCCGGATGGGCCCAGGAGGGCTGCCACGAAGACACTGGTATCCAAGACGATCACCATCGCGAGAATGATAGCACAGGCGCTGTCATGTGGGCGCCCCACACGGACGCCCCCTGGCTGGAAGAGCGCTTCGGCTCCCAGGAGGCCGATGGCGATCCGCCTGCTCACGCAGGAAGGCCGCGCGGGCTTCCAGATTGGACAACACCTCCTCGGCCGAGAGCTTCGAGCCCATTCCAAGTCTCCGGTGGCGGGGGTAGGGTAGAGATGCCGTTCCGCCAGCTCAGGGCAGGCGCAGCGCCCGCACCTCCACCGGCCGCAGCTTCGCCAGTGGCACCAGCAGCCGGCCGTCGTCGCTGAATTGCTCGGTCTGGGTGTTCGCCATGCGCCGCGCTTCAGGGCCTCCCGGCCCGCGGGAGCGAGGCCGGCGAGATCTCCCGGTCCCCGCGCCTCCGGCGATGTCCTGGCGCAGGCGCAGGCCGCGGCCCACAGAATGATCCCGAGGAGCGAGCTCCATTGGTGGGTCCCCATGGGCCAACTCTACCGAAAGGCGGCCATCGAGCTGCGAAACGACTGGCACTTCGCGAAGGCACCTCGTGAGGCCCACGGGTCACGCCGCGATGGCGCATCCGTTGACGAGGACAGGCTGTAGGCGTAGCGTAGAGCCCAGTACGCAGGCCTTCCGAGCCGTGAGGTGCCCAGAGATGAGCGAAACGTTCTCTCCCAATCGCTTCTCGCGCCGACGTTTTCTCGCCAACACGGGAACGATCGCCTTGGCCTCGGCCCTCCCGCGCAGTTTGCTGGCCGCAACGCCTATCCCGAAACCTGCGAGGTATCATCGGTTGAGCCTTGCGGATCCGGGAGCCAAGCAGGCTCTCGAGAGTTACAAGAAGGCCATCAAAGCGATGCTCAAGTTGCCACCGACGGATCCGCGCAACTGGTATCGCAATGCCTTCATCCATTTGCTCGACTGCCCCCACAGCAACTGGTGGTTCCTGGTCTGGCACCGTGGCTATCTCGGCTGGTTCGAGAAAACCTGCCGCGAATTGAGTAAAGATCAGGATTTCGCTCTGCCTTATTGGGACTGGACGGCGGATCCGCGGATTCCGGCTTCGTTCTTTGAAGACGTGCTCGACCCGATGAATTCCGCCTACATCACGGATGTCGCCGAGCTGAAGACGAAGTTTACCGATCCGATCAGCTCGTTCTGGAAATCGCTCTCGGCCGCGCAACTCAAGCAGCTCAAGCTGCGCACCTACGAATCTTTGGACGACTTCTTGACCTTCTTGCCCCAGGTCTTTATCGCCACCCATCATCCGCGCACGCTGACCCCGGCGAAGCCCGACTTCGATCGCAGAACCCAAAAAGCGGTTCGTCGTTCGACCCTCTTTGCGGCGCTCACAGCGAGAACTTTTCTCGAGTTTGCCAGTGACAAAGCGCCCTACCACAGCAAAGGGATGATGGGCGAACAAATCCTCGAGGTCGAGCCGCACGACAACGTCCATCAAAACGTGGGCGGTTTGATGTGGAACCATCTCTCGCCGATCGACCCCCTCTTCTTCGTGCATCACGCAAATATCGACCGGTGGTGGGATGTCTGGACCCGCAAGCAGCAGGCACAGGGCCTGAAGGCCCTGCCGACCGGTGCCGATCTGGAGGCCTGGTCGAGCGAGGAGTTCAACTTCTACATCGATCAAGAAGGCAAACCCGTCAGCCAGAACAAAGCCGGTGAGTATGCCAGGATGAGCCGGTTCGAGTACGACTACCAGCCCGGCTCCGGGGAGGAGGTGGTGCAGGAGAAGCCCACGGAGCTCGCCGTCTCCATGAGCGGCAAAAGGTTTCCCGCTGCCATCGAGAGCGCCGCGCTCGCCTTGTCGCAACGGGCCACCAGCGTCGTCAAGGTCCCGCCCGACCTGGTCCAGGCGGCGAGCACGGACACCGGCCCGACCCTGTTCGCGCGGATCACCGTCGACCCGCCGGCGGACCCGCGGAACGTCCTCTTGGACGTTTTCGTCAATGCCCCCGGCGGAGCGGCAGACGTCGAGCCCGAGAGCCCATACTTCGCCGGCTCTTTCGTGTTCTTCGGCTTCGGCTTCCATCACCATGCTGAAGGGCCTATCACTTTCGCTGTGCCTCTATCCCCCGCGCTCAAGGAAATGCGCAGCGCGAATCGTCTGAAGGTAGATGAGCCTCTCCGGATTCAGGTCGTGCTGAAAGCCAAAGACCCGGGTTCGGCAGCGCAAAAGCTCAAGGGCAGTCTGCAGAAAGTCGTGGTCGGTACCTTCTAGATCGCGACGACTGCTGTGCCGTCATAACGTTAGCAGCGACGCCCAAGGAGGTCCCGGCGGAAAAACCCGGAGCTTGGCTCTCCGGAACGTCTTCGCGGATCTCGGGGTAAAGCGGAGATGAAATCTTGAGCCGCGAAACGCTTGTCCTCTTGAGGTATGCGTCGAAAAAGCTGTGTACGCAGTACGCCGTAACGGCAAGCTGGCGACGTCCGTCGATGCCGAGCATACCCAATGTACGGAGCGCCCCCCGCACGATATGGCTCTTCAACAGCGCTCCGTCGTCACTGAAGGTAAAATGGTTTGCGCCACGGATCATGATGCGTAGCCTTCCCTCTGGAGGCAGACGATCATAAATGGATTGGATGTCAGCCCTGATCCGGCGGCTGTCCGGGTCGGACGAATGGCCATGGTCGCTCAGCAGGAACATGAACGGCTGATGGAGGCCTGCCTGAATGACACTGCCGTGTGGCGCACCGTCCACGTCGATCCCGGCCTTGCACCTGGAATCGTCGTGGCAGAATTGTGCGGCCGTCGCCCCACCCAGGGAGTGACCAAAGACTCCCACCCGAGCCATGTCGAGCCGTCCCGTGAACCTGCCGGATGAGTCCGAGCTGTTCAACCGCTCCAGCCGATCAAGCACGAACGCGATGTCGGCGGTCCACGCGGTCAGTACTCTGTCCACGCAACGTTCCTGGTAGGCCTGCCCCCGGCCCAGGCAGAGCTCCGGATTGTTCTCCGACGTCCTGCTCATCACCCGGCCGTCAGGGAACACGACGCGTCCAGTGCGATAGGGTGCATCGAAGCCCACGACGACGTACCCGTGACTGGCCAGGTCCTCGGCGAGGGTCGAGTAATTGAGCACCTCTGCAGACGCCCCCGCCCTCATGATCACCACAGGGTACGATCGCTGCTGCGGTGACACACCGGCGTCACGGGTACTGTGCTCATGGACCTTCGACAGATCTCGGGTCAGCAGTCTCCACAGCCCACCGCCCCCATCACCAGCCTTCGCCCGCAACTGAGCCGGCACGTAGTCATCCAGCATCGCCGCTGATGGCCCCGCCGCCGATGGGTACCAGATCCAGACCAGGAGCTCGCGCTTCGTTCCCGGCATCGGCGCCAGCGTGTCCAAAGTCGCAGCGTCGGTCCAATCCTCGATCGAGCGGCCGACCGCGAATGGCCCCGTGGGAGTCGGGAGTGTGACCTCGGTCCTGTGCTCCAGCCAGAGCGATCCCAATAATGCCCCAACCCCGAGAACACCCAACGTCGCCAATACTACGAAGCCTTTGAAGATCCGACGCTTCCTCGGCGAGACGTTCATCCAGAGCCTCCACGGCCAGCGACTCAGACAAGTCGTAGCAGAAAGCACTTTGTACGGTAAAGGGCTTTCGGCTTCTTGTCAAGGGACAGCCGCAACGAGGTGCCAGCCGTTTCGCTTCCAGCGCTGTCGCGCCTCAGCCCGCTCAAGAGGCGTCCTAAATCCGTAGTCGCTGTCACACGGCTGTCTCACGCTCGCGCTAAGATCTTCTCGCGGAGAACGCACAGAACAGAGCGAGGGGGATCCTCATGGAGCCGCGATCGGAGGCCGAGAAGGCGCTCGAAGGGCTGGTGGCCCAGCTTCGGGAGGCCGCGGGGCCGAACCTGCTGGGGGTCGCTCTGTATGGCGGCCTGGCGAAGGGACGGTACACGCCCGGCGTCTCGGACATCAACGTCCTGATCGTGCTGGCGCAGGCCGGGCTGGAGCGCCTCCTGCCCCTCTCTCCGGCCATCACCCGCGCGCTGCGCGAATCCCGGGTGACCCCCTTCCTCGTCACCCCCGAGGACCTGCGGGCCTCGGCGCGCCTGTTCCCCGGCAAGATCCTCGACATGCAGGAGAGCCACCGGGTGCTCTGGGGGGATGTCCATCTGGCGGGGATCGCCGTGACGCCGGAGGATCTGCGCCTGCGGGCCCGGCAGGAGATCAAGAACACCGAGCTCCGCCTGCGCCTGCGGGCCGTGGAGCGGAGCGGCGATCCGGACGCCCTCTGGCGTGGGCTCATGGCGAGCCTCCCCAAAATCGCCGTCACCCTGGAGACCCTGCTCCGCCTGGACGGCGTGGCCGTGCCCGCGGACCGGCCGGAGTTGCTGCGCCTGGCGGCAAGAGAAATGGGGATCCCGGCGGAGCGGATGGAGCCCTTCGCCGGGCTCCGCCGGGTCGACCGGCGGCCGGAGGACGAGGAGGTGCGCCGGCTCTACGCCGCGTACCTCGATCTCCTGGCCGACCTCTCCCGGCAGGTGGAGGAGAGGGCGCGATGACGAATCCGCTGGACATGCGGGGGCCGGAGTTTCTGGCGTTCTATCTCGTTTATGGGCTCGGCGTCTTCTTCCTCGCCTGGCTGCTCCGCGTCCTGTGGAATCGGGCCTCCGAGTCGCCCGCCGGGGCGCGTTGGAGCCCGGGGATCTATCCCCGAGAGGAGGATGCTCACGCCATCGCCTTGCTGAGGGGCGGCCCCGAGGAGGTGGCCCGCACGGTCCTCGGCCGGCTCGTGGCGGAGGGATTCCTCATTCCGGACGGCTCCATGTTGCGGCTGCCCGCCGAGCCGCTCCAGGACAGGTCCCGCCTCCCCGCGCTGGAGGAGGAAGTGCTCCAAACCGTCACGGCGGCCTCGGCCGATGGGGGGATCAGGGCTCGCGAGGCGCTGGCCCGCGGGGTCGAGCATCTGCGCCCGCGTCTCGAGCCGCTCGGCCGGGAGCTCGAAGGCGTGGGGCTGATCCCAGGGCCCGAGCAGAAGCGGGGATATCGGCTCCTGGGCCTCGCGGCGTTCCTGCTGGTGACCGGCCTCGGCGCCGCCAAGCTGCTCGTGGCGATCTCCCGCGGACGCAGCAACGTACAGTTTCTGATCCTGCTCCTGATCGTCTCGGTGGGGGTGTCCATCCGGTTGATGCGACCTCCCCTGCGGACGGCGGCGGGGGATCGCTATCTCGCATGGCTCAAGAGGTCGCACGAGGGTTTGGCGATCATGCTGTCCGACGGCCGGCGCCAGAGCTTCGGTGAGCTGACCCTGGTGGCGGGAATCTTCGGCATCGGTTTCTTGCCGATGCTCGCCTCTCTCCAGACGGCCCTGGTCCCACCGCCGCGCCAACGCTCCGGCGGAGAAGGCGGTTACGGTGGGGAGAGCGGTTGCGGCAGCGGAGGCGGCGGCAGCAGTTGCGGTGGCAGCAGCGGCTGCGGGGGCGGCGGGGGTTGCAGTGGGGGCGGCGGATGTGGCGGGTGCGGTGGCTGACCTGCCGTTCCTCGGCGCGGGCGTGAGCTTCCGGCCGGCCTGGCGGTGGGAGGTGATCCGCCATCGCGAGGCTCTGGGGGCCGTCGAATGCATCCCCGAGGACGTGGCGGGACCGGCGGCGGTGCGCGATCTCGGCCTGATCCGCGACGCCGTGCCGGTGCTCCTCCATGGCATCGGCTTGTCGCTGGGGAGCGCCGAGGGGCTCGATCCGGAACGGGTGCGCCACACCGCGCGGGTGGCCGCGGCGGTCTCGCCCCCCTGGTTCTCGGAGCACATCGCCTTCACTCGCGCGGGTGGCCTCGAGATCGGCCACCTCACGCCGCTCCCGTTCACGCGCGAGGCGGTCGCCACGGTGGCCCGCAACGTGGCGGAGCTCAAGCGCGCCCTGCCCGGGCTGCCCATCCTGCTGGAGAACATCGCCTATTCCTTCGCCCTGCCGGGAGCCGAGATGAGCGAGGCGGACTTCGTGCGCGCCGTGGTCGAGGAGGCGGACGCCGGTCTTCTCCTGGATCTGGAGAACGTCCACGCGAACGCCCGCAATCATGAGTACGATCCGATCGCCTATCTGGAGAGCCTCCCCCTGGAGCGGGTGGGCGAGGTGCACCTGGCCGGCGGCGTCGTCCACGACGGCCAGTACGTGGATTCGCACACCCGGCCGGTGCCGGAGGAGTCCTGGGCGCTGCTGGAGTGGCTCGTCGCCCGGACGCCGGTGCGGGTGGTGATCATCGAGCGGGACGACGACCTGCCTCCCTTCGACGATCTCCTGGCCGAGGTGGCGCGGGCCCGGAAGATCCTCGCTGGCTGTAATGGCTCTCGCTGACCTGCAGCGCGCGCTCGCCGCCGGCCTCACCGGCCGGGGACCAGGGCCGGAGGGAATGGACCCCGAAGCGCTGGAGCGGGCCCGGCGCGGCCTCGAATCCAAGCGCCGCGCCGCCGCCGCCCATCTCCTCCCCCGTCTCCGCGCCGCCCTGGCGGCGCGTTGGAAGGAATGTTTCGCCGCTCACGCCGCGCGCTACGCTCCGGCGGGCCTCCTGTACCACGTGGATGACGCCTGGGAGTTGGCGCAGACGGCGGCTTCAGGTCGGGAGCGGGAGATCGCCGCCGCGGCCCGGGATGACCTCGCGATGCTGCGCCTGCGCTGGGTCCGGCGTCGCGACGGTGGGATCGAGCGCATCCGGGAGCGGCGGGGAGTGGTAATCGCCTGGGTACGGAGCCCGGTCCGGACGTTGTTCTTACGGTTGCCGGGGCCGGAGGGGTGGGTGTGGCGGATCAAAGTGTGAGCCCCCGCCAGCGACCAGGTGCGCCAGGTTCCCCAGAGAGCTCGCGGTCGCCTCGCTGGCCGGCTGCGGCGGCGGAGCCTGGCAGACGCCCGGGATGTCCGGGGCCGGCGGGGTGCACGGGGTGCCGCTCGGCGATCCGCCCGCGCGTGTGCACTGCGTGACCGGGCAGCTCGAAAGCAGGGGGGCGAACCAGTAGGCGCAGACGCCGTTCGGGCTGCACTGGCAGCTCCAGACGCACACGCGGCCTTGAGCCTGATTAGAGAAGGCGGGCACGGCGGCGGCCAGCAGCAGAGCGATAAGAGCCGGGGCGAGCTTGCGCAGGGACATGGAGCCCTCCTTACGCTTCGGATTTGCACGCTATCCTAGCATAAGGCAGGAGGAGAGGCGAGGCTATGGTGGCTCTTTTTTCGGCTCATAAGTTCTCACGGGAAGGGATCGGCCAAGATGGAGACGCCAAGATCATGGTCTAGGATGAAGACTTTCTGATAGTCAAGCTCTCTCCAGGCGCTCCGGGGAATGAAGAGGCGACCGCCCTCCCGCCGCACGAGGTAGGCCAGAGCCCGGTTAAGCTGCGCGGGATTCACGAGATCGTCGGGTTCCACGTCGCCCCATAAAACGAGATACGTTGCCTCGGAAGTGGGGTCATCGTCCCAAAGGCGAAAGAAATCCCGCACGAGCTCCGGCCCTCCGTGCCGCACGATCCGGAACCCCGATCTGCGGACGAGATCAAGGTCAACCCCTTGTTCGCCGGTCACAACGATTGACACGCTCGTGGTCCCTTCATCAGCCAGCTCAGGGCGTTTCAATCAGGGTCAGGAGGACGTCGAGCTGTCCTCTCTCCTCGTCGGTCAATCTTTCCTGTTGCTCCAACCGACCGACGGTCGAGGCAATGAGAGCCCGTAATAAGTGCGCCGCCTCGTCACGGGTCCGCCCGACCGACTCCAGGGGAACGTCCGGAAGGCTTGCGACGAACTCCTTGCCGTCCGGCTGAATGAGGACGGTAAGGGGATGTCTCAACTGGTAGCCATCGGGCAAGGTATGGATCACGGCGGAGACCGGGGGCCTCACGGTCCTGAGGAGTTTCTCCGCCTGGGAGGCCCTTCGTCCCAGCTCGGCTAAACCTTTCTCTCGGAAATTACACAACTGTCAGAAAACAGAGGTCTTATGGTTCGCGCGCCAGCGCGCTAAGTTCTTCTCTCGGAAATTACACAAC
>JBAPYB010000337.1:0-13277 GCA_049284515.1 Thermoanaerobaculia bacterium
GGACGGGGGACTCGCTCACCGTGCGGGCGGCGGGCAGCGAGCGGCGGATCGAGCTCGCGGGCACCCTGGAGCCGGCGGATGAGAGCACCCGCCGCGCCGTGGCCGATCTGCTGGTGATGGACGTCGCCGCGGCCCAGGAGCTGCTCGGCCGGGTGGGGAAGCTGGACCGCATCGACCTGATTGTTCCCGACGGTCCCGAGGGAGCCGAGGGCCGGCGCCTCCTCGCCCGCGCCGCCGCGGTGCTCCCCGCCAACGCCCAGATCCTCGCCGCCGGCGGGCGGACCCGGACGACGGAGGAGATGACGCGCTCTTTCCGGCTCAACCTCACCGCCCTGTCGCTCCTGGCCCTGGTCTGCGGCCTCTTCCTCATCTACAACACCATCACCTTCTCGGTGGTGCAGCGCCGGGGGCTGATCGGCACCCTGCGGGCCCTGGGGGTGACCCGGCAGGAGATCTTCGCTCTGGTGCTGGGCGAAGCGCTGGTGGTGGCCCTGCTGGGCACCGCCGCAGGCCTCGGCGCCGGCGTGCTTCTCGGGCGCGGGCTGGTGCGGCTGGTGACGCAGACGATCAACGACCTTTACTTCGTGGTCTCCGTCCGCGAGCTGACGGTGCCCCTTACGACGCTGCTGGAAGGGGCGGCCATCGGCCTCGGCGCGACCCTCCTCGCGGCGCTCGTCCCCGCTCTCGAAGCCACCCAGGCGCCTCCCCGGGCGGTGCTCAGCCGCTCGGACCTGGAAACTCGACTGCGCCGGGCGCTGCCGCGGGCGAGCGCCCTCGGCGTCTTCCTCCTCCTGGTGGGCGGCGGGCTGCTGGCTCTCCCGGGCGAGCTGCTGACGGTGAGCTTCGCCGGGCTCTTCGCCGTGATCCTCGGCTGCGCGTTGCTGGCTCCCGTTGCGACTGTAGGCCTCATGCGCCTGCTGCGCCGCCCTTTGGGCGCCGCTTTCGGCGTGCTGGGGAAGATGGCGGCCAACGGCGTCGTGGCCTCGCTCTCGCGCACCGCCGTCGCCATCGCGGCCCTGGTCGTCGCGGTCTCGGTGACGGTGGGAGTGGGAGTGATGATCGCCAGCTTCCGGCAGACGGTGGTGCGCTGGCTGGAAATGTCGCTCCAGGCCGACGTCTTCGTCGCCGCGCCCACCCGGGCCGGAGGCTTCCGGGGCGCGGCGATCGACCCGGAGGTGGCACGCCGGGCTGCGGCGCTGGCGGGCGTCGCGCAGGTCAATTCCATCCGGCGGGTGGAGATCCCCTCGGCCTCCGGCCCCGTGCGCCTGGTGGCGATCGGCACGACGGAGGCTGGGATCCGCCGCACTTTCGAGCTCAAGGACGGGCAGCCCGGCCAAGCCTGGCCCGCCTTTCAGAACGGCGACGCCGTGCTCGTCTCCGAGCCCTTCGCCCACCGCACCGGCACCGGCCGCGGAGGGACGATCCGGCTGCGCACCGACCACGGAGACCGGGACTTCGCCGTGGCCGGCGTCTACTACGACTATGCGTCGGACCGCGGCATCGTGCTGATGAGCCGGCGCACCTACCTGCTCTGGTGGAACGATCCTGCGCTCTCGGGCTTCTCCCTTTACCTGCGGCCGGGAGCGGACCCCGACCGGGTCGTCGAGCGGCTGCGAACGGCGATCGGCGCGGAGCAGGGGCTCGCCATCCAGTCCAACCGCTCGCTCAAGAAGATCTCGCTGGAGGTCTTCGACCGCACCTTCCTCATCACCAGCGTGCTGCGCCTGCTGGCGGGCTTCGTGGCCTTCATCGGCGTCCTGTCGTCGCTGATGGCCCTCCAGCTCGAACGGGCCCGGGAGCTCGGCGTGCTGCGGGCGAACGGCATGACGCCCGGCCAGGTCTGGCAGCTCGTCACCACCCAGACGGGGCTGATGGGGCTCGCCGCCGGCCTCCTCTCCCTGCCCGTGGGCCTGACGCTCGCGGCGATCATGATCTACGTCGTCAACCGCCGCTCCTTCGGCTGGACGATCCGCATGGAGGTCGGTCCCCAGATCCTGCTCGAAGCGCTGGCGCTCGCCCTCGCCGCCGCGTTGCTCGCAGGCCTTTACCCGGCGTTCAGGATGGCGCGGACGTCGCCGGCAGTGGCGTTGCGCGAGGAGTGATTGTGACGGTGCGGCGCGTTTTCATCGTCCTCGCCCTCGGGCTCGCCGCCGCGGGGAGCCTCTACCTCCTCGCCCGCCCCGAGCCTCCCCTCGATCCCAAGGCCTCCCTCTCCATCGCCGATACCCTTCGCAGCGGGAACGACGCGGGCTATGCCCGCGCCATCGCGCCGCGGGAGTTTCACTTTCCGGCCGATCATGGGCCGCATCCGGATTTCCGCACGGAGTGGTGGTACTACACGGGGAACCTGGAGACCGCGGCGGGACGGCGCTTCGGGTTTCAGCTCACGTTCTTCCGCTCAGCCCTGGCGCCGGAGATGCCGGCCCGGGAGTCCGCCTGGGCGACGCGCCAAGCCTGGCTCGCTCATTTCACGGTCTCCGACCTCGGGCGGGGGCGGTTTCACTCCTTCGAGCGCTGGAGCCGCGGCGCGATCGGCCTTGCCGGCGCCCGTGCCGAGCCGTTCCGGGTATGGGTGAAGGATTGGGCGGCGGAGGAAACTGGAGGACGGGACATGCACCTCACGGCCTCCGAGGGCGACCTCGGCATCGACCTCGTGCTCCAGCCGGGCAAGCCCCCCGTGCTCCAGGGAGACCACGGCCTCTCGCGGAAAAGCGCGGAGACCGGCAACGCATCCTATTACTACTCTCTCACCCGCATGCCCGCGGCCGGCACCGTGCGCGTAGGCGGCGAGCGCTTCGCCGTCAGCGGCCTCGCCTGGATGGATCGCGAGTGGAGCACCAGCTCGCTCGGCCGCGACCAGGTCGGTTGGGACTGGTTCGCCCTCCAGCTCTCCGACGGCTCGGACCTGATGCTCTATCGCCTGCGCCACAAGGACGGCTCGGCCGATCCGGCGAGCAGCGGCACCGTCGTATCGCCCGACGGCGAAGCGCGGCATCTCGCGCTTCCCGATTTCCAGATCGTCGGCTCCGGGGAGTGGAGTAGCCCACGGAGCGGTGCCCGCTATCCAGCGTTCTGGCACGTTCAAATCCCAGCCGAAGAGATGGACCTCGAGATCCGGCCGGCGCTCGCGGACCAGGAGCTGGACGTCTCCTTCCGCTACTGGGAGGGAGCGGTGGACGTCGCCGGGACCCGGCGGGGCCGTCCCCTGCGGGGCCGTGGCTACGTGGAGCTGACCGGTTACGCGGCCACGGAGCACCGGTAAGAACGCCGCCCCCTCGAACGTAGGTGTAGGTGTGCGCGTCTCCCTTCAAACGCGCACGCTTCACCCGTGCCGGTGCCCGCCGTCGGGGACGGAGAGCGCCTCCTCACCCTCTTCCTACGAACGGGCGCCGGCACGGTTTCTTCATCATACCGGGGGTCCGCTCTCGGCAGCCGGGTGGGCCGGCATGGCCGGCGCCACGCTCAGGCTCGGGAAGAGGATCGCCTGCGGCACGCGGCGCAGCAGCTCCGCGGTGCAGAACTGCACCATCTCCTCCTCCAGCGCGCGCTGGTAGGCCACGGTGCCGTTCTCCTCGGCGAGGGGACCGGCGAACAGGGCATCCTCGGGATAGAGGCGGACCATGGCCTTGAAGGCGTCCCCCGACAACCGGAACGGGCCGACGCTCACCGAGTGGAGACTGTCGATCCGCACGGCGCCGAACACCTGGTCATAGAGGCGGCGGTACTGCTCGCGGTAGCCCGCGACGTAGATCAGGGGGTCGAAGCGCAGCCCCAGCCGCCAGCCCCGTTCCTGGAGCCGCTCCATGGCCCGGATGCGGCGGTCGACCGACGGCGTCTCGTGCTCGTGAGCCGCCTGCACCTCCTCGGGGGTGAAGCTGAAAGCCACCACCACGTTGGGCGACGCCTCCAACTCGAGCAGCGATTTGATCTGCGTGCTCTTGGTGCGCAGCTCCAGGGTGGCCTGGGGGAAGCGGGCAAAAAAGGGCACGAAGCTCGCGGCGAGCCGCGTCACCGGCTCCAGGGCCAGGCTGTCGCAGTGGTAGCCGGAGAAGAAACACAGCGCCTCGCCCGGCAGCGCCCGGATCTTCTCCTCCATCGCCCACTGGTAGTCCTCGTAGTTGACGAACACCACGTAGTGAGCCGACCGGAACGTCCCTTGGAGGTAGCAGTAGCGGCAGTCGTAGATGCAGTTGAGCATGGGCTCGAAGAGGAAGCTGCTCGTACCCGGGAGACCGAAGCCGGGCGGCGCCTCGTGAACGAAGTTGCGGTGCTTCTTCGCCAGGATCAACGACGGGCGCCGCTTCTGTAGCCGGAAGTGCTGGGCCCGGCGGTTGAAGATCTCGCCGTAACGGGCGCAGGGGATTACCTCGGCGTCCGGAAACCGGTTCTGGATCGACAACGTCCGCGGATGATCCAGGACCTCTTCTTCAACGTAGATCATCGGCGGCTCTTCCTTCGGGCGCAGGCAGGCGGACAGGGATGGCGGAGAGCCGCGCGAGCTCGCCTGCCAGGGCGGCGAGGTCGCGGGCGAAGGCTTCCAGGTCGCCGAGGTTGCGGGCGATCAGGTGCTCGAGGAAGGTGCTGGACATCCGCCGCGAAAGGGTCGCGTCGGCGTTGTCGGAGACCACCTTGAAGCAGTGCACGAGCTCGGCGACGGAGAACCGGCAGGCCGTGGGGAAAAAACCCGCCGCCTCGCCGTCGTACAACCACGGCAGCGAGTACTCCTCCTCCACCCGCTCCAGGGTGAGCACCGGCACCGTGGGCCGCGGACTGTCCACCACGAGTTGGGGATACCAGGAGGCGCCGCTCGCGCCGTCGGAGATCTTGTGGGCGATGACGCCTTCGCCCACGGGCCGCGCGCTGTGCCCGCCGAGGCCGACGTTGAGCCAGGCGCGGCCCATCTCGCCGCCGGAGACGACGTGGAGGTACGCGGTCGCCGCCGCGGAGGCCGCTTTGCCCAGACCGGAAACGATCAGCCAGGCATCTTTGCCGCGATAGACGGAGAACGGGCTCTCGGCGGCCGGCTCCATCGCGAACCGCTCCACCAGCGCACGGGCCTCGGCTTGAAGGGCTACGACGAAGCGAAGCATGGTGGATGCGATGGCTCTACCTCACGTCTCAAGGCCCGCCGGACGAGGCGCGACATCGCCGCGACAGTCTGCGGCCCCGATCTTCTCAAGCGGCTGCGGGGCCGTCAAACCGGCCTCGGTGCGGCGCAGCACCAGGTGCCGGTAGGAGCTCACCGCGGGCTCGTCGTGCTCCACCGCGAGCGGCGCTCCAGAGCGGACGAGGATCTCTCCCATGCGCCGGTTGGTGCTGGTGAAGACGAGGTCGAGGAGGGCCAGGCCGGTCCGCCGCAGCAGACCCGGCCGCGAGCCGTCAGGCAGGAACTTGTCGAACACCGCCAGCCGCCCGCCCGGGCGCAACACGCGGGCTGCTTCGCGCAGGCAGCGAACGGGGTCCGGGATGACCTCCAGGACCATGTGGAGGATGGCGGCGTCGAAGGCGCCGTCCGGCAGGTCGAGCGCCATGCCGTCCATGGCCCGAAACTCGATGCCGGGGCGCGCGTGGGCTCTTGCCTGGCGCAGCATGGCAGGAGTCAGGTCGGTCGCCAGCACTTCGATCTCCGGGGGGATGAACGGCAAGTCCGCTCCCGTGCCACAGCCAATGATCACCAGCCGCTCGCCGGGGCACAGGGCCAGCAGGCCGATCGAGCGGCGGCGCTCGGCGTGGAAGTGCGTGATCCGGTCGTAGTGCGGCGCCCAGAGGGTGTAACGAAATCGTTGCCAGGAGTTGGAAGGCATGGTCGGTGACCGGTCGTGCACGATCCACGCCCGAGGGCGCCAGGCGGAAGCGGCAAAAAGGGTGGGTAGAGGAACACTCCGAAGGAAGCGCGCCTCTACCCGAGGGGAGAGAGGGTCGGGAATGCCGGGGCCTTCGCGGCAGGCCTCAGAACGGCATCCTCAAATGGTCGAGGTCCTCGCTGCGGACCAGCGCGGGACCGGGTTCGCGAGACGAATCCTCGAAGAACCGGCGGACCTGCAACGGGTCCGCATGGGCCAGACGGTGGTAGAAGCGGAGGGCCGTCTCGACCTCCGCCCGCCAGAGCCCGCAACGCTCTTCCGAGGGCCCGCGAAGGTCCTCCCCATCCTGGGGCGGAGTCACGTAGGTGCTGTGACTGCACACGTGACGGGCCCAACACCCGCGGCAGGGGAGCTCGGCATCGCCGGAGACATCGCCGTCTTCGCCGCCCCAGGAGCTCGGAGCCGGCCGCAGGTCCACCCGGTCCAGGAAAGAGCGTGGATAGATGTCCGCCACGGGCATCAGACCTCCGAAGCTGGAGCTCTCGCCGGACAGCGAGCCGATGGGCTCGCTGTGCATCAGACGGTCGACGATCCGGGTCAAAGACTTGAAATCGACCGGCAGCCACTGGTTGGTGAGAGCGTCGGCCATCTCGTCGCACACCTTCATCAGGTCCTCGCGAACCTCGCGCAATCGGCCTCGCCCGGCGGCCTGGCCCACCGCGGAATCCTCCAGGACCGTGGCATCCAGGTGGCGGACGCCCGTCCGTTTGGCCCACTCCCAGGCGTCGAGGAGCCGGCCCTGATCCAGCACGCAGTGTACGGTCAGCCGCCCGTGCAGCCGGTCCAGCAGCAGGCGCACCGCCGGCTCGGCGGTCCAGGCACGAAGCCGGCGCCCGGCATGGAAGTCTCCGGTGCGCGCCGGCTCGATCCGCGCCGGAAAACTGCCGCAGAGCAGCCTCACCCGGACGCCGAGCCCGGCGAGGAGGCTGGCCACCGCCGGCGTCACCTTCCGGGCGCCGAGAGTCAGCTCGAAAGCGATCTCCTGGTGCAGGAGCGCGGCCTGACGGGAGGCCGCGACCACGATCCGCTCGAGCGCGCCGCGGGCCGGCAGCCCGCCACCCCAGCTCAGGTGAAGCTTGACGCGGCCGGCGCCGGCGCTCTGGGGCAGCACGAACCGGATGATCTCCAGGGCCGACTCCTCCCGCGCCTGCTCGATGCGGGCGTGGAATTCGTCGTCCACCCGGTAGATCGTCCCCAGGCTCCAGCCGCCGGTCAGCTCCTGCGCGTTCGCCCTCTCGGCCAGGTCGTTCCATCCCGCTCCCCCTTCGCTGGTCAGGAGGTCCTCGCTGGCCAGCCATCCCAGGGCGCACTCGTCGAGGTCCCCCGTCTCCAGAGCCGACGCGATGTAGGGCCGCAGCTCTTCCGGTACCTCCACCACCGCCGCCCGCTCCAGGTCGTAGATCAGACCGCAGGAGCCGTTCTCCTCGATCAGGGAGTGCAGGCCTCGCAACCGCAGGGCACCGGGCATCGGCATGGCAACGACGGGAAGCATGACTCGTCCTCCTTCAAGACCGGCGACGGCTCAGCCGGCAGCACCCTCTTAAATCCGGGTGTCCGGGACACCTGAACCATTTCGCCTCTAAAGTCATCGTTTCCGCTGAGCCCCTTTTCGGGACAAGAATTCTCAACTTTCTTTCCGCGGCCGTCTTTTCAGGTTTTGCGAGGGGAAAGCGCTCACGCACGGGGTCGGTTGGAACACCCGTCCCGTGCGTGGAAATGAAGAAAGTTAGCGAGGTCCGGGCTTCAGCCAGCGGTCGAGCCAGGCGAGCACGGTGTCGTGCCAGAGGACGCTGTTGGCCGGCTTCAGCACCCAGTGGTTCTCGTCCGGGAAGTAGAGGAACTGGCTGGGGATGCCCCGGCGCTGCAGAGTCGTGAAGGTGGCGACGCCCTGGTTGTCCGGCACGCGGTAGTCGAGGCCGCCGTGAGCCACCAGCGTCGGCGTTTTCCAGCGCTCGACGTAGTTCGCCGGATTGTATTTCTCGTAATTGGCGGCGCTCTGCCAGTAGGGGCCGCCGTTCTCCCACTCGGGGAACCAGAGCTCCTCCGTGCCGTAGTACATCATGCGCTGATCGAAGATGCCGTCGTGCACCACCAGGCAGCGGAAGCGGTCCGGCCAGTTGCCCGCGATCCAGTTGATCATGTAGCCGCCGTAGGAGGCGCCGAGAGCGCACGTCCGGTCGCCGTCGATCCATGGGTAGCGGGCCACGGCCGCCTCCAGCCCCTTCTGCAGGTCGATCAGCGGCTTGTCCCCCCAGTCCATGCGGATGGCGTCGGTGAAGGCCTGGCCGTAGCCGGTCGAGCCGTGGAAGTCGATCATCACCACGCCGTAGCCGGCGCCGGCGTAGGGTTGAGCGTTCCAGCGGTAGTGAAATTCGTTGTCGAAGGAACCCTGCGGGCCGCCGTGGATGAGGAAGGCCAGCGGATATCTTTTCCCCGGCTCGAAGCCCGCGGGTTTGACGATCCAGCCGTAGACGGTGTCGCCCGCCGCGCCCTTGAAGGAGAACTGCTCGGGCTCGCCCATCTGCGCCGCCGCCACGCGGCCGGCGTTGACGTGGGTGATCTGAGTGATTTGGCGGCTGCCCGTGCCGTCGCGGCGCACCGTGTAGAGCTCCACCGGCGAGCGCAGGTCGTCGCGGCCGAAGACGATGCGGTCGCCGGCCAGCTTGGGAGCGCGGACGTGGCCCTGGGCGGCCAGCTTGGTCACCTTGCCGGTCGCCACGTCGATGGCGAAGAGCGGCGCCTCGCCGGTGTCCTCGGCGGTGGTGTAGAGCGTGCGGCCGTCGGGGGAGAATTGGAGCCCGTCGGGCGAGCGGTCCCACGCTTCGGCCAGCGTCCGCTGGCGCCCGCTCGCGAGGTCCATCAGCTTGATCCGCAGCCGGTCGGCCTCGAAGCCCGGGCGGGCCATGGCGAGCCAGGCCAGCGTCTTGCCGTCCGGCGAGAAGGCCGGCAGGTTGTCCGTGGCGGCATTGGCCGCCGTCAGGTTGCGCGGCGGCTGCGAGCCGTCCACCGGCGCCAGAAAGAGGTCGAGATTGGTGGACCAGGGCTCCTGCGCTCCCACGTTGCGGGCGGCGAAGACGATCGTGCGGCCGTCGGGGGAGAAGGCGTACTCCTCCGTGCCGCCGAAGGGCTTGGAGGGGGTGTCGGCGTTCAGCCCCTTGGAGACGTCCACCGGCTCCCCCCCGGCCAACGGCAGGACGAACAGGTGGGAGCGCTGGCCCTCGCTCCAGGTGTCCCAATGACGGAAAAAGCCCGCCCCGCCCTGGTAGAGCTTGCCGCTCGCCTTCTTCTTCGCCTGGGCGTCCACCCGCTCCTTGGTGCAGGCCAGGGTCGGGCAGTCGATAAAGACGTCGAGGCTGAAGGCGAGCCGCGAGCCGTCGGGCGAGACCGTGAGGTTCGACACGTCGAGCGGCAGCCGGGTGATCTGGACCGGATCGCCGCCGCCGATGGGCAGACGCCAGACCTGGCTCGATCCGGACCGGGTGGAAAGGAAGTAGAGGCTCTTGCCGTCCGGCGACCAGCGCGGGTTGTTGTCCGCCGCCGGGTCGGAGGTCAGGCGGGTGAGGCCGGTGCCGTCCGTGTTGACCAGCCACAGGTCGAACCGCCCCTTGTTGGCTTCGAGGTCCGTGGTGCGGAGCTCGAAGGCCACCTTGTCGCCCTGGGGCGACGGCTCCGGATCGCTGATCCGCTCCATGGCGAGCAGGTCGTGAACGGTGAACGGATGGGGCTCCGTGGCTGCCACGGTCACGGCCGGAGCCGCGAGGGCGAATAGAACAAGGACGAGGGACAATCTGCGCATCAGGATCTCCTGGATCTGGATTGGCTCAAGGCAGGGAGACTCTACCGCAGGAGCCCCACGCGCCCACTACCGGCAGTGCCCGTCCCTCTGCAGGTCCTCGATGCGATCCTCGACGTGATCCAGGTCGTCGGCGTCGGGGGCGAGCTCGGCGTAGCGGCGGAGTTGGACGCAGGCGTCGGCGAGTTGGTGGCGCTCGTAGAGCAGGAGACCCAGCTCGCGGTGCGGGGCGGCACGCCGGGGATCGAGCTCGATGGACTGGAGGAAGGCGTCCTCGGCCTGCCGGCGGAGGCGCCGCTGGCTCGCGGGATCCGCGCCCGCGGCGGCCTGGGCGAGCCGCAAGCGCCCCTGAAGAAAACGGGTCTCGGGATCTTCGGGCATCAGCGCCCGCGCCCGCTCGATCTCGCCCTCCGCGATCCTGAGACGGCCGAGGTCGAGGTTCAGCCGGGCGTCGTCGCGGATCACGGGCCGCAGGAGGCGGGCGAAGGCCTCGGCGTCCTCCGCTGGCTCGTCCGGAGAGCTCCGCAGGGCGGCAGTCGCCACGGGCGTCACCGGGTGAGCCGCGAGGTACTTCCTCGTATCCTCGACCCGCTCGGAGAGGCGCGGATGGCTGCCGAAAAAGAAGGCCTCCATCCTCTTCGGCTCGCCGCGGTCGTCCAGGAGCACCTGGTAGACCTTCGGCGCCTGCCGCAGGTCGTAGCCGGCGGCCGTCATCTTGCGGAAGCCCCCCTCGTCCGCTTCGCGCTCCAGGTCTCGCCCGTAGCCGTTCACCGACGCCGTGAAAGCGAGCTCCAGCCCCAAGCCGACGACGATCTGCCCGAAGGCGTCGAGCACAGAGGCCTTGCCCCAATCCCCGCTGTCCAGGGCATCGCCCTCGGCGACGGCGAGGGCTACAGCGGCGGCGATCGTGGCGACGGTGATCCCGACCTGCCGGTTGTGCACGCTGCGCTGATAGCGCAGCATGTGCCGGTCCTCGACGTGGGTCATCTCGTGGCCGAGCACCGTCGCCAGTTCGTCCTCGTTCTCCATCCGCGCCAGCAGGCCGGTGTGGACGTAGATGGAGCCGTGGGGATAGGCGAAGGCGTTGAGGGTGGGGTCCTCCACCACCCGCACCCGGTAGCGGATCTCCGGATTGGCGGCCATGCCCGGCGGGTTGAGGCGCGCCACGACATGCTCGAGATGGGCGTCGAGAAGGGGATCGCCGTAGAGCTTGACGTGATCGAGCAGCTTCGCCTCCTCGTCACGGCTCTGCTCCCAGAGCTTCGTCTCGTCGTTGAGAGGCTTGAAGGATCTCCCCTGGCTGGAGATGGGCGGCAACTGCGTCGCGACGCAGGAGGATAGGATCAGCACCAAGGTCGTGAGGGCGGTGGAGCGGAGGAGGCCAGAGCGGCGCATAGAGATTCTCCAGGATTGCGGCCTCTTGAGTTTAACCTACGCCATCGAGCAGTATTCGGGCTGGAGATATGCAAAGCGCAGAGCCTCTGACGGTGATCGGGGCCGGCCCGGCCGGGCTGACCGCCGCGATCCTCGGCCGCCGGGCCGGACGGAGGGTGGTCGTCTACGAGCGCCGCAAGGACGTGGGCGGCCGGTTCCATGGCGATTTCCAGGGCCTGGAGAACTGGTCCACGGAGCGCGACGTGCTCGACGAGATCCGGTCCTTGGGGATCGCGATCACCTTCCCCACCTTCCCTTTCAAAGAGCTGGTCTGCTTCGGCCCGGACGGCCGCGAGCGCGTCTTCCGTTCGCCCTCGGCCCGGCCGTTCTACTACCTGGTGCGGCGGGGCTCCGGCCCCGACACCCTGGACTCCGCCCTCAAGCAGCAGGCGCTCGCCGCGGGCGCCGAGATCCGCTTCGGCGAATCGCTCCCCCGGCCGCCCGCCGGCAGCGTCGTCGCCTGGGGACCGCGGCGCGCGGACGCCATCGCCGTCGGCTATCTCTTCGAGACCGACCTGCCCGACAGCGCCTTCGCCCTCCTCGACGACCGTCTAGCTCCGAGGGGATACGCCTACCTGCTCGTCCAGGGGGGCCGCGCCACGCTTGCCACCTGCCTGTGGCGCGACTACCACAACGAGGCGGCCTACCTCGAAAAGACGCTCGACTTCTTCCAGCGCAAGGTGGGGTTCACGATGCGCGAGACGCGGCGGTTCGGCAGCGCCGTCAGCACCCACCTGTCGCCGCCGGCCGGCTCGCAGCACCTGGTCTGGGCGGGCGAGGCGTCGGGCGCCCAGGACGCCCTCTGGGGCTTCGGCATCCGCTACGCCCTGCGCTCCGGGCAGCTCGCCGCCGCGGGTCCCGACCCGGCAAGCACCCGCCGGCTGTGGGAGCAGTGGATCGGCGGCCCCCTGCGCGCGAGCTTCGTCAACCGGTTCTTCTACGAACGGGGCGGCCAGGCCGGGTACCGCGCATTGCTCTGGTGGCTCTCCCATTCGCAGGACCCGGGCCGCCTCCTGGGCCGCCTCTACACGCCGGCCTGGTGGCAGCGGGTCCTGTTCCCGCTCGTCTACCGGTCCTTCGCCCAGCAGAAGACGAGCGCGAAGGCGCAGTGCTGCTGCGCCTGGTGCACCGAGCAGGCGCAGACCTGAAGCCCCCGGAGATCCCTACATCGAGATCGAGCCCTTGCGGAACTCGGTCTTGTCGAGATGGGCGTTGACCAGCACGGGGAAGCCCTGGCGGGCGAGCTCCACGGCCTGCTGGAGCACGCCGGGCACGTCCTCCCGCCGCGCCAGCAGCAGGCCCCGGCCGCCGTACCCCTCGGCGACCTTGTGGTAGTCGGTGCGCGCCAGGACGACGCCCACGTCGTCGTGCAGCACCTCGATCTGCTCGCGGGCGATCTGGGTCCAGCCGGCGTCGTTGCCCACGACGGCGATGACGGCGACGCCGTGACGGGCGAAGGTGTCGAACTCCGCCAGGCTGTAGGCGACGGAGCCGTCGCCGTAGACGATCCACACGTCCGCCTCGGGCCGGCAGAGCTTGGCCCCCAGGGCGAAGCCGCCACCCACGCCCAAGGTGCCGAAGACGCCGGGGTCGAGCCACGACAGCGGCCCCCGCGGGCTCACCGTGTAGGCGGCCGTGGCCACGAAATCGCCGCCGTCGGCCACAATGACGCTCTCGGGGGCCAGGGCGCGGTCGATCTCCCGGCAGAGGTGCACGGGATTGACCCGCTCGCCGGCCACCGCCGCCTGGGCGTCGATCTCAGCCTCCCGCGCTTCGTCGCGGCCGCGCAGGGTCTGCAGCCAGCCGCTCCAGTCCGGCTTGTTTCCGGCGAGCCGCTCCGCCAAGCCCCGCAGCAGCAGGCCAGGATCGGCGTGGACCCCGAGGTTGGGCTTGCGGTTCATCCGGAGGTCCGCCTCGCTGCGATTGACGGAGAGGAGGAACGCCTTGCGGTCCACATGGCGACCGTAGTCGAGCCGGAAATCGCTGGGGATGCCGGCCAGCAGGACGAGGTCCGCCTCGCGCAGGGCTTCCCGCCGCTTGTGCCGCATCTGAAGCGCATGACCCGGCCCCAGCAGGCCGCGCGCCCCGCCGGCCAAGTAGGCCGGGACGCCGATTGCCTCGACGGCCTTGGCCAGCGCCTCCGCCTCCGGCCGGCTGGGCGAGGAGAGGAGCACCTGGCCGCCCAG
>JBAPYB010000338.1:0-20246 GCA_049284515.1 Thermoanaerobaculia bacterium
GACGCCCGCGCTACGCCGCGGACGAATTTATCTGACCACGCTGAAGACCGGAACAAACTCAGACGGCGATCACGAAATAGATCGGGCGCCTACACCCCTCCAGGGCTTAACTCCCAGGGGTTGGGACAGTTATTTCGTGACGAGCCCTTAAGGACTTTGGATGGCTGAGTCTTTCGACACCCTCCACCTCTACCTCGCCGCCGCCCCCCGCGACATGGACGGAGCGCGCCGTCCTGGAGGGCCTCGTCCTGCCCGAGCTTCGCGCACGGCTGCAGGGAGAGGGAGTCGAGATCATCGCCGTCGATCCTGCGAATGCGACGGGGGAGAAGTGGGACCTTGCTCGGCGGTTCCGAGAGATCGAGGGGTGACAAATTCAAGGTTCCATGGAACTAGCCCTTCCGCAGCCGCTCCAATTCCGCCTTCAGCACCCTGACTTGCTCCTCCGTGGCCTGCCGTGCGGCCGCCTCTTCGGCGGCTCTCGCCTCGGCTTGAGCGGCTCTTATCTCTGCGGCTTGGCGTGCGGCCTCCTCTTTCGCGGCCTTCCTTTCGGCGGCCCGGCGGGCCGCAGTCTCCGTCTTCCGGGCGGCTTCACTCTCCTCCGGCCAGAGATACCGTTCCCCGGTGACGGGGTCTAGCAGCCTCAGACGCTTTCCTTCGGGGTGGAATTCCAGGCCTGTGGTTTGGCTCAGCAGCGCCCCGTTCGGCTCCAAGGGGGTGCGCTGGTAGCGGCCCAGGGCGAGCCTGTAGCCCTGAAGCCGCGGACGGAGGTAGTCCCCATAGGGATCGAAGAGGACCACTTCTTCGATGCCCAGCCGCTCGTAGAGCGACTTCTTCTTGCCCGGGTCTTCCCGCTTGGTCTTCTTCGACGTGACCTCCACCACCAGGCACGGCAGCGGCTCCTCCCAGAGGAGATAGTTCGGCCGCGGCCATTTTCCATTCGTCCCCTTGGCCAGCAGCACGTCCGGCGACACGATCGCTGCCGGGTTTCCCTCCTCATAGCAGAGGAAGAGGTTGCCCCCGGCCCAGACGTCTGGCTCCTGGAGATAGCGGTTTTCCAGTCCGAAGATGAGGTCGGACATCACCATCCGGTGCAGAGAGGTTTCGGCCATGGGCTGGCCGTCGGAGGTGGGGTATTCGATCTCCTGCTCGAGCGGAAGGACGCTCATATCGTGTCTGCCTTTCCCCGACGGGTCGCATCATCAGAGCATTAAAGCCGCCTCCAACGCAACACCGCCGCTCTCTATATTAGCACGGACGGAGACGCGGCCCGACCCTCTTGGACTAAGATTCAGGCATGCCCTCTCCCCAGGCGTTCCGCCTCTACCTAGCCGCTGCCCCCGGCGACATGGACGGCGAGCGCGCCGTCATCGAGGGCCTCGTCCTGCCCGAGCTTCGCCTACGGCTGCAGGGAGAGGGAGTCGAGATCATCACTGTCGACCCCGCGAATGCGACGGGGGAGAAGTGGGACCTTGCTCGGCGGTTCCGGGAGATCGAGGGGTGTCAGATCTTCATCGGACTGCTGGGCGAGCGGTATGGCGAGGCTCCCAGGACAGTTGCTCCCTCGCTGGTGGCAGCCCAGACTTGGCTTGCGGAGGACCCGGAACGGAGCGTGGTGGAGCTCGAAGTCCTTCAGGGCGCTCTTCGCCAGCCGGAAAGGCGGGCGAGCTTCTTCTATTTTCGGAATCCCCGGTTTCCTTTCATGCTCCCCGAGACTATGCAGGGACGCTTCCTGCCGGAGAGCGATGAGGCCATCACCCGGCTTGAACGCCTCAAGGATCGCATCCGGAATTCGGGAAGGCCGGTCTTCGACGGGTATCCGTGCGGGTGGAGCGAGGGATTGGGCCGGGCGGCACGGCTCGATACGTTCGCGGAGCAGGTCTTTCAGGATCTCTGGGAGGCGATTCAAGAGCGCGTTCGTAGCGCCCAGGATTTTGATCCGAACGCTACGATTCAGGCGTTCCACAGCCCGCCGAGCCTCGACGAGACGAGAGCGGCTCTGCCTCCCATCCCGCCCACGGGGGCCGCCGCCCAACCCATGATGCCATCACCGGTTTCCGAGGGCCGCGGAGCGAGAATCGGAGTTCGCATTGTGGCCGTGACTGTGCTGGCGGTGATCGGACTCCTGCTGGTCCGTCCAACTTGGCGCCTGATTCAACGTCTGACTTCAAACCCGGTAGACCGCGCGGTTCCGTCCCCTTCGGGGACTCAGAATGCCGGTCTTCATCTCGCTCCTCCCGCCCAGGCAGTTCCCGTCATCACGCCTGAGGCTTGGAACCGTCTCGCCGCGGCCTGCCGGCTCAACGCCGGCGCCGCCCGGACCTTGGCGGCCCGGGTCCCGGCTGGATCGCCCATGGTGCAGGTGTTCGCTTCGACGGACTGGATCAACACAGGCCGGGCCCTCTCTCGATACTCGAGCCGGCGCGGCTTCCTGTTGCCCTTGGAGGAGAACAGCCGCGCCGTCTGCTCTGTGGTTCTCGGACCCTTCCCATCCAAGGAAACAGCATCGCGGGCGGCGGCCGAGATCCGCATGTCCGACGGCGCGGACGCCAAGGTCGTGGCATTCCCCAGCTTTACGAAGTGAAGCCGGGTTTCGGCGCCACCCGCGTCAGGTGGAAGTCGTTGGAGCCCCGCTTCTCGCCGCCGGAGTAGAAGGACCACGAGGCCTCGAGCTTATTTCTGCCGTCGAAGTCGATTTTGCCTTCGTGAACGTGCCCGTCCTTGCTGAAATCGAAACCGTTGCCGCCGTCGAAGGCGAAGACCAGCTCTTTGAGGCTCGATTTTCCCGAGTCGAGCTTGAATTGGGGCCGGTTTCCCACGGAGCAGTAGTGAGTCGCCAACAGGTCGGTCCCCTGGAGGTAATACAGGGTCATCATCTCGTGCTCGGTGCCCGCGAAGAGGACCTCCATCACCACGTGACCGTTGGAGGCGATCCGGTAGGTCACCTTCGCCGGCTCGTTGTCCTTGCCGGCCGTGCCCGTCCAGTCGCCGGCCAGCGATTTGAGCATGTGGAAGGCGGTGCGCCCGTCGATCCTTTCTGAAATGTGCTCCGGCTCGCGAGCCTGGGCGAGGATTGCAGGAACCGTCAGAGCCGCCAGCAACGCCGCCGCGGCGATCCAGCGTAGTGTGATTCCGTTCATGTTCGTTTCTCCCTTGTCGTCTGTGGTCATGAATCTCAGGAGGCCGTCCTGGGAACGCTCGGCGTTTCCTGGTGCCTCTGCGTGGCAATTCCCACGATGATTCCGACGGCGCTGCCGGGCAGCATGATCTGCCAGAAATAGGGATTGCCCATACGGACCACGGCATAGGCCAGCAGCGCGCCCACGCCGAGTCCGAAGAGAATGCCCAGCGGCAGCGATTTCACCTTGCGGGCGAACCAGCCGATGAGCACTCCGGCGATGATGCCCTTGACGGTGGAGCCAACGACGATGCCGACGATCTCCGGCCGCGTCTGCGGCGCCGAGACGAGGGCCGTCAAACCGTCGAAAGCCCCGAGGATGCCACCCAAAATCAATCCGAAAAGCGCTTTGTTCATTCGCTTGTTCCTCCTGGAGGTCCTATTCAACGGTCCCGGAAATCTCTTTAATTGACCCCAATCATCGGCCCAGGAAAAAAATCAGCAGCACCCGCATGAGGAGGTACGCCAGGACCAGGAGGATGGGCGTGCGGTAGCGGCGGACGAACCGGCCAATCCGCTCCAACCAGCCTTCCCGGTGAGCGCCCACCGGCAGGCCGGCGAGGTACAGAGCGAGGTCCACCGCCAGCTCCTCGACCTTGGGATAGCGCTCGGCCGGCTCCTCCGCCATGGCCCGCCGGCGGATGGCCGCGAGCGGCCGGGGCGGCGGATCTTCTCCCTCCAGCAGAAATCCGAGGATCGCTCCCAGCGCCCAGACGTCCGTGCGCTCGTCGATGCGGGCCACGTCGCCCCGGGCCTGCTCGGGGGCCATGTAGCCGGGAGTGCCGAGGATGGTGCCGTGGGCGGTGGGGCGGATGGCGGCCCGGCCCTCCCGCTCAAGACCCTCATCACCCCGGCCCTCTTCTCCCAGCCTCTCCCCCGATCCGCCGGGAGAAGAGGGAGAGGTTTGTCTAGGAACAGAGACAAGAAGGTGCTCGTTTTTAGCCCTCTCTTTCCCGGCCGGCGGGGGGGAGGCTGGGAGAGAGGGGGTTGGGGGAGTGAGGGCGGACGGGGGCGCCCCGGCGGCGGAAACCCGCATCCGGCGCACCTTCGCCACCCCCCAGTCCATCACCAGCACTTCGCCGAAAGGCCCCACCATCACGTTCCCGGGCTTCAGGTCGCGGTGGATGACGCCGTGGGCGTGGGCGAAGGCCACGGCTTCGCAGATGCGCTCGAAGGCGCGGAGGCGCTCGGCGAGGGGGACGGTGCGGGCGTATTCGTCGAGCCCGTAGCCCCGGACGCGCTTCATGGCGTAGAAGGCCCGGCCGTCCGGCAGCAGGCCGGCGTCGTGGACGGGCACGATGCCGGGGTGCTCCAGGCGGGCCAGGACGCGGGCCTCCAGCAGCAGGCGTTCCAGATCTCCCGTGCCCTCGGGGAGTTGGACGACCTTCAGCGCCACTTCGCGATCGAGGTTGCTGTCGTGGGCGAGATAGACGGTGCCCATACCGCCGCGGCCGAGGGTCTCGACCACTTCATAGGGAGTCCCCGAGAGGTCCGGCTGGTCGGAGACCTCGCGCAGGTGGCGCAGAGCGGCGTCGGAGATGCCGCTCATGCCGCACCTCCGGGCATTCCGGGATCGATCCCCGGATTGATTCCCAGGACGAGGCGGGCCTCGTCGCGAAACTCCCGTTCCGAGCCGGTGAGCTCGCGCAGGCGCTCCAGGACGAGCCGGCGAAACTCCCGGCGCGCCGCTGCCAGGTAGTTGGTCACCTGGGTCGCGGGCAGGCGCGTCTCGGCCGCGAGCTCGGCGTAGGTGGGGCGCTCGGGCGCGTCCGGTCCTTCGAGGTCATAGCGCTCGAAAAGGCGGAAGTGGACGGTCTTGCCCGTCGCTTCGCTCCAGCGCCGCAGGTCGTCGACCGCGAGGCCGAACAGCGAGCGCACCCATTCGCGATGGAAGTACTCCTCCACGTCGAGCTCCTCGCCGGCCCCGAAGCGTCGCAGTTCCTCCTCCGCACCCTCGAAATCCAGGGACAGGGCGGTTGTCCCGCCTCCCCGCTTGAGGCGCCGGGCGGCTTTGCGCTCGTTGGCAGCGAAGCCGTCCAGGCAGGTGCGGAGGTACGTCCGGAACCGGGCTCTCAAAGGATCGTAGCGCTCGAAGGTCCCCTTGGCCAGGGCTCCGGCGAAAAACTCCTGGGTCGCGTCCTCGGCGTCCTCCCGGTCGAGGCGCCAGCGCACCCGCAGCACTTTGTAGACCGGCCGCCAGTAGGAGGCGACGAGGACGTCCCACGCCTGGCGGCGCACCTCGGGATCGGCGTCGCCGGCAGCGGCCACGATCGAGCGGCGGGTGAGGGGAAAGCGGTCCCCGGCTCCCTGAGGACCGGCGTGGGAATCCATGTCCATTTACTATAAGCCGGGTTGGGCACGGCCTTCACCCCCGGGCGCAGCGATCTTGTAAGCCGGCCTGGAACCTGGAAGGATTCCTGTTTTCAAGTTTCTCTGAGAGGAGGCTTCTTTGTCGGAAGACAGCCCATCGGCGGCGCCCTCCCGGGCGTTCGCCCTGATCCAGGTGCTCGCCCTCAATGGGGTGCCGCTCTACGGCGTCTACGTCCTAGGCTGGTCGTGGGGGACGGTGCTCGTCCTCTACTTGTGCGAGACGATGCTGGGCACGTTCTTCATCACGTTGCGCATGCTTCTCCACCGGCGGTTGACGCACAAGCGGGGCTACGAACGTCCGCAGCTCGGCATCAAGCGGAACGACAAACCCTTCCGCGCCTTCATCCCCGAGTTCGTCATCGGCTCGCTGGTCTTCAACCTGGCCCACGGCCTCTTTCTCGCAGTGATCCTCGGCTTGATGCTGAAGGACCGGCCCGACGTCGCCGTCCACTTCGGCTCGCTCCGCAAGGGGCTCGCCGCCATGGCGCTGATCACGGCCGGCAGCTTCGCGCTCGACTGCCAGAACCTGCGCGACCGCCCCTTCGCCTGGATCCGCGACCTGGCCCAACGCTCGCTGGGGCGGGCGATCGTGATCCACCTCACCATCGTCTTCGGCATGGCCGGCATCATGTTCTTCAATATCCAGAAAGCGCCCTTCGCCATCTTCGCCGTCCTCAAGCTCCTCTTCGAGCTCGGCAGCCTCTTCGGAGGGAAGAAGACGCCCAAGGAGGCGCCGGCCTGGGCCGCGAAGATCGGTTCGATTGTCCCCGGCGGCGAGGAGGGGTTCCGGAAGGAGTATCGGGAGGAGGTGGGGCGGGAGGAGCGGCTGGCGGCGGCGGATGAGGAGGAAATCCCGCCGGCGTGATTCACTTTCCGGAGTTGGCAGCAGCCAGGAAAACTCGCCGTTCGACCTTCACGTCGACGTTGACTTCCTGGGTCTGATCCGCGTAATCCGCAAGGTCATGGGTGTCCCAGAACTCCCCCGCCTCCGCGAGGGAGGCAAACCCTTCGGGGATAGGGTCGCGGTCGCGTGACTGCCTTTTTGCCATAGAGCCTCTTCTCACTGCAAGTGGCATCTATATCTACCTGCCTATCGAGCTCTTCTGTGAAGGAACATCTGGGCCGCAACCGCCACCAAAAGAAGGGCGACCTCGCGCTCAAGAAGCCACTCTTCAGAGTGAGCTGCTGCGTGATCGATATACCGTCTCTTGAGCTCTTCCCGGACCTCATGGACCTCCGGGCTTGCCCTTTCTGCGCGGAGCTGGCGCTCGGTGGCGAGGGCCTTCGCCCGGTCTCCCTCCGCACCGAAGGAATGGAGCCGCAACAAGCCCACCTGGGGCCTCAGCGCTGGAGTTTCGACTCCCTCGAGGATTGCCGAGGCGCCGGAAAATTCTCTACGTCTTACTTTGAGCGCTGCCAGTGCACTACGAAAGTAGTCCCGCTGCGAGGGTAAACTCATTTCTACACCCTCACAAAAGATATGCTCGGCCTCTTCAAGCCTCCCAAGGCGCAAGAGAGCCATTCCTCGAATGTGATACCCGATCCAGTCTTCAAAATGGGCTGGCGTCGTACTAGGAAGCTGTTTGAGAGCTTCCTCCCAATGCCCTATGCTCACAAGCAGACTGGCTCTACCATTCCTCGCCACCTGATTGTGTGGGAAACGTGCGATGACTTCATCATAGGCGGTCAGAGCCTCTTCAAGCCGGCCCAATTCGCGGAGCGTCTCGGCGCGACCCGTCTTCGCGAACACATTGTTGGGGAAACAGTCAATGATGATTTCATAGGCTCTCAGCGCCTCTTCAAGCCGGCCCAAGTCCCGAAGCGTCTCGGCGCGACCATTCTTTGCGACCACATCGGTGGGGAAGCGGTCAATGACAGCTTCATAGGCTCTCAACGCCTCTTCAAGCAGGCCCAATTCTCGGAGCGTCTCGGCGCGACCCGTCTTCGCGAACGCATTTTGGGGGAAGCGGTCAATGGTGGCTTCATAGGCTGTGAATGCCTCTTTAAGCAGGCCCAAGTCCCGGAGCGTCTCGGCGCGACCATTCTTCACAACCACGTTATTGGGAAAACGGGCAACGATAGCTTCGTAGGCGGTCAGCGCCTCTTCAAGACGGCCCAAGTCCCGGAGCGTCTCGGCGCGACCCGTCTGCACGACCACATCGTTGGGAAAGTGGGCAATGATGGTCTCGTAGGTGGTCAGCGCTTCTTCAAGACGGCCTAATTCCCGGAGCGTCTCGGCGCGACCCGTCTTCGCGACGACATCATTGGGAAAACGGGTAACGATGACTTCGTAGGCCGCCAGCGCCTCTTCAAGGTGGCTCAATTCCCGGAGCATCTCGGCGCGACCATTCCTCGCAACCACTTCTTCGGGGAAGCGATCAACGACGGCTTGGTAGGCTGTCAACGCCTCATCGAAGCGGCCAAGTGATCTCATAACCTCCGCTTGACCCACTTGGCCAACATCTGGCTTACCGAACGAAATCGCGTTGGCAAAGGCCTTCAATGCGGGCTCGTGCGAGCCGTTCGCGAGTAGAGCATCGCCATATTGAGCCCAAGCCCAGCCGTCGTCTGGTTTCACCCTCACGCTTCGCTCGGTCAATTCCAGTTGAAGCGAAATGAGATCGAACTCCTTGGCCTTCATGGCTAGGTCGCAGAGCGACATTGCCGCAAACTCCGCACCTCCGTGAGACAAGTTGTCCTCGACGAGAGTCGACACGTATTCGCGGACGCGCCCCAAATCGCTGGCGCTCATGGCGCTTACGATGGCTTTCTTCTGAATCTCAATCCTTTCGAAAGCCGCCTTCCTGTCGAGAGACCGCCTCCTTCCCTTGTGGACCACAGCTACATCTTCATCTTTATCTTCAGCCACTTCGGCGGTCTGTGCGCGCCATTTCGTGCTCTGATTGGGGCGACGAAAAGAAGCTGCCAGTGCCTGCATAATCGGTCGGTATCCTTGAAGCTTTTTGAGGATCGGATGGAGCAAGGCCGTAAGGAAAAAGGGTCCGGCTGGAGCTCCCGCTCGGTGGACCAGCACGAGTTGCCTGAAAAGCCCTTCGCGAACCAGGGCAGCCTGGAAACGGCGCCGGTCGGCAGGGCTTGAGAACAGCGCATCCGGAAGGCCGGCCCAGGCATTACGCACATCTTCGATTGCCGGCTGCAAGTCGGCCAACTGACTCAGTAAAGCCTGGACATGGGGAGCTTGTTCAGAGTGGGCCAGAGCTCCTAAGAGATCCGCCTCCTGTGGCAGCGGATGCGCGAAGAGAACCCGCTCCAGGCGTTCGCGGCACTCCTTCTCGGCCAGCAGGCCGTCGAGCTCTTCTGCAGCCTCGCTCCGGATCTCTCCCGACAGCTCGGCGTCAAGGAGGATCAGGCAAAGCTGGAGCGCCTCCGCTGAATCCGCTTCAAGAGTAAGTCGACGGACGACCTGATCACGGTCTACGCCTTCAAGAACCTGGAGATCCTGAGCCTCGCCAAAGAGCAGATGAGCTTCTTCCACGCGGCGCGGGATGGTCCGATCGGGCGAGCCTACGTGGATCGAGGCCAGACTGGAGCCCTGGATGAGGAGGGCAGTGCCGGCCTGCGCTGAGATCAGGGCGTCCATGGTCTATTTCTCTTCCAAGTCGATGCCGGCCTTCGCCAGCTTGGCGCGCAAGGCCTTCACTCTGGCCCTGGCTGGCCTGCGGGCTCCCGCCGTGCTGGAGAGGACGACTCGCGCGAACGTCCAACTGGACATTGGACCCCAGATGTGGACTTCGACGAAGTCGTCGTCTTCCGGGCTCGCTCCAGGCCGAAGCAGAAGGGAGGCAAAGTCTACTTCCGTCGTCTCCGGCCGGAAACGGGCCGCGAGCTTCGCGACGCAGAGCCGCGCGCGCTCCTTCCAAGTGGCACGCGATCCTGCAGGAGCATTGTAAGCCCATTTCTCCATCAGGAGCGCCGAGTTCCCCTCCAGGATGGAAGCCCGATGGGCGATCATCTCCTCTCTCGGCACCAACGAGCATTCACCGTAGCGAGGCACACCCGAGCCGTCGAGGGAAAGAGCGGCGAATCGGATCATCTCCTTGTAGCCGGGAAAGAGCGTTTCGTCGGCCCGTCGACGAAGGGGATCCCACTTGTCGCCGTCTGGCAGCTTCACTCCAGCCTCGAGGAGTTGGTAGTACGTCGCGTAGAGTTGGCGGTCTGAGCTGGCGAGCCGTTCTACGTCGGCCAGGGAGCGGGAGAGGACGGCTTGGGACGAATCGGCGGCGGATTCAAAGGCGTGTATCGCCTCTCCGCAACCGCGGCCCTCAGCGTCCTGGACTGCGAGGAGATGGCGAGCGACAAGGGCCTTGCGCTCGGTCTCCTGCTCGGCTGTCCTGACATTGGGAAAGAGACTCGGCCGCGCGCAGTGCGGGCAGAGGCTCGACTCCAAAGGCACTGGGTGGCCACAAAATTCACACGGGCGGGCGGGCATCTTGTGAAGCCTAATCTAGCAGAAAAAGGGAACAGCCCTACTGGGTCCTACCCCAACCGCCGCCGGAAATGATCCCGCCAGGCCTCCGGCAGGGCCTCCACCTCCACGGCGCGTCGCAGCAGGTCCGGATCGGGCCGGGCCTGCCGGTGGAGGTAGAGGTTGACGATGTCCGTGACGGTGACGTGGCGCTCGTCCTCGTGGATGCGCTCGAAGGGGTCGCCGGCGGCGAGGTCGCCTTCCTGGGCCACGGCGAGGTAGAAGCCGGGACGGACGGTCTCCAGGAAACGGTCGACGACGTCGTCGCGGTCGAATTTCAGGGCCAGCTTGAAGCAGGGGGTTCGGGGCTGGGTGACGATGAATTCGGCCGTGCCGGCGCGGAAGCGGTCGCCGATGTGGATCTCGTCCTCCCACCAACCCTCGGTGGTGAGGTTCTCGCCGAAGGCGCCCCAGGCGAGGTCGGGGAGGCCGAACTCGTTGCGCCAGAAGGGATAGTGCTCGGAGGGATAGGCGTACACCGCCTTGTGGACGCCGCCGTGGACCGAGAGGTCAGCCTGGCGGTCGCCGTCCAGGTTGAGCCGGCGCACGGCGACCCGCCCGTCGACGGGCTCCTTATAGATACCGGTCATGATCCGCCGGCCGCGCCACTCCACGGGCCGGGGAAGCCCCACGTTCACCGAGACGATTTTCATCGCTCCCCTCCGCGGGGGAGACGATATCCCACGGCGGCGAGCCGGATCCCCCCGATCCGGATCGGCTCGCCCGTCTCGCCAGACGGTCCGCCCCTGGCGGCGGACGATCCACCGCTGGGAAAAATCGACTCTCCGCCCGGAAAAGTCGGCCCGCCGCTGCCGGTGGACGATCCGCCGCTCGGAAAAATCGACTCGCCGCCGGCGGCAGACGATTTGCCGCTGCCGGCGAACGACTCGCCGCTCGGGGAAATCGGTTCGCCGCTGCCGGCGAACGGCTCGCCGCTGCCGGCGGACGACTCGCCGCTCGGGAGAATTGACTCGCCGCTGCCGGCGAGCCTTCCGCCGCTGGCGGCGAACGGTCCGCGGCTCGGGGAAATTCACTCGCCGCCCGTGGCCGCCGACCTGATGACGAAGGCGATCGGCTAGGCCTTCGCTCCGGCCGCCACCAGCGTCTCCACCAGCGCATCCTGCTTGCCGGCCTGGGCGTGGCGGAGAAGGGGGATGCCGTGCGGTCCCTTCAAGTCCACGACCTTGGGATCGTCCGCCAGGAACGCCTTCACGATCGCCGTCTTGCCCAGCATGGTGGCGCAGAAGACGTCCATGCGGGCGCCGTGGGCGAGCAGGTACTCGGCGATGGGCTTGTTGCCCATGTGCGAGGCGCCGCCCAGGGCCGTCTCCCAATCTCCTGCTCCCCAATCCCAGGTGGCGTTGATGAGGGCCGGCTGCTGGGCGAGCATCGCCTTCACCTTCTCCAGGTCGTGGTGGCCGGCGATGACGAACTCGCGGACGAGATCGGCATCCAGGCGGGGGCCCCGGTCGGGGATCTTGCTCTGGGACGGCTGCGGCGGGGCGGGCGGGGCGGCTTGCGGCTGGGCGAGCAGGGCTGAGGTTCCGGCGATTTCTCCGGCGATGATTCCGGCGGTCATGAGGATTCCTCCTTTGAGAAGACGTCTGCGGGATAGCGTCATCGGGTCTTCCTCCTTCATCCCCCATCGTAGAGAGGCGCCGGGGCCGCCGCATGTGGCGCCGGGGGTAGGCCGGGACTATGCCTTTCGGCCTATGCGGCGGGCCGCAGCGGGGCGCTATCATCGATCTTCAGAATGGGAATCCGAATGGGATCGACGGACGAGACCCGCGAGCACCACCGGCTCCTGCGCTGGGCCGGCCTCGCGGCGTGGCTCGGCGTGGGGCTGCCGATCTGGATCCAGATCTCGACGGTGACGCCGGGGAGATTCGCCGTCTGGCTCCCTGCGTGGCTGCTCTTTGCCGCGGCCTTCTGGATGACGGCGGGCGACCGGGAGATCCCGAGGAACCTCGCGCTGGCGCTGCTGGCCTTCCAGGCGGCGTGCGTGATCGTCGTCGTCGGCTTCCTCTGCAACGGCTTCGAGGGGACGCTCCTCGTGCTGGTGGCCATGCAGCTCGCCTCGCGGGTCTCCCGCCGGACGGGGCTGGCCTGGATCGGAGCGCAGAGCCTCCTTCTCGGGATCGCCATCGGCATTCACTGGTCGCCGCGGCCGGCGTTCCTGCTGGTGCCGCCCTATCTCGGGTTCCAGATCCTGGCCTTCCTCGCCTTCGCGGCGCTGGAGCGTGAGGCGCGGGGACGGGAGGAGCTGGCGCGCGCCAACGCGGAGCTGCGCTCGGCCCGCGAGCTCCTGGCCCAGAGCAGCCGGGTGGCGGAAAGGCTGCGCATCGCCCGCGAGCTCCACGACGCCGTGGGCCACCGGCTCGTGGCCCTGTCGCTGAACCTGGAGGTCGCCTCCCACCGGGTCGAAGGCGAAGCGCTGGAGCCCATCCAGGTGGCGCAGTCCCTCAACCGGCAGGTGTTGACGGACATCGGCGAGATCGTGGACACCCTGGGCCGCGCTCAGCGGCTCGACCTGCGGCGGGCGCTGGAGGCGATGACGGAGGAGATTCCGCGGCCGCGCGTCCACCTGCGGTTGCCGGAGGATCTGGCGGTGGAGGACGCCGGCGTGGCCCACCTGCTGCTGCGCTGCTGCCAGGAGATCGTCACCAACGCTGCCAAGCACGCCGGAGCGGAGAACCTTTGGCTCGACGTCCTCCAGGAGGACGGCGCCATCGAGGTCAAGGCGCGGGACGACGGCCACGGCGCCGAGGCCACTGAAGCGGTCGCCGCCGGCCGCGGCCTCGCCGGCATGCGCGAGCGGCTGGAGAGCGCGGGCGGGACGTTGGAGGTCTCCACCCGGCCGGGGATGGGCTTCGCCGTGGCCGCCCTGGTGCCGGTGCGGAGGGTGGTGTGACGCTGCGGGTCCTGATTGCCGAGGATGAGACCCTGGTGCGGCAGGGAATCCGCAAGCTGCTGGAGCTGGACCCGCGCATCGAGATCGCAGCCGAAGCCGGGGACGGCGAAGAGGCCCTGCGGCGGATCGGCGAGGTGAACCCGGACGTCGTGCTCCTGGACGTCCGCATGCCGCGTCTGGACGGCCTCGGCGTGCTGCGTGCGCTCAAGGACCGTCCCGACGCGCCGCCCTGCCTGGTGCTCACCACCTTCGCCGATCGGGACCTGGTGCTGGAGACGATCCGTGAAGGGGCCAAGGGTTTCCTGCGCAAGGACGTCTCTCTCGCGCAGCTCGTGGGCGCCATCGAGACCCTGGCCGCCGGCGGCACCTGCCTGCAACCCGCGGTGACGGAATCGCTGCTGCGGGGCCTGCACGCCAGCGGGTCCGTGCCGGCGCCGGCCCCCGCTCCCGCAATCATCGAGACCCTGACCCCCCGCGAGATCGAAGTCCTCCGCCTCCTGGCCGCCGCCTACACCAACCGCGAGATCGCCGAAGCCCTCGGCACCGCCGAGGGGACGGTGAAGATCCACGTCTCCAACATCCTGGGGAAGCTGGGAGCGAGGGATCGGACGCAGGCGGTTTTGCGGTCTTTGGAGATGGGGCTGGTGTAGGGGCATGAGAAAGTTCTTCAAAAGCCTCTTGACAATCGGCCAGAATTCGGATACAATTTTAACATTGGCTGTCGCTCACTCTCGCACTGCATTTAACCCAGCCGAGATTCCCTAACAGAGGAGGTGAGTAGGGCGAAGTCAAGAACTTCAGCCTTCGCATTCGACAACCTCTAAGGATCTATCAATGGTTTGGAGATGCTCAATTTTATGAACAATCCTCAAATCTTGCTGTTTGTAGACAACTCGAACATCTTCATCTCTGCGAAAAACGTGGCTCAGACAAAAGAAGGAAGGCATGCGAGGGATAATGTTCGCCTTGCCTTCGAGAACCTTCTGCAACTCGCGCTGGCTAATAGAAAACTTGGTAAGGCCTATGTGGTTGGGTCCATTCCTCCAGAACAACGAGCGGTCTGGGATCGCCTAGAACAGGCCACAGGAGTGAAGCCCGAATTGTTTGAGCGCGGGGAGTACACTGGTGGCGAGCAGGGGCTTGACCAGTGCCTGCAGGTGCACATGCTGCGCGCTATTAGTGACCATTCCGAACCTCAAATCGCCGTTCTGATGACTGGAGATGGTGCCGGTTACGATGACGGAGTCGGTTACCACGCAGATATGGCTCGAATGTTTGCCGCCGGTTGGGGTATTGAAGTTGTTACATGGGAAGCTAGCTGCAAACGCTCCTTGCGTGAGTGGGCGAAACAAAAAGGTTGCTTCATTCGATTGGAAGACTATTACGATTCCGTCACCTTCATCGAAGGGGGAAGAAGGGCCAAACCGGTGGATGTGTCCAGCAGGCCTGCCTCTCGGCCAAGACCTAATCCCGCTCAGATCGCAGAAGCAAGAGTGAGAGCAGCCTACGAAAAGCAGCTTGCCGATCTGCAGGTAGCGCTTGATGCAGCCAAGGCAAAGAAGCGCTTAAAAGCGCAACGAAAGGCGAAATACGAGCGGCGAATATTGACCAAGAAGAGGTGAGCGGCACCGAAGCCCTCAGCACCGCCGAGGGGACGGTGAAGATCCACGTCTCCAACATCTTGGGCAAGCTCGGGGCGAGGGACCGCACGCAGGCGGTGCGGGCTTTGGAGATGGGGTTGGTGTAGCGGAGTCAGGCCAAGCCCAGAGCGGCTAGCGAGGGTGCTTGGGGCACCTGGGCCAGCAACTTCGCGAGGGCCTCCACCGAGCCGATCGCTTCCAACCGTTTCCGTGTTCCCTCAGCCAAGGGGCCGAAGCGCCCTTCGAGTTGCTGCACCACCACACCCCGGACAGCGGCAAGATCCTCTTTTCGAACCTTCTCAATGCCTTTCTCGAAGCCGGTCTGTTCCCACTCCCGCGTCCATTCAGTGACTCGTTCTGCCAGCATGGACTTGATCTCCTGAAGACCCATCAATCCCGGAATCTCAATGCCTGGCAATCGCGCCGGCAGCAGCACCCGCACCAACCAGACGGCAAAGGCCCGCTGCAGCTCCTCCTCTCCCTTCAGCCATTCAAGGAGGGCCGCCACCACCCGTTCGATATCCTGCGGGCTTCGGCTCCGCTCCAGTTGGAACAACGCCCCAGCCAGGTTGCGCGATTCCAAGTCCTGCTGCGCCAGCCGCCCTTCGTCCAGCAGGAAGTACTGGAGACGCGGCTGATAGCGCTCCAGGCCCTCCGGCAACTCCTCGACCAACTCGGCAACATCCAGCGCAGCGCCCCACGGACCGTACCCATTATACAGAACCAGAGGCAGGATCGGGGGCAGCCGGCCGGACGATGTCAGGACCCGCTGCCGGATGAGATCCTCGTACAGGAGACCCACGTAAGTCATGAGTCGGACCGCCATGTACGGATCCACCGTCGACTGGAACTCCAGCAACAGATAAACATAGAGCCAGCGCTCCCCGCCCCAGCGCACCCGCCACACCATGTCGCTCTCACGGTGCCGCAGGTCGTTGCTGATGTAATGACCTCCGACCTTCTCCAGGGTGGAGAGATCCAGACCCGCCACCCAATCCTCGTGCACGAAGCCGCGGATGAGATCCGCAACCATGGCTGCGTGGGAGAACAGCAGCTTGTAGCTGTCGTCGTGGTTCGCCATACCGATGTATCCGAAGAAGACGCGGCACTTCTATCCGATACCGGTCCTCCGAGGCAAGCCCTTGGAGACGGACTCGTGTAGCATTCCGGGGCCAGCCCCCATGACACTCCCAGACTCCAGCGCTCCGGTGTCCCTCAGGACGCGGTGGATCGTGATCGCGCCGAGCGGCCTCTGCTTCCTGGCCGCGTGCGCCTGTCCGGCGCTCGAGTTCAACGGCAAGGAGCATTCGGTGATGTTGGGGGCGCAGGCGCTCTTTCAGGGTCCGCTGGCCTTTCTCGTCGGCCAGTTCGCCTGGCTCGCCAATCCGCTCGAGCTGCTGGCCG
The DNA here is from genome assembly GCA_049284515.1 of Thermoanaerobaculia bacterium. Lineage (GTDB taxonomy): Bacteria > Acidobacteriota > Thermoanaerobaculia > Multivoradales > UBA5704 > DATARR01. The sequence continues at coordinate 15,987 of JBAPYB010000338.1, forward strand.
TCGTCCTCGTGCTGCGCCGTCGATTCTGGGGCGCGACCGCCGTCTCCTTCCTGGGCTTCGCGGTCGCGAATCATGCCTGGGCCCTGCTCGGCCGCGAGATCCCCGGCGACGAGGGCGGCGTCACCAAGCTCTACCTGTCGTCGTTCCACCTGGGGTTCTTCCTCTGGTTGCTGAGCTTCCTGCTCCTGGCCGCAGGCGCGTCGGCCGCCCAGGGCGACGCCTTCGTCCCCATGAGACTGAGCGTGGAGGCTCGCCGCATCGTGTTGACGCTCCTCCAGTGGGCTGTCCTCGCAGAGCTGGTCACGGCTTTCGTCCCATTCGCGTGGTGGACGCTGTTCCTGGTTGCGGCCTTGCGGGCTCGCCTCTACCTTGGCTTCTGGCCCAGCTATGACCGTCCCGATCCGAAGCAGATCCCGCTGGATGCGGGTCCCCTTCCCGAGTGGGTGGAGCCGGCGGCGGCCCTGCTCGTGCTGGCGGCTCTCGCCGGCGTTTCGATGATCGTCATGGCACGCCGGGTTCCGAAGCGCTGGTGGCTCTGGACCGCGGTCGCCGTCTGGCTCCTGGCGTGGGGCTGTGCCTACGGGATTCTCCGCTGGGATCCCTGGGGCTTTATCGATTGGGCGCTCGACTGAAAGGACCAGGAACCGAAGGATGATGCCAGAGGTCTAGACCTTCCGCAGACGCTTCAGCTCTTCTTCCAGAGCCCGGAGCTGCTCCTCAGCAGTCCGGCGAGCGGCGGCCTCGTCGGCGGCCTTCTTTTCCGCGGCCTGTCGTGCGGCCTCCGTAACCTGCAGTGCGGCCTCCGTAGCCTGCAGTGCGGCCTCCGTAGCCTGCAGTGCGGCCTCCGCAGCCTGCCGAGCCTCCGCCTCTCCGGCGGCCTTCGCCTCCGCGGCCTGCCGGGCGGCCGCCTCGATCTTCCGCGCCGCCGCTTCGGCCTTCCGCGCCGCTGCCTCCTCCTCATCCCACAGGAGCCGCTCCCCCGTCTTGACGTCCACCAGCCGCAGACGCTGGCCCTCGCGCTGGAGCCACAGGCCCGTCGTCTGGCTGCGCAGCGAGCCGTCCCCCTCCAGGGGAATGGGCTGATACCGGCCCCGCAGCAGGCGGAAGCCCTGAAGCGGCGGCCGCAGGTACTCCCCGAAGGGATCGAAGAGCACGAATTCCTTGACCCCCAGCCGCTGGTACAGCGGCTTCTTGACGTGCTGGTCCTTGTGCTGGGTCTTCCTCGACGTCACCTCCACGATAAAGGCCGGCGGACCGTCCTCCCAGACCTTGTAGTTCGGCCGGTCCCACTTCTGCACTCCCTGGGCCAGCAGCACGTCCGGAGCCACCCGGGCCTTGGGATTGCCCTTCTCGTAGAAGAGGAAGAGGTTGCCGGCCACCCAGACGTCCGACACCTCCTGGTAGCGGCCTTTCAGGCCGAAGATGAGGTCCACCATCACCTGCATGTGCTGAGCCGTTTCGGCCATGGGCTGGCCGTCGGAGGTGGGGTAGTCGATCTCCTGCTCGAGCGGAAGGAGGCTCATCCGTATCTGCCTTTCCCCAACGGGTCGCGGGATCAGATCATGAAGACCTGCCGTCACGCAACCCGGCGCTCCTCCATGCTAGCACGGGCCTTAAGCGCCTCGCGAGGCTGCAACTCCCCCGGCCCCCGTTGCGTACGGATATACTCAGGGCCAGCTTCGGTCCCACGGATTCGCTTGTCCGGCGGGAGCTTTGCAAGGCTTCGGGAGGGTTTCAGATTGGCCAAGGACCGCGTCTCGGGCCGCGACGTCATCCTCGCCATCGGCGAGAACATGAGCCAGAGCCTCGAGCCGCTGGTGACGAAGACCATCGCGCCCAGCTTGTATCAGGTGTACCTCCATCCCGACGACTACGACCACCTGCGGACGCTGTTCGGGGAGCTCGAATCGGAGGCCAAGGCGCTGCTCGACGGCGAGCTCGCACGGCTCAACCGCGGCTCGGCTCCGGCGTTCTCCCGCATTCTGAAGAAGAAGGACGCGCCCCCGGCGGCGCCGAAGTTCGTCAGCGCCGAGGGGAAATGGACCATCCGCTTCCAGGAGGATCCCAACGGCACGCTGAACCCGGGCGACCTCGAAGTGGTCTCCGAGTTCGCCCGTCCCCCCGAGGCGGGATACGGGGCGGGCTCCAAGACCCACCGCATCTCGACCACGCGCAAGTTCGGCCAGCCGCAGATGACGACCAAGAAGGACACGACGGCCCTTCTGGGGACACCGGGGACACCGGCAACGCCGACGGTGGACTCCCAGGCCGCGGCTCTCGCCCGGCTCGTCTATCAGGACGACCGCGGCAGGCACACCTTCCTCATGACCAAGGACGAGATCGTCATCGGCCGCCAGGCGCCGGACGTATGGGCGGACCTCTCGCTCGACACCTCGCTCGACGTCTCTCGCGAGCACGCCCGGCTGCAACGCACCCCCGAAGGGAAGTTCCGCATCAAGGACCTTTCCAAGCTCGGCACCACGGTCAACGGCACGCCGCTCCCGCGCAGCCTGGAGCCGCAAGCCAACGCGCAGGACCTCGGCCAGTGGATGGACCTGCCGGACAAAGCCCGCATCGGCCTCGCGGGGGTGATCTACCTGGACTTCGAAAGGACGGCCGGCGCGTGACGGCGCTCTATTTCGCCCGCTGGGCCTTCCTCGTGGCGCTCCTCGCCCTGGTCGTCACCCTCGCGGTCCTCGCCGCCCGGGAGAGACGATAAATGGCCGCCGGCAAGCGCGTCCTGGCCGCAGCCCTTTCCGATCCGGGGCGCGAGCGGGAGAACAACGAGGACCGCGTGCTCTGCGATGCAGAGCGGGGGATCTATGCCGTGATCGACGGCGTAGGCGGCGAATCCGGCGGCGAGATCGCGGCCCAGACGGCGCTGGAGATCCTCCAGGCCCGGCTGTCGCGCCGCACCACCGACGCCGCCCGCCTGGTGCGCGAGGCCATCGCGCTCGCCAACAAGCAGATCTGGGAGCGGGCGCAGGCCAACCCGGCGCTGGCCGGCATGGCCTGCGTCCTCACCGTGGCGGTGGTGGACGGCGACCAGGTGACCATCGGCCACGTGGGCGACAGCCGCCTCTACCTGCTGCGCACGGGCGAGATCCGCAAGATCACCCGCGACCACTCCCCCATCGGCTCGCGCGAGGACGTGGGCGAGATCTCCGAGTCCGAGGCCATGAGCCACCCGCGGCGCAACGAGATCTTCCGCGACGTCGGCTCCGCCCCCCGCGAGCCGGACGAGGAGGGTTTCATCGACGTCACCCGCATCGTCTTTCCGCCCGACGCCGCCCTGCTGATCTGCAGCGACGGCCTGTCGGACCTGGTGACGTCCGGGGCCATCCTCTCCACCGTGGAAGCCCGCGCCGCCGATCCGCGCCAGGCCGTGGCGGAGCTCATCGCCGCCGCCAACGCCGCGGGCGGCAAGGACAACGTCTCGGCCGTGCTGGTGGAGGGTGAGCGCTACGCCGCGAGCGTCAAGGCCGCCGTTACGGCGGACTCGACGACTGCGACCGGAACGACGCGGCCGGACCTGCGCCGTTCGCAGCACGCTTCGCGGTCCGGAATGGGGAGGCTGTGGGCGGCCTTCGCCAGCCGGCCGGCCTACCTGGTCTACGGCCTCGTCCTCGGCGCCTTCGGCGTGGCCGCGCTGGGCCAGAGCGGCCTCCTCCCCGTGGGCGGCCGGGGGACGGGCGGCGACGTGGTGCGGGTGGGGGTGGCCGACGGCGGCACGGGCACCATCACCGAGGCGCTGGCGAAGGCGCAGCCGGGACAGATGATCGAAGTGGCGCCGGGCGAGTACCGCGAGACGATCCAGCTTCGCTCCGGAATCGACCTGGTGAGCCGCGTGCCGCGGGGCGCCGTGATCCTGCCTCCGGCGGGAAGCGCCGTGCCCGCCGTCTCGGCTCAAGGAGTCGACGAAGCCCTCTTCTCGGGCTTCCGTATCGCGGGCGATCCGCAGACGCCGCTCCAGGTGGGGCTGCGGCTGGCGGACTCCAGCGTCGAGGTGCAGGGGATCGAGATCGCGGGCGCCGTCACCGCCGGCATCGACGTCTCGGGCGACGACCGCTCGACGGTGCGCGCCAGCTTCCTCCACGACAACCCCGGCGGCGGCCTGCTGATCGCGGGCAACGCCGCTCCCACCCTGCTGAACAATCTCATCTTCCGCAACGGCAGGACCCCAGGGGCGCCGCGGCCGGGGGTCGAGGTGCGCGACGCGGCGCGGCCCGTGATCGCCGAGAACCGCCTGGACGGCAACGG
>JBAPYB010000339.1:0-40445 GCA_049284515.1 Thermoanaerobaculia bacterium
CCCCGGCGGGCCGCAGCGATCCCTCACCGTGGTCCCTGCCGGCGCTCCCGTCGACGCTGACCGCGCCGTGCCGCAGCTCGCGGCCCTCCTCGGCACGCCCATGCCGCTGGACGGTAGGGTGGTGTTGCCCGCCGCCCTGCTCGCGCCGTCCGAGGAGGTGCTCTATCCGCGAGTGAAACGGCAGTCGGGCCGCTTCGTGGTGCCGGTGGACGTGCAGATCCTGCTGTCCGCCGAGGACGTGCGCAAAGCCAAGCGCAAGGAGATCGATAGCAGCCTGGGCCAGCTCCCCCTGCCTGCCGGCTGCGACCTCGAACGCCCGGATCTCGGCGCCGACCTCTGGCGCCGCGACCGTCTGCGGATGATCGCCCTCGCCCTCTCTGTCCCCCTCCTCCTCTTCGCCGTGGCCTCTTGCCGGCTGGGCTCGCTGCTCCGGGGGACCACGGCCCTGGTGCCCCTCGCCCTGGGGCTGGTGGCGGCGCTCCCCCTCGTCGCAACCGGCATCCGCCAGCTCGACGAGCTGACCGTCTTCACCCTTGCCGCGGGCCTCGCCCTGGCCCTCCCCGCCGTCGCCGAAGTGGCTGCCGCAGCGGCGGACCGGGGCGGCCGGCTCTATCGCGACTTACGCCGGCAGGTCCCTTGGCTCGCCGCCGGAGCCCCGATCGTGGCCGTGATCCTCGCGGCGGCCACCCTGGGAGCGGAGCCCGCATCGCACCCCTGGTCCGTGCCCCTGCGCGCCGCGGCTGTGGCCACGGGCACGGCCCTGGCCAGCTCGGCACTGCTGGTGCCGGCCCTCCTCCTCGCCGGCACCCGCTGGCGCCAGCGCGATCCGGAGGAAGAGAAGCGGCGGCGGCATCCGCCCGTCTGGAGCGAGTCGGGAGATCCGGTCCTGGAAATACGGAGCCTGACCAAGATCTATGGAGGAAAATTCCGCGCCCTCGCAGCCGTGGACTTCACCCTGACCCCGGGCATCGTCGGCCTGCTGGGGCCCAACGGAGCCGGTAAGACGACCTTGCTGCGCATCTTGACCGGCCTGCTGGAGCCCACCCGTGGCTCCGTGAGCCATCGAGGCGTCCCGATCACCTCCGTGAACCTGGCGGCCTACCGGCAGCGGATCGGCTTCCTGCCGCAGGAGTTCAACGCCTACCCGGGTTTCACCGCCGAGCAGTTCCTCGACCACTGGGCCATCGAGCGGGGGATGGACGACCCGAAGGCGCGCCGCGCCGAGATCGACCAGCTCCTCGCCGCCGTGGGCCTCGCCGAGCACGCCGGCCGCAAGGTGAGGGACTTTTCCGGCGGCATGCGCCAGCGGGTGGGCATCGCCCGCGCTCTGCTGGGAGCGCCCCCCATCCTCGTCGTGGACGAGCCGACGACCGGCCTCGACGTCGAATCGCGCAGCCGCTTCCGCCAGATCCTCCTGGAGCAGGCCGGCGAGCGCATCGTCGTCTTCTCCACCCACATTGCCAGCGACGTCGAAGCCGCCGCCCGCCGCATCCTCCTCCTCCACCGCGGCCGCCTGCGCTTCGACGGCACCCCCGAGGATCTGGTCGCAAGGGCCCACGGCCGCGTCTTCCGCGCCCTGGTCGCCGACTCTGACCTCCTCACCTTCGGCCAGCGCTACCGCACGACCTCAAGGGTGCGGGTGCTCGAAGGAATCCAGGTCCGGGCGATCGCCAGACCCGGAGAAGAGCCGGCCGGGGAGATCGTGGAGCCCAACCTGGAGGAAGCGTATCTGGCGGAGGTGGATCGGGCGGATACGGGGTAGGAGTGGCACCGCGCTAATCATTTCCAGCCCCTGGGTGTTAGCCTTCTTGGTGAGGAGGAGGGTGGGGCTGGCGGACGTTCTCGACAGGGCCTGCCGAGGACTTCAAGAGGAGGCTTTGAACATGGAATGTCTCCACTGCAGGGGTCGCATGGTGCGTGCGACCGCACCCTTCAGCATCGATCGTAAGGGCTACCACATCGTCTGGGAGGCGATTCCCGCATGGGTCTGCACGCAATGCGGCGAGCCGTTCTTCGAGGCGGCCGAGGTCGAATCGATCCAGCGAGCTCTCATGGCTGTGGATCGCGAGAGCGTAGCGCTGGTCGCCTGAACCGACTTTCCGTCAGCGGTATAGATCCGCAGGCCCTCACCGCGAGCCGGAGGGCGGTAGGCCCCTAGCTCAGTGTGCGCAAACCCTTACCCTTCGGCCGCCTCGACCTGCTCGCGAAGAATCTGCCGGCCAGTGAGGGTGGCGCCAAATCCAGCGCTTGCGGCACCGGAGATATTGGGTCCTCATCGAAAGGAGCGTCTCCATGCCCCGAGTCTCCCGATTCCCCTCGTCGAAATCGTTGCAAGCCGTCCTGCTGCTCGTCGCCAGTCTCGCCTTCGCCTTGCCTTGCCTGGCCGCTCCCACGGTCGGTTCGTCCAACACGGCCACGGCCGATCCGACGGTGCCCCGGCCCCAGACGACGCCATGCGTGGTGCAGCTCTATTCGAATTTCCAGTTCGCGGACTTCACGCCGAAGCCGTTCACCTATACGCCGGCCGCGGGGTGCCCGGGGCCGTGGGCGAAGGTCGTGCTGGAGGCGGATTTCTCCTGCACGGCGGGCCGGCAGTTCGACCGCACGGCGGAGATCGCCATCGGGCATGCGAACGTCTACTTCGGCACCACGTCCGAGCCGTCCGCCAGCGTCAGCCCGTCGTGGCACGTGGAGCGCGATCTGACGGACTACAGCCCGCTCTTCCGCACGGCGCAGACCGGCGAGGTGAACCTCGGCAACCTCGTGAACCCCACCTTCACGGGCATCCTCAGCGGCAGCGCCCGGCTGTTGTTCTATCCCGCCTCGCACTCCGAGCCGGCGCCGCGGACGGCGGACGTGGTCCTGCCCCTTTCGACCGCTCCCGGCGGCGCCGTGATCCTCGACACCACGGCCAGCGTTCTCGCCCCCAGCTTCAACCTGCCGGCCAACGTCGAAGGCGCCTTTCTGGACGTGATCACGCAGAGCCAGTCCGGGGACGAGTTCTGGTACACCTGCGTGCCGGACGACGTCGCGGGCGAGCTCTTCAGTTGCGGCGGCACCGCCTTCCGCGAGGCGGAGATCTCGATCGACGGCCAGCCGGCCGGCCTCGCGCCCGTCTATCCGTGGATCTACACCGGCGGTATCGATCCGCTCCTGTGGCGGCCGATTCCCGGTGTGCAGACGCTGAATTTCCTGCCCTACCGCGTGGATCTCACACCCTTCGCGGGCGTGCTCAGCAACGGGCAGCCCCACCAGGTGGGCTTGAGCGTGTTCAACTCCAACCACTATTTCTCGGTGACCGGTACGCTCCTTCTTTATCTCGACCCGCACTCCTCTCACGTCACCGGCGCCGTGACGCTGAATACGCTCGGGAGCGGCCCGCACCCGGCGGTGACGGAAAATCTGACGACCGCGCCGGACGGCACCATCACCGGCAGCGTGGACACCAAGGCGCAACGCGATTTCATCGTCTCCGGCTTCGTCAACACCTCGCACGGCCGGGTCGACACCACGATCGGGCAGCACGTGACGTTTTCAAACAGCCAGCAGTTCATCAACTCGGCCACGCAATTCCAACAGAACATCAAGCAAAAGACCGACCTCGTCTCCGTGACCCAGACGGCGCAGCACGGCTCGGTCGCGATCGTGGAGAAGCAGCTCTCCTATCCGCTGACCCTCGACATCAACTTCGTCGTCAACGCGGACGGAACGCAGGCGCAGACCACGACGGTCGATCAGGAGCTCGAGGCGCAACAGGCGCAAGTCGGCGGCGGCCTGCCCTTCCTGGGGATCATCACCAACGAGGTCAAGACGAACGACACGCTCCTCTTCGACGCGTCCGGCAACTTCACGGGATTCCAGAACCGGAACAGCTCCCAGACCTACTTCTCGCAGAGCACCGCCGGCGATTGCTACAGCCGCTCGATCGCCTCGGCCAACGGAGTCCTCACCTCCGTCACCGATGGGCAGGGCTGCATCGGGCATCATTGATAGACGTCGAGCGGGACCGGATGCGGGAAATCCGCCTGTTCGGTTTGCCGAGCGGGGCGTGGAAACGGGGCACGGAGAGTCTACTCAGGCAACCGGGGTCCCCGCCCGGAGAGCGGTAGTCGCCCAGCCCTGGGCGCGAGCCCTGGGACGCCTGCGGAAATTCAATTCTCCGCCCTGCCAAGGGCGCCCTTGGCAGGGCGATGAGGTTGGGAGGGCCGCGTGATCCCAGCGCTCGCGCGCTGGGCTAAAAGTCTGCCGCCCTCCGGGCTGGTCGTCCGGGCCTGCCAAGCTCAATCAAGACGAACACCCCGTTCCAGGTGCACGCGAATCCTGCCTGGCCTCTACGCCAAACCTTGCGCCAACGCGACGTCTTAGGGCTTCGGTTGACTTCAGTTGTCGGCTCCGGGCGCCGGTAAACCTTCGCAACAGCCCATGAATTCGGCTTGAATGGTCAAGCTGTGAAATTTTTTCGGTTAGCCACCCGTGCTATTAGGAAGTGAATCCCGAAGGCGCCCCCGATAGCCCAGACCAAGAATATAGCCACGAACGCACCGCGCACAGGGGTACGCTCGAAGATACTACCGAGGCAGATCACCCAGTTCGCTACTGGTATAACAGCCAAAGCCACGAAACACCCGTAGTTGGCAACCCGATTTCCAGGGCCAGGACTAGCGAGCCCGACTAGCAAGGCCGTGAGAAGACTAATGCCCGGGAGAAAGTATAGATAGAATCGACTGTAGGTTCGGATGAGACTTTCTCGCTTCCATTGGTGCCGCGCTGCTCGCTGGCGTTCGAGTCGCCAAATCTCCATTTCTTTGGCATGTCGCAGGTGGGCCTCTTGTGCATCCTTCGCAGCTGCCTGCTCCCGTGCTTCAATTATCTGCCAATAGGACTGTTCCACTACCCCTTGGCAATGTCCGCAGCGGCTGAACTGTTTTTTTAGGGCTATGCGCCCACAATGCGGGCATTCATAGTCACCCGGGTTGCGAATTGCCTTAAGTAGGGCAATAACCTCGGCTAAATCAGACTCTGCACGCTCCTGCGCGTCGCGACAGAGTGGACAACCATCCTCGTGGTCACCGCTGCGTCCATGTATGTGGCAATAGCTCATCAGTTTGCCTCCCATGGACGGCGACGTGGTCGCCAGAGGCCATTGAACCAGACACACAGACCGACCACCTGAAGCCGCTCGGCGATGGCGAGCACGACCGCCTTGTCCTTCGCGCTGTGGCTGAGGAAGACGTCGTATTTGAAGTCGTCGGCCATAGTCACCTTGAGGGCCTTTCCTCAAGCCGTACCCTCTATCGGTAGGCCACTATTTCCGTCCCCACCAGTAGAAGGGTCTCCGCCTCTGATTCATGACCGCCAGGATGCGTATGTCCCCTTCGCGTAGCGAGTAGATCAGGCTGTACTGGAAACGGTTGAGAGGCTTGCTACGGACCTTACCGCGGAGAATCGGAGCGGATTTGGGGAACTCCAAGAGCTTATTCAGCCCCTCATTGACCTCGGAGAGGAAGGCCGCTCCGAGCCCGGGACTTTCAGATTCGTAGTACTGGATGGCCTCGAGGAGCTCCTCCCGCGCCTCGGGAGCGAAGGAGTAGGTCAGAGTCACGAGAGCAGGGCCCGGGCTTCGCGCATCACGTCAGCACCCGGGATGGCCCGGGAGGGATCTGCGTCGAGAGCCTGGTCCCGGCGGTCTGCCTCTTCCAGCCAAAGAGCCTCGATCTCCTTTTCAGAGAGGGCTTCCAGGCTATGGAGGAGCCGCTTGGCCAAGCGGGCTCGCTCTTTGGGCTCGAGCTCGAGAACTTTGGCTTCCAGATCGGTGACCGTCATACTTTAGCCTCCAGATTTTACTATAGCGCATTCCCTGCTTCCCGGGCTCGGTCACTCCTCCGCACTGTAAACCGCAACGGCACCGGCTTCGTCTCCTGATACTTCAGGTCACCGTCGAGGTGTAGAGTGGTCCCGTCCGGGAGGTCTTCGTAAATCCACGACAGTCCCTGGACGCGCGACGGCCGGCGGTTCGTCGGGCGCGGGGGGCCGCTGGCGGCGAGGCGCTCGCGCTCTTCGAGGACCAGGGCGGTCAGCTCGGCTTCGAGCTCGATGCGGGCGCTGCGCGGCCAGAACTCCCCGAAGTTGGGGAGCAGGATGCGGGCGATGATTTGCCAGCGCGGGATTGTCGACCTCTGCTCGCGTTCGAAGGCGTCGGGGTCGAAAGTTCGCACGTCGCGCTGCGGCAGCGTCTCGACCATCCCGGAGAACCGTCGTGCGTAGTCCCAGAGCATCCAGCGGAGCAGGGTCTGCGGCCGTCTCCCCCACATCGCGTCCCGGATCGGCCGGTCGAAGGTCGAGGTGAGGTAGGCGGAGAAGTTTTCGCACTGCAAGGCTCGGAGGGTGCGGGAACGTCGGTCGAGGTGAAGGAGCCGCTCGGACCAGCCGGCGGGGGCTTTCGAGAAGCTCCGCAGGACCGGCTGCTGCAGGCGGATCACGGCCTGCGCGATGAGCTGCGTGATGAGGCTCGGGTTGTTGTCCGCCATCGCCTCGTTGAGCTGCCACGAGGTTTCCAGGACCTCGGCGGCCTGCGCCTCGCGGCCCGCCCGGAGCTGCTCGCGGGCCTCGAGAAGGAGGACCTTCTGGAACGTCAGGAGGCCGAGGTAGTTGGGAATCCGGGCCTCGAAGCCGGCTTCGAGGTTGCGCGCCCAGACCGGCGGCGGTCCCTGCGCCAGCCGTTTCCGGATGGCGTCGAACCCCGGCCGGGCCGAATCCAGGAAGGCTGCGAGCTCAGGCGGCAGGGGAGCGAGCGAGGCTTCCGTGGCGGTCCGGCCTGCCGAGTAGACAGCGCTCAGCGGCGCCCTGACCGCCTCGAAGCGTCGGGCTGCTTCCGGCGCCGGAAGGATGCTCCTGGGCGTTAGAACCACGGCCATTTCGATCCCTATCGCCGCACTCAGGGATTCGAGGTCGCGGACGGTGGCGTTGCTCCGGGTCGTCGGGTAGCGCTCCAGGAACGAGGCGCCGCCGAGGGACCGGCGCCAGGAGGCGTCGAGCCGGCGGTCGACGGACGCTTTCCAAGTCGTCAGCGCCAGGGAGCCGAGGAGGCACAGCCCGACGACCAAGCCGGCCGCGAGCAGCAGCCCGCGCAGGAGCTTGCGGCGTCCAGCCCGGCTCGCGGTCCCGAAGGGACGAGTGTCGGTAACCAGGGACTTCAATTTCCGGTGGACGAGTCCGACGCCACCTTCGCCGCCACGCACCAGTCGTTTTTCGGATCGCAGCCGCAGCCGGCCTGCTTGCACTCGTCGTAGCCCTGCTGGGTGAGGCAGGAGACGGCCGGGCAGGAGGGCGTCGGTGTCGGGGTGGGCTGCGGGAGGCCCACGCAATAATCCGTCGCCGGGTGGCAGGTGCAGCCGGCCACGCTGACGCACTGGTAGTAGCCCGTCTGGGTGAGGCACGAGACGGACGGGCAGGCCGCGGTGGTTGTGGTGGCAGCGGACGTGCGGGTCACGAGGATGCAGATACACAGACACGCCAGGGTCAGCAAGCCAAAGAGTTGGGACAGTCTTTGACGGCTCATCGGGGAACCCTCCTTTCGGGATCGCGGAGCGATGATCCTCTGGTCGTAGAGAGCCGTCAAGGCGGCCGGCGGTTTGAGCAAATCTCGCCCTCTTCTCCCGGCGGCCGGGGGGGAGGCTGGGAGAAGAGGGCCGGCGTGATGAGGGTCTTCTCGCCGATCCGAACGGAGCCAGACCAAGACCCTCCTGTACAATCCCCAGCCGGACCGGATTCCCCTTCTCCGCACGAGGTGCCCCGTGGTGCGTACGTCCTTCGCCATCTCCCTGATCCTTCAGGCGCCGAGCTCCCCGACTGCCGGGAGAAGAGGGGGTGGTTAGTCTGAAGTCCGGCAAGACGGCCGTGCTGGCGCTCGCCGTTGCCGCCTTCGCCGTCCGTCTCGCGCTCCTCCTGCTGCCGCGGGTGATGCGCTGGGACGAGCCCGTCTATCTCCTGCTCGGCCGCAATCTCTGGAGCGGCCTGGGCTATACCTTCAGCGGCCATCCGGAGCTCCATCACTCGCCGCTGTTCCCCCTGCTGGCGGGCGCCACCCTGAAGCTCACCAGCCGCCCCGAAGCGGCCAGCGACGTCTGGTACGTCCTCTTGGGAGCTCTGCTGACGCTTCCCGTCTACGGCCTCGCCCGCCGCGTCACCTCGCAGGGCGGCGCGCTGCTGGCTGCGGCGCTGGTGGCCTTCTTCCCTGCCCTCACCGTGGCCGTCCTCTACTGGGGCACGATGATCGAGCCCCTGTTCCTGTTCCTGCTCTACGCAGCGGCGTATGCCGTGGCGAAAGGGCTGGACGGCGAGAGCCCCTGGCCTTTTGCCGGCGCCGGTGCGCTGACGGGGCTCGCCTTCCTGGCGCGGCCGGAGGGAATCCTGTGGATGGTCTCGCTCGCAGGGGCCGCCCTCTGCGTCTGGGCTTTGCGCCGGCGGTTGTGGGAACGCCGGACGCTGGCGGCTCTGGCGGTGCTCCCCCTCGTTTTCCTGGCGGTCGCGGCGCCGCAGCTCCTCTTCCTCCGCCGCCACACGGGGCAGTGGATGATCTCCGGCAAGGTCGGGATCACGTACGAGATCGGCCGCGCCGTGGAGACTGCGGACCCGGTGCTCTACGACGAGATCGTCAATACCCTGGACGCCGACGGCGAGATCCGCGCCGCCTCCGAGTCCCGCTATCAGCGCGGCGAGGCCGGCGCCGCGGCGGTGAAGCCCGCCGAGGCCTCCGGCCGTTTCCTGCGCAATCTTGGCCACGTGCTGAAGAGCAGCCTCACCTCGGAGATCTTCTCCGCCATGCTGCTTCTCCCCGCGGCGTGGTGGATCCTGCGGGGGGCTTGGAACCGTCGCCGGCTGGAGGCGGAGATCGTGCTCGCGGCCACGGTCGCTCCGGTCGCCGCCTTCCTCGCCTTCCACGTGCAGCAGCGGTTCTTCGCGCCGGCTTTTCCGGGATTGCTGATCTGGACGGCGGCGGGCCTGCGGGATCTCTGGCGGCGGCTTCCCGGCGGTCGCTGGCGGCTGGCGGCGGCTGCCGCCGGGGCCGTGGCGATCACGGGCTACGCCGTCTGGGCGGACGTGGCGATCGCCCGGTACGGCATCGCCACGTCGGACTTCGGGCACAAGGAGGCAGGGCGGTGGCTCGCGGCCCACAGCGCGCCGGACGCGCAGATCATGACCCAGGACACGGCCATCTCCGTCTATGCCGATCGGGGCTACGTTTTCTCTCCCCGGGCGCCGCTCGACCGGTTCCTGGCCTATGGCCGCCGCCACGGCGCCACGCACGTGGTGGTGGACGAGGCGGAGGTCACCGTCGTACGTCCTTTCCTCCGGCCTCTCCTGGGGCCGCCGCCGCCCGAGCTGGTGCCGCTGTGGACCGCTCGCGACGGCCACGTGGGGCGCACCCTGGTCTTCGGAGCTCGCCCATAGCATCAGCCCATATTGCACAATCTGCAATCTCGTGTAGAATGGTGGAAATCTGTCGCACCGTAGGTCCGCTTAAACGTCCGTCGTTTTAGGGGTCTCAAGCATGAAAAAGGTTTTGCTCAGCCTCAGCGTCCTCGCCATGGGAATGGTGACCGCGGCCGGAGCGGGCACGTTGTACGTCCCCGTCGTCCAGCCGTCCGCCTCGAACGGCCACCGCCTCCCGACTCATCTCTGGATCTCGAACCTCGGGACCGAAGAAATCTCCTACCGCAGCTCCTTCCTACCTGTGGGTGTCGATGGCGCGGCGTTCAAGAGCATCGTCGAGTCGGCCCCGCAGAAGCTGGCCGTGGACCGTATCCAGACGATCGACGACGCGGCCGAGAGCGGCCGGACCGGGCTCCTCGCCATCGAATCGGAGTCGGAGATCCAGGTGGACGCCTGGATCGAGACGCACCACGGCCGCCAGACCTTTATGGGCGGCTTGCCCATCATCTCCGACGCGAACCGTTTCGAAGCGGGTGCCGCGGCCTTCATCAACGGCGCCTCCCGCGCCCACACGGCCCAGATCGCCCTGGTGAACCTCGGCGCCGATTCGGCGGCCTGCTCGGTGGATTTCGTCCGTGCGGACGGCACCCTGGCCGGCGCCAACGCCCAGGTGGCGGTGCCCGCGGTGTCGCTCGGTCTGTACGACGACGCCTTCGGTCTGCGCCAGGTGCAGGAGGAGGTCAGCATCAGCGCCTCCTGCGACCAACCGTTCTTCGCCTTCGCCGTTGAGAACGACCCCCGCAATTCGCGCGTCACCTTCCTCTCGCCGGCGAGCCAGATCGGGCCGGCGGCCGCGGTCGCGGACGCCTCAGCGCCCATCGTCTTCTCGCGCCCGGGGCAGGTCCACACGGCCACCACGGCCACTCCCAAGCTCAAGCTCGGAGTGCCCGTCACCGGGGCGCTCAAGCTCGACCGGCTGGTCTACGACCTGGACATCACCGCCGGCCCGTGGAATGCCAAAAGGCCCGAGTGCGCCCACAACATCGCCTTCTTCCACCGCGGCAGGTTCCGCGGCAACACCTTCAGCAACCTCAACGCCTTCGGGCCCAAGCACAATTGGCTGAAGAACAACCAGAACATCGATCAGCCGGCCGGCTTCAACACCAATGCCCGCATCGGTTTCCACTTCGTCCAGGGCACGACGTACCACGTCAACTACGTGTTCGACGCCACGAACAAGATGGTCCATATCATCGTCCAGCAGGGCGGTCACGACGTGGGCCACATCGACATGAACGCCACGGCGGAGAACCACATCCTCACCGTTCCGGCCACCGGCCTGGTGCTGGAGATGGGTAACCTCCTCCATCAGGTGGGCTGCGAGGTTCCCAGCCTCGGCTGGACGTGGACCAACCTCACCCTGACGATGTTCCCGCACTGAGCCGCTCCCTGAGCGTGGCTTGACGGACGGGCCGGCGGCGACGCCGGCCTTTTTCATTGGACAGCCGTTCAGGAGTAGAGCTCGAGGTTTTGCGCCTGCGGGGTGACCAGCGTTCCGGCCTCGCCGCGGGTTATGCGGACGATGTCGGCCAGGGCGCCGATGGCGGCGGTCCTGCCGGTGCGGGTGGCGAACTCGATGGCCGCCTCCACCTTCGGCCCCATGGAGCCCGCCGTGAAACCATAGCCGGCGAGCGCCTCGGGCGACACGCGGCGAATGGCTTTTTGGATGGGCAACCCCCAGTCGAGGTAGACGGCATCCGAGTCCGTCGCCATGATGAAGAGGTCCGCTTCCAGCTCCCGCGCCAGCAGGGCGCTCGCGCGGTCCTTGTCCACCACGCACTCGGCGCCGTGCAACGTGCGGTTCGGGCCATACATCGTGGGAATGCCGCCGCCGCCGGCGCAGATGACGATGCAGCCCTTCTCCAGCAGCCATTTGACGGGGCGTATCTGGAAAATGCGCTTGGGCAGCGGCGAGGCCACGACGCGGCGAAAACCGTTGCCGTCCGGCGCCAGGGTCCAGCCCTTTTCCGCCGCCAGGAGACGGGCCTCCTCCTCGTCGTAGACCGGCCCGATGGGTTTCGCCGGATGCTGGAAGGCCGGATCGTCGGGATCGACCTCCACCATCGAGAGGATGGTGGCGAAAGGCTGCTCGAAGGGGAGGATGTTGCCCAGCTCCTGCTCGATCATGTAGCCGATCATCCCCTCCGTCTGGGCGCCGAGCACGTCCAGCGGGTAGGCCCCGACCTTCTCATAGGCGGCGCCCTGAAGGGCCAGGAGCCCCACCTGCGGGCCGTTGCCATGGGAGATCACGAGCTGATGCTCACGGCCCAGAGGCGCCAGGGCCTCCGCCGCGATGCGGACGTTCCGCCGCTGGTTCTCGGCCGTCATCTCCTCGCCCCGCCGCAACAGGGCATTGCCGCCCAGGGCTACCACGATTCTCATAAGGTCCTCGAGAAGACAGATTCCCCGGGTGCCGGGGAAAACGCGAAGTGTACTCCCTCCGAGCCGTGCTCACTCGTACCGGATCGCCTCCAGAGGCTCGACCGAGGCGGCGCGCTCGGCGGGGAACCAGCTCGCCAGCAGGGCCACGGCGGCCAGCAGCACGGGCACGGCGGCGAAGACTCCGGGATCGAGCGGGCTGGTGTCGAACAGCAGGGCGATGAGCAGACGGGTCACCGCGAAGGCGCCGAGAAGGCCGAGGCCGATTCCCGCGAGGCTAGGGGACAGAAAAGGGACAAAGGGGACTCTCACGGATCGCTCAACTTGAACTGCACGGTCAGCGTGTAGTAGACGGCCACGATCTTGCCGTCCCGCGTGGCCGGCTGAAAAGTCCAGCTCTGGACGGCGGCAAGGGCGGCATCGTCGACTCCCAGGGGCACTCCCTTCAGGATCCTGGGATGACGCGCGCAGCCTTCCTGGTCGATGATGACCTCAATAACTACGACGCCCTGGAGTCCTGCCTTGCGGGCTGTGGGCGGAAACCGATGGACCGGCTCGCCGATGAGCTCGGGGCGCTGGGTGCCTGCACCCACACGCAGCGCATTCTGCTCGAGATCCGGCAGATCCTCCGGGAAAAAGGCGCGGGAGAGACAGAGAACCTGACGCGCTGCGTTCCTGTCCTGAACGGGATGCTTCTCGTGCAGAAATCTCCGCGTCCTCTCAATAGCCCCGCGCAGCACCTTCGCCTGCGCCGGAGCGGGACTCTTCAAAGACGGACCCGCCTGGAGGACGATCTGCTGAAGCTCCTTCGCAGCCTCCACGAACCGGCCCTGGGATAGAGATTGTTGAAACCGGTCGGGCATGACCTGCCGGCGAGGAGCCGAGCCTGCGAGTAGGAGGGCCGCGGCCCAGACTCCCAATCGTCTACGCTCGATCATTGCTGTACGCTATCGAAAATCCACGCTTGAAGGGAGGGTCGAAATAGAACTGCCGCGGCGGTCACTCTTGAGCAACCGGTCTGAACCTGAAACCGTTGGGACCCGTCCAAGGAGAGGACTCATGAGCGAGGAACCATCCACCAACTCACCGGCAGAGGGCGCTCTGCAGTTCGACCGCGCCGAGCCCACCGACGCGACGACGGAATGGAGCTGCGCCATGTGCAGCCGGCCTCTCGTCAACCAGTATTACGACATCAACGGCAAGAGCCTGTGCGACGATTGCCGCCTGCGCGTCGAGACGACGTTGAAAACACGGCCGGGAGCTGCGGGCTTCCTCAAGGCCCTGGCGGCAGGCATCGGCGCCGCGTTGCTGGGGTCCGCCATCTACTACGGCGTGCGGGCCGTCTCCGGGTACGAGCTCAGCCTCATCGCCATCCTCGTCGGCTGGCTCGTGGGCAAGGCCGTACGCTGGGGAGCGCAGGGCAAGGGCGGCTGGGCCTATCAGACGCTGGCGGTCTTCCTCACCTACATGTCGATTGTCTCGTCCTACGTCCCGCTGATCATCAAGAGCTTCGAGGAACGTGCCGCCAAATCCCATGCGGTGACGGCCCCAGCCGATGCCACGGGGACGGCGAAGCCGGCGGTGGCCGCCGCACAGGCGCAGCCTCCCGCATCGCCGCTGGGCAAAGTGGGCCGGTTCCTTCTCGCCTTGATCTTCCTCCTGGGGTTCGCGGCGGCCATCCCGTTCCTGGCCGGTGCCAAGAACATCATCGGGATCGTCATCATCGCGATCGGCGTGTGGGAGGCGTGGAAGCTCAACCGGGCGCCGGCTCTCAACATTACCGGCCCCTACGAGATCCGCGACCGGCCGGCAGCCGCGCCGCAGCCGGCCTGAGGCGCGCGGCGGAATGCTCTGTCCTCAGTGCGCCACCGAGGTGCCGGACTCGCGCCGGAGCTGCCCGGCCTGCAACGCCCTGATCCACGCGGCCGAGCTCAAAGACCTGGCGCGGAAGGCGGAGGAGGCGGCACGGGCCGGCGACCTCAGCAGCGAGCTCGCCGCTTGGCGCCAGGCCCTCGACCTCCTCCCGCCGGGGACCCGCCAGTTCCAAAGCGTCGCCGCCAAGGTGGACGGTCTCTCCCGCCGGGTGGGCTCCTCTCCCACCCCACCGCAGGCCGCCGGCGGCGGCCGCTCCTGGAAAGGGGGCGGCGCGTTGGCGGGGCTTGGGCTTCTGGCGTGGAAGCTCAAGGCGATCCTGGCCCTCGCCCTCGGCGAAGGGAAGCTCCTCTTCCTGGGGCTCGGCAACGCGGGCACCGTGGCTTCGATGCTCCTTTCCATGGGGGTCTACTGGGCGGCCTTCGGCTGGAAGCTGGCGCTCGGGCTGATCCTGTCGATTTACGTCCACGAGATGGGGCACGTCGCGGCGTTGCGCCGCTATGGCATCCAGGGCTCGCTGCCCATGTTCATCCCCGGCTTCGGCGCCCTCATCCTCCTGCGCCAGCGGCTGGCCAACGCCGCCGAAGATGCCCAAGTCGGGCTCGCAGGTCCCATCTGGGGGTTGGGCGCCGCTGCGGTTGCCTGGCTCGCCTATCTTGCTACGGGGTTGCCCATACTGGCCGCGGTGTCCCGCTGGGGGGCCTGGATCAACCTCTTCAATCTTCTTCCCGTCTGGCAGCTCGACGGCGGCCGGGCCTTCCACGCCTTCTCCCGCCCGCAACGGTTCCTCGCCGCCGCAGGGCTCGGCGTGGCATGGTTCCTCACCAAAGAGGGGCTCCTCATCATCCTCGCCCTGACCACCGTCTTCCGAGCCCTCGGCCGCGACGCTCCGGCCGAAGGGGACCGCACGGCGATCCTGCAATACCTCGTGCTGATCGCAGCCCTGTCAGCTCTGGCGGTGCTGCCTGTGCCGCTTGGGGCGAGGCCGTAAACCTTCGAGGACGATCACCGATCGGCTGATTTACCTTGAAATCCTAGCGTCTGCCGCTCGATTTTGAGCTTAGCGAGCTGGCGCGCGAACCATGGGCGCCGCTGCCTCACGCTGAGGTTTGAGGCCCAAAGGGCCGCCCTTCCAGCCGCGCATAGACCTGTTTCTTGCGGCCCAGATCCTCGTCGCAGGTGCTCTCCGAGCTGACCTCGATCACGAACGACGGCGCCCGGCCCTCCTCCCAGGACCCGGCGGGGACCCGGGTCCACTCCCTTCACCACAAAGACATCGGGGCAGACCACGGACTTCGGAACGCCCTTCTCGTAATAGAGGAAGAGGTTGCCCGAAACGTATGGGTTTACAGAACCAGTCTAGCACGAGTGGTGCAGCCTGGCGTCACTCCGATCTTGGGATGTATGATGAAGGAAATTGTTCTAGGAGGCCACGAATTGGGGACGAAGACGACGATCCAGGAGCGCCTAACTTCCCTTTCCCCGGAGCTGGCACAGAGCGCAACTCCTCCGGCGTGGCCGCCGGACGCCTTCGGGCTGGCGGCTGTGCTCCTTCTCGAGTCGGGTGCCTATCTTTCTGTGGTCAGTGAGTGGCCGCTTGCAGGCCTCGCGCAAGATGGCTTCCTGAACTGTGCGCCCGAGGAGTGGTGCGATACGTTGGAGAAAATCGGGAGGGCATGGCGCGGAAGTCAGGCGTGGCAAAGCTCCGGCGGAGCCTCCCTCCCGGCAGAGATCGGCCACTGGTGGAACGTCGTCCGCTCGAATGGGCATTTGCCTCTGGCAGAGATCAGCGGAAACAAATCGGTCTTCTGCGCGCTTTTACAGATTTGCGCCGCTGCCGACGAAGCGTGCTATTCAGTGGGTCTGGGGGAAGAGCGGGACGCCTTCGGGAAAGAGGCCGAGGTGGAGCTGCTGCCGGACCGGAGGACTGGCTCCACACTTTGCAAGCAGATCGATTCGTCCAAGCTCCGCGTTCTGCCCAAATACCATACACCGCAGACGGGGATCACACTGCGCTCACTCTCGCTCTATCTGGCCCTCGATACCGATTTCGACGTAACACCCCTGTGGTTCACAGGGTTCGCACCCAGTCTCACTAGGCCGAAAGAACCTTGGCAGGAGGAACCTCATAGCCTGAGCCTTCTCCTGATCCCTTGGCCGACCCGCGTGACGCCAAAGCAGTTCATGCCTGCGAAGCCAAGTGGTGGCCGGCTCCTGAACATGCCGGACAAGAAGTTCGGCTTCTTCACCTACCGCGGCGCACCCGACCCCGGGATATTGGGACGTTTTCGTGGAATCTATCAGGCCGCGTTGGAGCTGACGGGCCATATAGATGGCGTGGTTCTGCCGGAGCTCGCTCTGGACGAGTCTGAGTACGAACCAATCCGCGATTGGGTGACTGCGCAAAAGAGCTTCCTGATCACCGGGGTGGGCACTGCCGGCGAGGGCCCGGAAGCGGGCAAGAACAGAGTGGCCATCGAGGTGCCGACGGGGAAAGAAGAGGAGATGGGTAAGGGTCATCGCATCAGGGCTTTCCAGTACAAGCACCACCGCTGGCGGCTCGACCGTTCACAGATCGTCCAGTATGGGCTCGGCGGCCAGCTCGATCCTGAGCGGCACTGGTGGGAGCACATCCGCGCGGAAGCCCGACATCTGACGTTCTTCTCGCTCCAGTCGTGGCTGTCAGTCTGCGCGCTCATTTGTGAGGACTTGGCCCGTCAAGAGCCCGTTGCCCGGCTCCTGCGGGCCGTGGGCCCCAACTTGGTGATCGCGCTGCTCATGGATGGTCCCCAGCTCACGTCCCGTTGGCCCGCACGCTACGCCACGGTGCTGGCAGACGATCCCGGCTCCTCGGTCCTGACCTTCACAAGCATCGGCATGTGTGAGTTCTCCCGGCCGGCTGGCAAGCCGGCGTCACGAACCGTCGCGCTGTGGAAGGACTCCCTCTCCGGAGAGACCCGGGAGATCGATCTGCCTGTCGGCGCGGAAGGACTTGTGCTAAATCTGGCCCGCAGGCTGGGCAAGGAATGGACGGCCGACGGCAGGTCCGATGGCGGTCAGGCGGGGTATCCTGCCCTGGCGGGGGTGCATCCCGTTTTCGTGCCAAGACCATCACAGGGGTGATGCCAGATGCTTGTGCTATCCTCGAGGCGGAAATGATGGAGGTGATTCTCAGTGAGAGAGCTTGACCCGTTCGATGCCTCGGTTCTCCATGTGCTGGCCAGAGTGTCAGAAAACCAACAACTACGCGGGAAGCTCGTCAATCGTCTGAGCACCGCCGAGGGTAAGGAAATCGCCCGCGCGATTCTGGCGGAAGATCCAGAACAACTCGATGTTTCCGAGGATGCAAAAGTGACCGCAGCTTCGCTGAGGCGGGCTGTCGCGCGTTGACGCACTTCTTGCACAGCCTTCTCTCGTCCGGAATCCGCAGCGAAATCGTCGTCTGAGCAGACCTACTCCACCCCCATCTCCTGCAGCGACCGCACACTCAAGCCCTCCTGCCGCATCGCCGCGATCCCTTCCGCCGCGGCCATGGCTCCGGAGAGGGTGGTGATGCAGGGGATGTCGAACTTCAGGGCGGTGCGGCGGATGGCGCCGTCGTCTTCGTGGGAGGCGCGGCCGAGGGGAGTGTTCACCACCAGGGCGATCTCGCGGTTGATCAGGTGGTCGACGATGTGGGGCCGGGCTTCGTGGACCTTCAGCATGGTGCGGACGGCGAGGCCGTGGCCTTTCAGGTAGTCCGCCGTGCCCGCCGTGGCCGCCAGCTCGAAGCCCAGCTCGGCGAGGCGCCTCGCCACCGGCAGCACGCCCGGCTTGTCGCGGTCGTGCACGGAAAGGAACGCCGTGCCTGCCAGCGGCAGCACGTGCCCCGCCGCCATCCAGGCCTTGGCGAAGGCGAGGCCGAAGGTGAGGCTCTCGCCCATCACCTCGCCCGTGGACTTCATCTCCGGACCCAGGACGGGATCGACGCCCGGGAAGCGGCGGAAGGGGAAGACGGGCGCCTTGACGAACACGCCCGGCACCTTCGGCTCCTCGGTGAAGCCGAGCTCCGCCAGAGTCTTGCCCGCCATCGCGGCGGCGGCGATCTTCACCAGGGGAATCCCCACCGCCTTGGCGATGAACGGCACGGTGCGCGAGGCCCGCGGGTTCACCTCCAGGACGTAGATCTTGCCGTCCTTCAAGGCGAATTGCACGTTCATCAGCCCCACGACGCCGAGGCGTAAGGCCAGACGCCGGGCGATGTCGCGCATGCGGTCCTGATCGTCGTGCGAGACCTTGTAGGGCGGCAGCACGGCCACCGAGTCGCCGGAGTGGATGCCCGCCTCTTCGATGTGCTGGAGGATGCCCGCCACCACCGCCTGCCGGCCGTCGCATAGAAGGTCGAGGTCGACCTCGAAGGCGTCCTCCAGGAAGCGGTCGATGAGCACCGGGCTGCCTTCCGAGATGGCGGCGGCGGCGTGCATGTAGCGGTCGAGGGTGGGCTCGTCGTAGCAAATGGCCATGGCCCGGCCGCCCAGGACGTAGCTCGGCCGCACGACGACGGGGAAGCCGATCCGCTGCGCCACTTCGAGGGCCTCGCCGAATGAGGTGGCGCTGCCGTTCTCGGGCTGGAGGATGCCCTCTTCCGCCAGCAGGTCGCCGAAGCGGCGGCGGTCCTCGGCGAGGTCGATGGCGTCCGGCGAGGTGCCCCAGATGGGCACGCCGGCCGCCGCGAGGCCGCGGGCGAGCTTCAGCGGCGTCTGGCCGCCGAGCTGGACGATCACCCCGTCCGGCTTCTCGCGCGCGATGACCGCCAGCACGTGCTCCAGCGTCAGCGGCTCGAAGTAGAGGCGGTCCGAGGTGTCGTAGTCGGTCGACACTGTCTCGGGATTGCAGTTGACCATCACCGTTTCGAAGCCCAGCTCGCGCAGGGCGAAGGCGGCGTGGACGCAGCAATAGTCGAACTCGATCCCCTGGCCGATGCGGTTGGGGCCGGAGCCGAGGATGACCACTTTTTTCTGCGCGTCCGGCTCGCTCTCGTCCTCGGCGCCCCACGTCGAATAGAGGTAGGGCGTGGTCGCCGGGAACTCCGCGGCGCAGGTGTCCACCCGCTTGTAGACGCGCTCGAGGCCCATCCGCGCCCGGGCGGCGGCGAGGTCCTTCTCGGCGCAGTTGAGGAGGCCCGCGATGCGCGCGTCCATCAGGCCGAAGGATTTCGCCTGGCGCAGCAGCGCCCGGGGAATCGAGGCGAGGTCCCAGCACGCCAGCTCGGCTTCGAGCTCCACGATCTCGGCGATCTCGCGCAGGAACCAGGGATCGATGTGCGAGGCCCCCGAGACTTCCTCGGGCGTCCACCCCTGGCGCAGGGCGGCGAAGACGGCGAAGAGGCGCTCCCAGTTGGGCGTCGCGAGCCGGCCGCGCAGCCGCACGGGATCGGACATCTTGCGCTCGCGGGCCGCGGCGCCGCCGTCGAGCTCCAGGGCGGAGAGCCCCTTCATCAGCGCCTCCTTGAAGGTGGAGCCCATGGCCATCACCTCGCCCACCGACTTCATCGAGGTGCCGAGCGTCGTCGAGGTGTCGGGAAACTTTTCGAACGCCCAGCGCGGGATCTTCACCACCGTGTAGTCGAGGCTGGGCTCGAAGGCGGCGAAGGTCTTGCCCGTGATGTCGTTGGGGATTTCGTCGAGCGTGTAGCCGACGGCGAGGAGGGCCGCGATCTTGGCGATGGGGAAGCCGGTCGCCTTGGAGGCCAGGGCGGAGCTGCGGGAGACGCGGGGGTTCATCTCGATCACCACCCGCTCGCCCGTCTTCGGATCGACGGCGAACTGGATGTTCGAGCCGCCGGTCGCCACACCGACGCGGCGGATCACCTTGAAGGCGTCGTCCCGCATGTCCTGGTACTCGCGGTCCGAAAGGGTCTGCTGCGGCGCCACGGTGATCGAATCGCCGGTGTGGACGCCCATGGCGTCGAAGTTCTCCACCGAGCAGACGACGATGGCGTTGTCCGCCACGTCGCGCATCACCTCCAGCTCGAACTCCTTCCAGCCGAGGACGGACTGCTCGATGAGCACGCGGTGGGTGGGGCTCGCCTGGAGGGCGGCGGCCACCACCTCGTCCAATTCGTCGCGGTTGTAGGCCACGCCGCCGCCCTCGCCGCCGAGAGTGAAGCTGGGGCGGATGATCACCGGGTAGCCGACGTCGTGGGTGATCTCCCGCGCCTCTTCGAGGCTGCCGGCGTAGCCGCTCTTGGGGACCTTGAGCCCCACCTCTTCCATGGCCTGTTTGAAGAGGAGGCGGTCCTCCCCCAGCCGCAGGGCAGCGATGCTGGCGCCCAGCACCTCGACGCCGTAGCGCGCCAGCACGCCCCGCTCGTCGAGGGCGATGGCGAGGTTGATCCCCGTCTGGCCGCCGACGGTGGGGAGCAGCGCGTCCGGCCGCTCCTTCTCGACGATCTTCTCGACCACCTCCGGCACCAGCGGCTCGACGTAGGTGGCGTCGGAGAACTCCGGGTCGGTCATGATCGTCGCCGGGTTCGAGTTGACGAGGACGACGCGGAAGCCCTCGCGTTTCAAGACGCGGCAGGCCTGGGTTCCTGAATAGTCGAACTCGCAAGCCTGGCCGATGACGATGGGTCCTGAGCCGAGGACGAGGATGGAGCGGAGGTCGGACCGTCTGGGCATGGCGGGGCGGAAGTGTACACGACCCGCCCGGCAACCTGATCCCAAGCGCCCCCGCCCAATCCCTCACCCCTGTCCCCTCTCCCACCTCCTCCCCCCGACCGGGAGAGGGGGACCCGGTTGGGGTGGTCTTGCCGTTCGTCCTTGGTGTCCTTGCTGTCCTTTCCGTCCTTTTTGCCTTCTCCCTCTTCTCCCGGTGAGGGGGTGGGAGGGGGCGGGAGAAGAGGGTCGGGGTGATGAGGGTCTTCTGGCACGCGATTCGCACTTCTTCCATTGCGAATCTCGCCGGAAGCCTCGGCAGAAAGAAAGGACCGCCCATGGACAAGGCCAATCTCGAACGACTCCGCACCCTGCTTCAGGGTCATGAAGATCTGCTGGAGGAGAAGAGGTCCCGGCCGGAGGGAGTCGTCCGGCCGAACGATCCCTTCCGCGAGCAGTTCAATCGCGTGGCCCGCTCGGTGATCGTACCCGTCCTGGAAGAGATCAAGGACGTGATGGTGGGCAAGGTGGAGTCGGCCTCGATCTTCCACCGCTCCACGGCGGCCGGCCTGAAGATCAAGCTGGACCGCTGGGAGGACTACGAGCGCTCGCTCCTCTTCTTCGGGGACGAAGCCGCCCAGATGGTAAAAATCACCCACGAGGGGATCGGCTTCAGCCTCCTTTCGGACAAGCTGCCTCTCGCGGAGGTCACCTCCGAGCTCGTGGAAGAGGAGGCGATGAAATTCCTCAAGCGCCTCTTCGGCCAGGAACAGCTCCGCCGGCCCATGGCCCTCCCGCACCTGCCCGGCAACGGCGCGGCCCCCCGCCGGCCGCTGATGAGCGCCGACGAGTTCGTCCGCGTCTGAAGTCCTCTATTCCATAGCCGGGTCGAGAAACAGCTCGTCCCGGTCGTCGTCGTAGTCGAAGAGCTCGGCGTAGCGCCCCCACTTGATGGCGAGGTCGAGCTGGTGGGGCGCCTCGTCGCCGAAGTCGGCGCGCAGCTTGTCGAGGAAGTAAGAGCGGGCCACCCGCTGGTTGTCGTCCTGCCTCAAGGTTTCGAACATCCACAGGATGGTGGGCTGGCGCAGGATGCGGCCGGCCACGAGCTGCTTGCGGGTGAGGATCTCCGCTTCGGCGAAGGCCTTGCCCAGCTCCGTGAGCTCGGCGTCGCCCTCCGTCACGCGGGCGAAGCCCAGGATCTGGGCGGCTTCGAGCACCGGCAGCAGGTCGTCCAGCTCGAGCTGCAGGTCGGCGCCCAGGCGATACAGGTCGCTGCGCCCGCCGTCGTCGTTGAGCTTCTCCATGAGCCCGCCCAAGGCGTTGATGCGAGGGGGCGGCAGCCGGTGGGTGTGGCCGGGCTGCCCGGGCGCCGTGCCCAGGGCCTCGGCCTCCGAGGACGTGTGGCCGGCGACGGCGGCGTAGACCTGGTCGACGAGGCCCTGGAACGCCGTGTCCTTGCGCGCCCGGGGGTGGCGCAGGGTGACCGGGATCTCCGTCACCACGTGGCCCGGATTCTTGCCCATCACCACGATGCGGTCCGCCATCAGCACCGCCTCTTCGATGTTGTGGGTGACCATGAGAATGGCACGGGTGGGCAGCTTTTTGCCCAGCCACAGCTCCATCAGCTCGCCGCGCAGGGCCTCGGCCGAGAGGACGTCGAGAGCGGAGAAGGGCTCGTCCAGGCAGAGCAGCTCGGGCTCCACGGCCATGGCGCGGGCGAAGCCCACCTTCTGGCGCATGCCGCCGGAAAGCTCGCGGGGATAGGCTTTTTCGAAGCCGTCGAGGCCCACGGTGTCGATCAGCCGCAGGGCCGTGGCCTGGCGGGTCGGCGGATCGACGCCGCGGGCTTTCAAGGCCACCGTCACGTTCTGCTCCACCGTCAGCCAGGGGAAGAGGGCGAAAGTCTGAAAGACGATGGTGGCGTAGGGATTGACGCCTTTGATGTGCCGGCCGCAATAGAGCACCTCGCCGGAGGTCGCCGGCATCAAGCCGGCGATGATGCGCAGCAAGGTGGACTTGCCGCAGCCCGAGGGCCCTAGCAGGCAGACGAACTCGCCCTCCGCGATATGCAGATCGATGTCCTTGACCGCGGTGAATACCTTGTCCGCGGCGCCGTAGGACTTGGTGACGCCGTGCACCGTCAGCAGGTCGGTGCTCGCGGGAGCCGTCGTAGTCGTCGTAGTTATCATTGCCGGAGCCTCATTCGAGTTTGAACCGCACCTCGGCCTGATGGTAAAGCCAACGCCACCAGGTGCGGTTGAGCCCCACCACGGTCAGGATCATCGTCAGCGTGGAGGCCAGAAGCAGCCGGTAGTCGGAAGCCGCCGTGGCCTGGGCGATGAGCGAGCCGATGCCGGTCGTGCTGTGAGTCTTGCCGCCGAACGTCACGTATTCGGCCACGATGCTGGCGTTCCAGGCGCCGCCGCCGGCCGTGATGGCGCCGGTGACGAGGAAGGGAAAGAGGGCCGGCAGCGTCAAGGTCCGCCAACGCTGCCAGCGCGACAGGCGCAGCAGGTCGGCCGAGTCGCGCAGATCCTGGGGAATGGCCGCCGTGCCCGCGATGACGTTGAACAGCAGGTACCACTGGGTGCCTGCCAGCATCAACACCACGGCCGCCAGGTTGAGCCCTCCCGGCACGCGCAATAGCGCCAGGACCAGCACGGGAAACAGCGCCGTCGCCGGGACCGAGGCCACCACCTGCACCACCGGCTGCAGCACGCTCGCCAGCCGCCGGTTGGTGCCGATGGCCACACCCACGGGCACCGTCCACAGCAGCGCCAGGACGAGCGAGGCCACGACTCGCCCGAACGTCGCCAGCACGCCGATGCCGAGGGCCGCCCAGCCGGCGGCCGGCAGTCCGGCGAGTGTCACGACGGCGCGATAGAGACCGTAGAGCAGAGCCGCCGCCGCGCCGGCCCCGAGCACCGCGAGGACCGCCAACCCGAGACGCCGCCGGAGCCCGCGCTTCTGCGAGCCATCGCTCTCGGCCGGGAGGTTCGTCCGGCGATCCAAGCGTTCGGTGAAGGGCAACCAGACGCGGCGCCGCAGCCAACCGATCAGATGCGAGTGGTGGACGACGTCGTAGAACCACGACTGCGGCGGCGGCGCGTCGCTCGAAACCATTTCCACCTTGAACTTGTCCGCCCAGGCGAGAACGGGCCGCCAGAGAAGCTGATCGAGCAGCACGATGGTCAGGATGAGAGTGATCACACCGGCGGCGACCGCCTTCAGGTCGTTGGCGTCGGCCGCCGTTTGCAGATAGGCGCCCAGACCGGCCAGCCGGAAGTCGCGGCTCCCCACCCGAAAGATCTCGGCCGCCATGAGGAAGAACCAACCGCCGGCCCAGCTCATCATGCTGTTCCAGATGAGCCCCAGGGCCGCGAACGGCAGGTCCAGCACGCGGAACCGCAGCCAGGGCGAGAGGCGAAAAATGGCCGCGGCCTCCCGCATCTCCTGCGGCACCGTGGTCACGGATTGATAAAAGCTGTACGTCATGTTCCAGGCCTGGGAGGTGAAGATCAGGATGATCGCCGCAAGCTCTGTGGCAATTCCCTGGGGGAGCAGGGCGCTGAGCCCCAGGAGCACGACGGGAAGGAAAGAGAGGATGGGAACGCTCTGGAGGATGTCCAGCAGCGGCATCAGCACCTTGCGCGCGCTCGGGCTGCGCGCCGCGAAATAGCCGTAGGCCAGGCTGAAGAGGAGCGACAGCACGTAGGCCGCCGCCATGCGCGAGGTCGAGAGCAGCGCGTACCAGGGCAGGGCGGACCACGCGAGATGGATCTCGGGACCAGCGACGACCGCCGGAGCCCGCCACGCCAGCCGGATGGCCAGGGCCAGCACCGCCCCCAGACCGGCGAGGACGACGAGGTCCGCCGCCGAGAACGCAGGGCGGGGCAGCGAGGCGGGTCCGAAGCGGAAGGGGCGGCGCACCCGGGGAGTATAGGCGGCGGTCGGCCTGCCCATCCCCGGGAGGTGCCGTGACAATCCTCAGAACAGGTACGTCAGCCCGAAGTTCGCCACCGCCCTTTCCCTCTGCACGCCGTGCAGGCCGGTGACCGCCGGAACCTGGACGGCGAGCCGGCCCACCAGCCCCTTGCTCAGGTCGACGATCAGCCGCGGCGAGACGTACAGCAGATAGCCGCCGGTGTTGGGGTCGAGCTCGCCGCCGCTGTCCATCACGTCGCGGCCGGCGTTGCGGAAGTTGAGCTCCAGCGCGGCGTCGAAACGCTTGCCCAGCTTGTGCTCGTAGCCGGCGTTGGCCATGCCGATGTTGCCGTACTTGTAGCCGAAGTCGTTGGTGCCCGTGCGACGGTACTGCACCGAGCCGAAGAACGACGAGCGGGAGTCGAAGAGATAGACGCCGGAGAAACCTCCAAACCAATCGGTCGAGCCGGTGCCCGGCTGCAGGTGCTCGTCGAGGCGCTCGCCCTGGTGCGCGGCGTCGTTCTGTCCCCAGGCCGTCTTGACGCCGCCGAGGACCGAGAGCCACGCCCGGCGGCCGAGGCCCGGCGCAAACTCCGAGGACCACACGCGGACGAGGGTGTAGAGCTCCGGATCGGACAGGCCGTTCTGCGACATCTGCCCCTCCGGGGCGGTCGTGTCGCGCGAGGTGAACGGCACGCGGGCGACGGCCACGAGGCGGTCGCTGAAAGTGTAGGAAAGGGCCGTGGTGAAGCGGTTCTCCACCTCGGACTCGCGGCCGAGGTCCGCGGCCGTCGCGCTCTTGCGGGCGAAGCTCTTGAACGAATCCGGCGCCTCCTCCTCGGGCAGGACTCCCGCCTGCTTGGAGAAACGCTCCCAGTCCATGGCGATGCGAAAGGCGCCGGCGTTGTAGACGTCGGTGCCCAGGGCATTGAAGGTCGGGTCGCCGCAGCGGCACATGGAGCAGGCGTTCCCAGGCATGGCGGACATCAAAATCAGACCCGCGAAGGCTGCCGCTCCGGCGAGGGCAGACGTGCGGTGACTTTGAAAAAGACTCATCGGTCGAATCTCCTGGTTTCGGTCAGCGTGAATCCACGAGCCGTCCACTGGGGACAGCCCGTCAGGGGCGACGCTCAGGCGAAACGGAGAGACCGCGGAGGGGGAACCGGAGGCTCGAACGGTGGGGGAGGCGGCGGGATCGTTCTCGTCTCGGCGACCCGGCCGGCGGCAGCGAGGATCACCTCGCCCGGCCGGGAGTCCCGCAGAGCGGGGTTGGCCACCTTGTCCCGCTGGTTCTGAAAGGAGACCGGGAGACCGCCGGACATGCCGATGGTGCAACGCGACGGTGCGGCGGGCCGGAGCTGGCAGGCCTCGCCGTGCCCCATCGCTACCGGCATCCGGCAGCAGGCCATGTCGCACCGCTCCTGCGAGACCGGCAGGGCGTCGGTGGCGGCGAGCGCGGCCAGCAGGAGCGTCGCGGCCATGCCGCGTAGGATTGGGGAGCGCATAAGAGCGATGCCTCGATCAGGGCCTATCCTACACCCTGGTGCCGGCTGCCGGATAGACCGGGGTCGAGGGCGGTCTTATTCCCGTCGCCTCCGGAAAAAGGAAGGACACAAGGGACGTCAAGGACCTCAAGGACGAGAAGCACCTTCCAGCGCCTGTCCTTGAGGTCCCTGAGGTCCTTGGTGTCCTTCCTTTAACTGCGGCGCTGGATCTCCTGCCATCCTCCTCAACGCGGCTTCGGGGGAGCCACTTTCGCAGCGGGTGGCTGTTTCGCCGCGGGCACGGCTTTAGGGCGGGGTGGTGCGGAGTCATCCTCCGCCAGGACTGGCTTCCACTCCGCCTGATCGAGCAGCTCCCAAGAGACTCGCCACCGGCCCTGATCTCCCCCGTGTCCGACCAGGTAGAGCCCGTCTCGGCCAGCCGCCAGGGTCGCCATCCCTTCCGCCTGGACGCCCAGCGTCACCCTTTCGAGCAGGGACTGCGCCGGATCGTACCGATCCAGGTACATCCCCTTGTCTCCCTTCCCTGCCTGCACGAGGAGGTAGATCCGATGATCGAGTCCCTCGGTGAGGTCCGAGATCTTGAACATTCCGAGAAACGGCCGGAACCGCCCGCGGTCGGCCTCCCGCACCTCCGACGGGACCGCCGCCTCCTTCGCCAACTTGTGCTCCACCTTGCCCTTGTCCACCAGGACCTTGCTCAGTGGCCGGCCCGCCGCGCTGTACCGCTCCAGGACATAGCCATAGGTGCGGGCAGCCCAGAGCTTGCCCGCCCGATCCCCGAGCAGCAACCGCGCACAACTCTCGGTCAGAGAGCCCGTGTCCCGCTGCTCCGGCCAAGCGACCTCGACCAGCGGCGACCAGCGGTCACCATCGAGCGCCATCACCACGGGAGCCGCGGCCGGTCCCTCCTGCCCCTGCCGACGGACCACGATGCCATTGACCGGGGCGGGTAACGGCAGAACGCTGACGACCGGCGTCGAGCGTATATACCCGACCCCCCAAGGTCTCCAGCTCAGCGGCGGCAGAGGTTTCTCCTTGCCCTCGACGAACCAGTGCACTTCTTGCGGCAGTCGAAGCAGCCAGTCTCCGGGTCCGCCCGGTCCCATCGCGGCGTCGAGCACCGGCTCGTTGATCGGGCTCGCCGCCTCCAGCTTCGTCGGCTCGCCCAATCGCCCCCCCTTGCCCAGCGGGTAGATCTCGAGCGTGTCAGCCCGAAGGAGGAAAACGTGACCCGCACCGTCCGCCTGGATCTTCTGCGGTCCGGTCCAGGACGGCGCACCCCCGAACCGCTCGACGGCCACGACCTTCTTCTCGGAGTCGGCGCCCGCGACGACCTGGCTCCCCACCAGCAGGAGCGCTCCGAGAATGGCTGGTGGCCTCATACCGGCCCTCGCACCGGGTCTTCCTGGCAATTCGTGATCTCCCCTTGCCACTCCCCGGTCGTGTTGGAGTAGATGTTACAGTCCAGACAGTGGGTCTCTAATCCATTCGGCCAGACGTTGATCACCTGGGTACACTCTACGTAGGCCCACCCCATCGCAGGAGCTCCTACGACTACAGCGCCCACCAGAAGGGCTTTACCGAGCTTAGACATCACCTCTCCCCCTTTCTGCTAAGAGCAGTATATATCCTACTGGATTTCTGGAATCAATCGGCGTCCGCAGAAAGCTGCCGCCATTGGTGCCACTCTTCCCCGGGTGGTCCCGCCGCGGCCATGGCGGCTGTGGAGGCGGACCGCCCAGGAGGAGAATCCGCCATGTCGCGCAAGATCCGCTGTCTCGCCGCCGCCCTCGCCCTGGCGCTGCTGTCGGCCGGCGCCGCCCAGGCCCGGTCCCTTCAATCCAGCTTGGGAAGCCTTGGCTTCCTCGACACCCTCTGGCAATGGTTGACCGGCCGCTACGCGCTGGGCCTGACGGCGATCTGGGAGAAGGAAGGGAGCAGTATGGACCCCGACGGCCGCACGAACCAGCTTGGCGTCCCCCAGCCGACCCCCGACGAAGGAGGCAGCATGGACCCCAACGGACGCAGCTAGACGCCCAGGAATCCTCTCCTGAACACGCGCCGGTTCCGGGAACCGGCGCTTTTCTTTCCCCGGGTGTCCCGATTTGTGCCTGTACCGTTACTTCTCTGAAAAAGAGAGCTGCAACTTCTTCCCCTGATGGAGCCATCCTACGAGTCTTGCGTCGAGATCCTGAACCGTCTTGCCGACGTGCTGTCGGCGGTGTTCGTCGCTTATGGGATCTCAGAGGCCAGGGCCCGCCACATCGTGGAGGACGCCTGCCGCACGCTCATCAGCAAGCAGCGGCTCCACATTCAAAACCCCGATGGGTGGCTTCTGCGAACCGTCATCGAGGCATGCCGGCGATCGGCCGAGGAGGCAAAGGGTGAAGATTCATCCGCATGACGATGTCCTGGAGGAGTTCCTCCTGTCGCTTGACAGCGGCCATCTGGCCCTGCTCCGCCATCTCCAGTGGTGCGCCTACTGCCGGTCGCGGATCGCCTATCTTCCCCGCGAGGCGGAGACCGAAGCCGCGGCTGCTGGAGCCGGTAGGGTGTCCGCCTATGACAGGGCCCTGGAGGAAATAGCGCGCACCCTGGCGGACTGTGAAGCCGCCTTGGAACATGAACGCGCCGAGGCGCCGGGTCTTTTCCTGGAGCTTCTGGATCAGCCCGAGGATCAGCGGGATTCCCTGCTCGGCGGGGGCACCACGCGGTTCCACACTTGGGGAGTCTTCGAGCTACTCGTGGATCGAAGCCTCGAGGTCACGATTCAGGATTCGGTCCACGGCGAGACTCTGGGGCGGCTCGCCTTGCGTCTCTCGGGCCATCTGGACGCTGCGCGGTACGGAGCCGAACGCATCGCGGATCTGCAGGTGCGAGCCTGGGCCTACATCGGCAACTCTCTCCGGACGAGATTCGACTTCACGGCAGCCGAGGAAGCGTTTCAGACCGCCCGTTCGATCCTCAAGCAAGGTACGGGAGATAGCTTGGAGCGGGCGATCCTCCTCGATCTACGAGCTTCTTTGCGGCGATCCCAGCGGCAATTCGAGGAGGCGCTTCGCCTTTTAGAGCGTGCGGTCACCATCTTCCTTGCCGCCGGCGAGCGGCACCGGGCCGGCCGCTCACTCGTGAAGATGTCGACGGTGCATCATCACGCCGGGGACCCTGCTGCCGGGATTCCTCTTCTTCACCAAGCCCTGGAGCTGATCGATCCGGAACGCGAGCCCCGCCTGCTCCTCTGCGCCCGGCACAACCTGATTGACTACTACACGGAGATCGGTCGCTTCGTGGAAGCCCAGAAGCTCTACCGCGAAGCGCGCCCGCTCTACCGCAGCTTCAACGAGCCGTGGGTGCAGAACCGCCGGAGTTGGGTGCGCGGCAAGATCGCCCGCGGGCTCGGTCAGCTCCAGCAGGCCGAGACGCGCTTCTTGGCGGCGCGCGACGGATTCGTGAAGGAGGGCGTTCCCTACGACACCGCCCTGGTCTCCCTGGAGTTGGCCTTGCTGTATGCTGAACAGGGACGGACGGAAGAGCTGAAACGGCTGGCGGCGGACATGGTGCCGATCTTCACCTCGCGACACATCCACCGCGAGACCCTGGCAGCGCTCACCTTCCTGCGGCAAGCCATGGAGGCCGAGCAGGCGAGCCTCGACGTGGTGGTGCGAGTGGCGGATTTCCTTCGCAAGGCCGAGCACGATCCGGATCTGCCATTCAAAATGGCTTGAGGCTCATCCCAGAAGCGCCATTGAACGCGCTCTTTCGGAGAGTGGACAGGTCCATCCGCGGAATGGACGCGGCCATCGTCACGACGGGCACACACATCGGCCCGATGGACACGTACTTTTCCTCGGTGGACACACACTTTCTGCCGATGGACACTCACTTCGCCTCGATGGACACTCACTTCGTCACGATGGACACACACATCGGCGCGATGGACAGGTACTTTTCCACGATGGACACACACTTTCTGGCGATGGACAGGTCCATCGGCAGAATGGACACACACTTTTCCGCGATGGACACTCACATCGGCTCGATGGACACGTCCATCGGCCCGATGTGTCGGTCCAACGGCTAAAGTGCCGCGTCCATCGGCCCGATGTGTGTGTCCATCGAGCCGATGTGAGTGTCCATCGTGCCGATGTGAGCGTCCATCGAGCCGAGGTGAGTGTCCATCGTGACGAGGTGAGTGCCCATTGAGCCGAGGTGAGCGTCCATCGAGCCGAGGTGTCCTCGCTTCAGCGGGTCCGACTCGCTCAGAATCGATACGACACCCCGATCGAGACCACGGGATAGACCGTGTAATCGGCCACATCGTTCTCGATATCCCTCTCCTCGCGATCGATGAGGACTTGGAGGGCCGCGCGGGGGACAGGGTTGTTGAGGGGGCTTCCCGCCGGGATTTGCGGCGTCAGCGTCACCTTGCCCTTGCCCTGGAACACCGCGCCCACGTCCGCGGCGAAACGCACGCGCCGGCCAGGCCCCACAGCGTTCCCCCAACCGAGGCCCACGTAGGGGACGACCGGATCGAATTTGATCTGGCCGTCCAGAGTGCCCACCTGGCTCGCAGGCACCGGCACGCCGCCGATGTCGTAGAACCCCGACGCCGGCACCAGGCTGTTGCCGTCGATTCGCGTGTCGTTGTAAATCGCGCCGGCCGACAGGCGGAATCCGCCGCCGCCGGGATGGAAGTCGAGCAGCGCCGTCGCCGTGCGCAGCCGCGCCGTGGCATCGTAGAAGATGCCGCTCACCTCGCGATGATCATCGGTGTAGCTGAAGGCGTTGCCGCCCAGGCGTACGTTCAACTGCCGGGAGAGCCCCACCGTCAGCTCGACGCCGCCTCCCAGCGTGCCCGCTTTGGCGGTGACGGCCACTTCGCCCCGCGCCGGCCAGGCCAGGGCCAACAGCAGCAGAACGGCTCCCGCCGCCTGCGCGCATCTCGTTGCGATCTTTCGCTTGCCCATGCTCTCTTCCTCCTCAGCCGTCACCCTCTTGCAAAGCCGGGACCGCCGGCGGGCAGTGTAGACTTTCCCGGCTCCCTCCGAGGAGAGGAGGGGCCAACCGTCGTCGCGGTAGGCGGCCAGCGTCTCCGCCCAGCCCCTTGGGTGACTTCAGTTCGGTTTGGGTGGCTCTGGTTTGTGACAGTCGGATGGAACGTTCTTCAAGAACACCTTCCGATCTCCCTCCCAGACTCTCTTGTAAGCGGCCCGATCGAGGGTGAATACGGAGCTGTCGATGTCGCTCCCCAGTTGGAGCTCGTCGATCTGGTAGGTGATGGCAACGTGGCTGACGGAGTCATCCGCTCTTACGGAACGGTGAAAACTCACGGCCCGTGGCATGGCGATGCCGGCGCCTTCAACCTCCCGGTAATCCGAGAACTCGGCCCGCTCGACCACGTCGCCAGAGTCTTGAGTCGACTCTATGACGGCGGGATCTCCTGTCGCGGCCAGAGTGACCCTGAGGCTGGAGTCGTCCGTGCGCGAAGCAGGCGGCTCGGTCGCGTGACGCAGACTATGCAGAGTGCGGAGATCGCTAAGGCGCAGGATGCAGCCCGGGCACTCAGGGGTCGTAACGCTAAGCGGCTGCAAGACAAGGAAAAACGGATTGGGGATTCCCAGCGGCACCATCCGCTCGTCGGCTCTCGCCACCGAGAGCAGCGGTATACCCTTCGGCAACACCATCTGGAACTGGCGACCGTCGTAGGCAAGCTCTGAAATCATGGCTTCGGCAACGTCGATTCCCACATGGATGCGATATTTACCGCCCTGTTCCCAATACTCGAAGTCCCCTGCGACGGGCCGGTTGCCGGTGTCTTCCGAGGTGACCGTGATCCTGGCTCGAAGGTGGAGAGATGACACGGCACCAAGCGCCTCGACGGCTTTTTCGACATGCGGGGCGAGAGGCTGTTTCGCGACGGCCTTCAGGTGCTGCGTTACGATCTCGGGAGGAGGCCCGAGAGACTTGGCTGGAAGGCCAGCCGAGTCTTCGTAAGGACCTCCCCCACAGGCAAAAGGATCAAAGGCGGGATCTGCTGGATCGCAGGGGTCCCCACCTCCAAAGGGATCGCCTCCTGTTCCGACCCCAGGTCCGCAAACGGAGTTGCCAAGCTGGTAATCACCGCACGGTGCTTTTTTGCTCCAGTCGTAGCCACATTTCCCTTGGACTCCTGACCAACCATCGTCGGTGGTTGGCGAGTCAGTATCGACGATCACGAGGCTTGTAGCCACCTTTGTACAGCTCCCATCTGGGACCGTCCTAACCCCATTCACCCTCTTCCACAGGCAAACCTGTCCTGCGTTGTAGCACTGCCCCCACGCTTGGTTAGAGGCGAATAGGCTAAATCCGACTGAGGCAAGAACACAGATGATGATGCTTCGCAATCTGGACCACCCTCTCGGGTTAAGCAGGCCATCACCGCGACGACCTGCTCGTCTGAGTTTCAAGTATCATCTCAAGAACGCGTACCAGAGTCAAGCAGTGAATGGTGCCTCTCTTCCTTTACCTGCTAATCCGCCGTCACCCTCTTGCAAAGCCGGGACCGCCGGCGGGCGGTGTAGACTTTCCCGGCTCCCTCCGATCGCCGGAGAGGAGGGGCCAACCGTCGGTGAGAAAGAGAGGACTCCAATGCAGATCGGCATGATTGGCCTCGGACGCATGGGCGGCAACATGGTCCGCCGCCTGCTCCGGGGCGGGCACGAGTGCGTCGTCTACGACCTGAACCCGAGCGCGGTGGCGGAGTTGGTGGCCGAGGGATCGTCGGGCTCCGGGACCCTGGACGAGCTCGTCGCGCGGTTGAAGCCACCGCGGACGGCCTGGGTGATGGTGCCCGCGGGAGATCCGACGGAAAGCATGGTGAAGGCGCTGGGCGAAAGAATGGAGAAGGGGGACGTGATCGTCGACGGCGGCAATACCTACTACAAGGACGACGTGCGGCGCGCCCGCGCGCTGTCGGAGAAGGGCATCTTCTACGTCGACGCCGGCACCAGCGGCGGAGTGTGGGGCCTCGAGCGAGGATATTGCCTGATGATCGGCGGCGAGCCTGAGGCGGTGCAGCGGCTGGCGCCCATCTGGCAAACGCTGGCGCCCGGCCGCGGCAGCATTCCGCCGGCCCCCGGCCGCGAAGGCAAGAAGAGCACCGCCGAGGACGGCTGGCTGCATTGCGGCCCGGTCGGCTCCGGCCACTTCGTGAAGATGGTGCACAACGGCATCGAATACGGCCTGATGCAGGCGTACGCCGAAGGGTTCGACATCTTCAAGAACGCCACCTCGAAGGCCCTGCCCGACGGCCATCGCTTCGAGCTCGACCTCGCCGACATCGCCGAGCTGTGGCGGCGCGGCAGCGTCGTCTCTTCGTGGCTGCTCGACCTGACGGCGAGCGCGCTTGCCGAAAGCCCCGAGCTCGCGGAGTTCACGGGCGCCGTGGAAGATTCGGGCGAAGGGCGATGGACGGTGCAGGCCGCGATCGAAGAGGCCGTGCCGGTCAACGTCCTCGCCGCGTCGCTGTTCGACCGTTTCCGCTCGCGCCAGGAGCACACCTTCGGCGACAAGATGCTCTCCGCCATGCGCAACAAGTTCGGCGGTCACGTCGAGCATCCGGCCAAGGGTTGATTGCCATGATCGCTTCGGGTGAGAAAGAAACGCCAGAAAAGATGGACGAGCGCAAGGCGCGGCCGGCGCCGCCTTGCGCCATGGTCATCTTCGGCGCCACGGGAGACCTGACGAAACGCAAGCTCCTGCCGGCCGTCTACAACCTGGTCAACGACGGCTTGCTGCCGGATACGTTCGCCGTCGTCGGCATCGGCCGCTCGCCGCTCTCGGACGAGGAGTTCCGGCAGCACATGACCGAAGACCTGCGGCAGTTCGCGACCGTCGAGATCGACGAGGCCAAGCTCGACTGGCTGCTGCACCGTCTGCGATACGTCGCCGGTGACCTCACGGACGAAGCGACTTTCCATCGTCTCGGCGAGACGCTGGCGAAAGTGGACTCGGAGCTCGGCACCGCGGGCAACTACCTCTATTACCTCGCCGTGCCGCCGAGCCTGTTCAGCGATTACATCCATCGCCTCAGCGCGGCGGGCCTCACCGGCGAGGACGAGGGGAAGTGGCGGCGGGTGATCATCGAGAAGCCGTTCGGCCACGACCTCGACTCCGCACGCAAGCTGAACGTCGACATTCGCGAGGTCCTCGCCGAGAGGCAGATCTATCGCATCGATCACTACCTCGGCAAGGAGACGGTGCAGAACATCATGGCGTTCCGCTTCGGCAATGGCATCTTCGAGCCGATCTGGAACCGCCGCTACGTCGATCACGTGCAGATCACCGTCGCCGAAACCGTGGGAGTCGAAGGCCGGGGCACCTACTACGAAGAGGCCGGCGCCCTGCGCGACATGGTGCAGAACCACATGTTCCAGCTCCTCGCGCTCACTGCCATGGAGCCGCCCGTGTCGTTCGCCGCCGACGTGGTGCGCGACGAGCGGGTGAAGGTGCTGTCGGCGATCCGTCCGTTCACCGACGAGGACGTGTTGCGCTTCACGGTGCGCGGCCAATACGGCGAAGGCGCCATGAGCGGCGAGCGCGCGCCCGGCTATCGCGGCGAGAAATCCGTCGCGCCCAATTCCAGCACGGAGACGTTCGCGGCGCTCGAAATGTTCATCGACAACTGGCGCTGGGCCGACGTGCCGTTCTACCTGCGCACGGGCAAGCGCCTGCCGAAGCGGGCCACCGAGATCGCCATCCAGTTCAAACGCGCGCCGCTCATGCTTTTCCGCGACACGCCGGTGGAGCGCCTCAGCCCCAACCTGCTGGTGCTGCACATCCAGCCGGACGAAGGGATCTCGCTGCGTTTCGAAGGCAAGGTGCCGGGCCCGCAGATGAAGCTGGGCACGGTGCGGATGCACTTCGAGTACGCCGACTATTTCGGTGCGCAGCCGCACACCGGCTACGAGACCTTGCTCTACGACTGCATGCTCGGCGACACGACGCTCTTCCATCGCACCGACATGGTGGAGACCGGCTGGCGCGTGGTGACGCCCATTCTCGACGTGTGGAAGGCGCTCGCGCCGCGCAACTTCCCCAACTACGCGGCAGGCTCCTGGGGACCGAAAGAAGCTGACGAGCTGATTCAGAAGGACGGACGCAAATGGCGGGCTTAAGCGAGATTCGCGTTTTTGACACGATCCCCGAACTCATGCGCGCCGCGGCCGATGAGGTGGTGCGCGACGCCGCGAAGGCCGTGCGCGAGCGCGGCCGTTTCGCCTGGGCCCTCTCCGGCGGCTCGACGCCGCGCGATCTTTACAGTCTGCTGGCGAGCCCGCTCTACCGCGATCGATTGCCGTGGAGCGCCATCCACGTCTTCTGGGGCGACGAGCGCCACGTGCCGCCCGATCATCCCGACAGCAACTTCCGCATGGCGCGCGAGGCGATGCTCGACGCCGTGCCGCTGCCGCCTCAGAACATCCATCGCATCCGCGCCGAAGAGCCCGACGCCGCGGTGGCGGCAAAGGCTTATGAGGCGGAGCTTCGGGACTTCTTTCATCTGGCGCAGGATCGCTGGCCGCGCTTCGATCTCATCCTGCTCGGCCTCGGCAAGGACGCGCACACCGCGTCGCTGTTTCCATGCGGCGAGTTCATTCACGAGAGCGAGCGCCTGGTAGTGGCGCCGTGGGTCGAAGCGCAAAACACCTTCCGCATCACGCTGACGCCGCCGGTGCTCAACGCCGCGCGCCTCGCTACCTTCCTCGTCAGCGGCGACGACAAGGCCGAGCCCCTGCACGCGGTGCTCGAAGGCGCACGCGATCCCGAGCGCTATCCCGCGCAGATCGTCGATGGCAATCGGTTGTGGTTGGTAGATCAAGCGGCGGCGCGCCTGCTCGAAACGGCCGCCTGAAAGGACTTCCCACTTGGAGCCGGCACGACGCTCTCGCCTCGGGGCAGAGACGGTGACGCCGTGCTTGAGGCGACGTTGGAGACGAAAGCAAGAGAGACCGACAAAGAAACAGCGCCCCAGAAAAACCCAGACCGTCGCCTTGCTGGAACCTCTCTGAAGCCGCCTTACTTCGCCTTCTTGGCGGCCGGCTTCTTCTTGGCAGCGGCCTTTTTCGGAGCCGTCACTTTCTTGGCGGCGGTGGTCTTCTTGGCGGCCGGCTTCTTCGCCGCCGTCGCAGTGCGGGCCGACTTCTTGGCGGCGGTCTTCTTCGCAGCCTTCTTCGCCGGAGCCTTCGTAGCCTTCTTTGCGGCGGTCTTCTTCGCGGGCTTGTCTGCCATCTCGATCTCCTTTGTGTTTGGTGCCCGTCATGGGCATGATGCGTTTAGGTTACGCCCACTACATCTTGGGCGTCAAGTGCTTTTACGCCTCAATCCTTAGTGGGGGTGCACAATCCTCGCGCCATCGGCCGCCCGCGGCCTCGAGCGCGCCGCGCGGACGTGCCTCTCCCGCGGCGCCGTGCGGTCTTGCACCGCGCCGTCAAAAGCCCGTGGAATAAGGATTTGCGGAGAGGAGAGCTAGTACGCGTTGAGGCGCAACGCGTAGCGCAACGTCATCCAGAGGATCTTGAAGTCGAGCGACAGCGACCAGTTCTGGATGTAGTAGAGATCGTACTGGATGCGCTTCTTGATCGAGGTGTTGCCCCGCCAACCGTGCACTTGAGCCCAGCCGGTGATGCCCGACTTCACGCGGTGGCGCAGCATGTAGCGCGGAATCTTGTGCTTGAACTCACGCACGAACGTCGGCCGCTCGGGGCGCGGGCCGATGATCGACATGTCGCCGGTGAGCACGTTCCAGATCTGCGGCAGCTCGTCGAGCGACCACTGGCGCAACAGGCTGCCGATGCGCGTGCGGCGCGGATCGTCCTTGATCGCCCACACCGGACCGCTCGACTCTTCGGCGTCGACGCGCATCGAGCGGAACTTGAGGATCATGAACGAGCGGCCGTCGAGGCCCATGCGCTCCTGGCGGTAGAAGATGGGACCGCGGTCCTCGATCCAGATGGCGAGCGCGATGATGGGGAGCAGCGGCAACAGCACGACCGTCGCCGCCGACGCGATGGCGACGTCCATCAGGCGCTTGACCATGCTGTTCCAACCCTGGAGCGGCACTTGCGAGAGGTTGATCACCGGCGTGCCGTCGACGTCCTCGAGCGCCGCCTTCAAGGTGGCGTACTGGAGGATGTCCGGCACCAGCTTGATCTCCACGCACTCGCGGGCCATCAGCTCGATGAGCTGCAGCACCTTCTTCTGGGCCTCCAGCGGCAGGGTGATGAAAACCTGATCGATGCGCTGCGTCTCGACGACCTCTTCCGCCTGGTGCAGGCCGCCGAGCACGGGCACGCCGCAGACCGTCGTCCCCTGCTTGCCGGGATCGTCGTCGAGAAAGCCCACGACCTCGAAGCCCATCTCACGGTGGGCGAGGATCTTGGTGGTGATCTCCCGCCCCAGGAGCCCGGCGCCCACCACCAGGATGCGCTGCAGGTTGTGCCCCGAGCTGCGCAAGCGCCGCAACCCGGAACGCACCAGCATGCGGGAGGTGGCCACGAAGACGAGGTCGACCACTGCGAAGATGCCGACGAAGGCGCGGCTGTAGGTGAAGTACTCGCGGCTGCCGGGCCACGCCGGCGGCCGGTACCAGGCGATGACCACCGAGAGGAGGACGGTGGCCAGCAGCACGGCGAGGACGATGGTGAGCACCTCGTCCACCCGGCTGCGGCCCCGGCGGCTCTGGTAGAGGCCGTGGAAGTAGAAGACCACCGGCCACAAAATCACCACGAACGGCACCAGTTGTAGATAGGGGCCGAACTCCGGGACGTTCTTGGTGACGGGGATGACCGCCAGCTCGAAGCGCAGCAACCAGGCGGTGAAAAAGGCGGCCAGCGTGGCCGCGAGATCGGTGAAGAGGTAGAGCCCGGCCGTTTTCCTGTGTCGTTCTTGGATCAAAGGAAAGGCACCCTCAGCTAGAAATCCGACGAGAAAGCAGAGAACGGATGCGATCGGTGAACCGCGAAACGGCAAACGACTCCGCCCGATAGCGCAATTCCAAAGCATTGAATCCGATCCCGCGGGCTTTGTCAATCGCGCCGGCCAGAATCGAGGGGCCCTCCCAATCCGGGTAGAGCACGCCGTGCCGGCCGTCCTCCACCACGTCGAGGACGCCGCCGCGGGCCGCGGCCACCACCGGCGTGCCGCAGGCGAGGGCCTCCACCGAGGCGATCCCGAAGTCCTCCACCCCCGGCTGCAGGAAGAGGGAGGCGCCGCGGTAGAGGTCGCGCAGCGCCTCGGGGCCGACCTTGCCGAGGAAGCGGACGTTGGCCGGGGCGAGCCCGGCCAGGCGCTTGCGCTCCGGCCCCTCGCCCACGATCCGCAGCTCCATCCCCGCCTTCTCGCAGGCCGCCATGGCCAGCTCGACGCGCTTGTAGGGAGCCAGGGCGGAGACCATCAGGCAATATTCCGTCTCGTTTCTGCCGTTGCGCGGTCCGCGTTCCGGCCCCGGCGTGAAGAAGTCCACGTCCACGGGCGGATGCACCACCTCGGCGGAACGGCCGTAGTAGGTCTCGATCCGCCGCGCCACGAAACGCGAGTTCGCTACAAAGAGGTTTACGCGCGCCGCCGAGGAAACGTCCCAGGCGCGCAGGGCGGTGAGCGCCAGCGACCGCAGGCGCGGCCCCACGCCGTGGCGCTTGGGGAAGTAGGCGTGCTCCTGGTCCCAGGCGTAGCGCATGGGGGTGTGGCAGTAGCAGAGATGGAAGGCGTCGGGCGGCGCGATGACGCCCTTGGCCACGCAGTGGCTGGAGCTCACGACGACGTCGAAGCCCGAGAGGTCGAGCTCCTCGATGGCGGCAGGGAACAGCGGCAGATAGCCACGGTAGTGGCGGCGCAGGCCCGGCGCCTTCTGCAGGAAGCTGGTGCGGATGGGGTGCGATTCGATGGCCGGACTGACGCTGCCGGGAAAGTGGAACAGGGTGTAGAGGGGGGCTTCGGGGTAGAGGCCGCCCAGGACCTCGATCACCTTCTCGCCGCCGCGCATGCCGGTCAGCCAGTCGTGCACCAGCGCCACCCGCGGCTGGGCCGGCCCCGGCGGCGGCAAAGGAGGCGGAAAACTGAGCGGGGTCGCCGGCATCAAGCCCTGCCCTCGATGACGGAGAGATAGACGTCGAGCGTCCGTCGCGCCGTCTGGTCCCAGCGGAAGTCCTCCGCCCGCCGCTCGCCGAGCGCGATCAGCTTCGCCCGCGCTTCCGGGTTGCCCATGAGGAGGGCGATGGCCTTGGCGATGCCGTCGAGGTCGAGGGGATCGACCACCTGCGCGTAGCCGTCGGCGATCTCCTGGAGCGCCGAGGTGTTGGAGGTGATCACCGGCACCCCCGAGGCCATGGCCTCGATCACCGGCAGGCCGAAACCCTCGTAGAGCGTGGGATACAGGAACAACGTCGCGCCCTGGTAGATGGCCGGCAGCGCCTCGTGGGCCACGTGGCCCAGCAGCCGGACCTTGTCGCCGATCCCCAGGTAGATTGCCCGCTGGCGGATCTTGAACTCCGAGCCCTGGCGGCTGCCGACGCAGATCAGCGGCGCGTCGAACTGGGCCATGCGGCGGGCGCGGGCGTAGGCCTGCACCACGGTGTCCAGGTTCTTGTGCGGCTTGGCCGGATTGCCCACGAACAGCAGGTAGGGCTGGGAAATCCCCAGGTCGCGCAGCCAGCGCTGCTGGTCCTCGACGGCCAGGCGCCGGCGGAAGATGTCCTCGACGCCGTTGTGGATGACCTCGATCTTGCCGCCGCCGATCTCGAAGTGGCGCTCCAGGTCGTTCTTGGTGTTCTGCGACACGGCGATGATGCGGTCGCCGCGCTCGAGGCTGCGGCGAATCATCCGCTGGGCATAGAGGAGGGCCAGACGGTTCGGCAGGAACTCCGGGTAGAGCAGGTGGATGATGTCGTGGATGGTGACCACGACCTTCGAGCCCACCCAGGCCGGCAGCACGTAGTGGGTCGAGTGGTAGAGGTCGAGCTTGCGCCGGTAGAGGTGCCAGGAGAGGGCGACCAGCTCGCGCAGGGAGTAGACGGGCGAGCTCTCCAGGGCCACCTGGAAGTTGTCCGGCAGGTCGAGGAGCCCCTCGCGGTCGCCGGGCTTGGCGAGCAGCACGTAGCGGTTCTCGGCATCGATGGCGGCCAGCGACCGGATGAGGTTCCGGACGTAGGTGCCGATGCCGAAGTCCTGGATCTTTCGGGCGTCGATGCCGATCGTATAGGGCAAAAAGCGGCTCCGCGGGTTTGCTGGTCCGAGATACTACTGTTCCTTGTCCCTTGTACAGGTCAAGGCAGCGCATTGTACTCCTGGGAGGGTGTTTGGAAAGTTCGGCCGCGACGCCCATCCCCGCCCGGGCATAAATGCCAGGGCTAGGCACGACGCCGGAT
This sequence comes from Thermoanaerobaculia bacterium, assembly GCA_049284515.1. Taxonomy (GTDB): domain Bacteria; phylum Acidobacteriota; class Thermoanaerobaculia; order Multivoradales; family UBA5704; genus DATARR01. Next base: position 40,207 of record JBAPYB010000339.1, read on the forward strand.
GAATCCGGCTTGCGAAGTCCCCCTCTTTCGGGGAAAGCCCCCTTCAGGGGGCGCTGTTTATAGCCCTGGCATTTATGCCGGGGCGAAGGTGGGCGGAGCACCTTTTTGATAGACAATGAAGCCGTGCTCTCCTTTGCCGGCTCCGTCCTCCGGGCCGCGGCGCTCGTTCTGCTCGCGGTGTCGCTACTGGCCGCCCTCCCGCTGGCGGCGCTGCGCGTGGCGCGGCGGATCGCCGAGGT
>JBAPYB010000340.1:0-20293 GCA_049284515.1 Thermoanaerobaculia bacterium
GACCTCGCCTGGTCGCAGGGGCGCGCCGCCGCCGCCCAAGCCGGCGTGGCCGCCGCCACCGGCGACTACGTGGCGTTCCTCGACGACGACGACCTCGCCGCGCCCGAGCACCTCGCCACCCTGGCCGGGCTGGTGAGCGCCGCCGGCGTGCGCGTCGCCTACACCGACGCCGCCGTGGCCCTCTACGAGCACGAGCCCGCCGGCTGGGTCTGCCGCGAGCGGCGGCTGCCCTACAGCCGCGACTTCGATCCCGACGTCCTGCGGGTGGACAACTACATCCCCTTCAATACCCTGCTCATCGAGCGCCGGCTGTTCGCCGAGGCCGGCGCCTTCGACACCGCCCTGCCGTTCTTCGAGGACTGGGACTTCCTGATCCGCCTTTCGGCGATCACCCCGTTCCATCACCGGGCCCAGGTCACCTGCGAGTACCGGCACTTCCGCGGCGGCGGCCACCATGTCTTCGGCGAGCGCCCCCGGCAGCGGGCGGACTTCCTGGAGGTGAAGGCCCGGGTGCTGGCCAAGCATGCCGCGGAGCTGCGGCCCGACGTGCTGGCGCGGGCGGTGGACACCCTGCGCTCCGAGCTGGTGGCGGAGCGCGAGTCGGCGGCGGCGGCCCGGCGCGAGCTCGCCGCGTGCCAGGCGGATTTCGCCTCCCTGGAGACGAGCCACGCCGCCCTTTCCGACGAATACCACGCCCTCATCGCCGAGCGCCTCCGGCTGGAGGAGCGCTACCACGCGATGAACGGCGAGGTGGCCGCCCTGCGCGACGAGCACGGCAAGCTCCGCGGCGAGGCCCAGCGCCTCTACGACGACGAGGGCAAGCTGCGGGCAGTGGTCGACGACCAGACCGCCCATCTCGGCCGGGCCTACGCCGAGATCTCGCGGCTGAACGGCGTCATCCGGGAGATGGAGGCCACCCGCGCCTGGCGGCTGCACAACTGGCTGCGGCGCAAGCCGTCATGAAAGGCTCTCTCGAATCGGGCCGGTCGCGCCGCCGCCGGGGCCCTCATCACCCCGGCCCTCTTCTCCCAGCCTCCCCCCCAGCCGCCGGGAGAAGAGGGAGAGGTTTGTCTTGAGAAGAGATTTCTTGAGCCCCCTCTCTCCCGGCCGGAGGGGGGGAGGCTGGGAGAGAGGGGGTTGGGGGAGTGAGGGCCTCGATGCGGCGAACAGAGCTCCATCTATCTTGCCGGCCGGCGTCACGATTCGCCATCGAAGGACAGGCACCGCTTCATGACCCGCATCGCCCTCCTCTCCAGCGAGCCCATCCGGGCGCGGATGGCCGGCATCGGCATCCGTTACCTGGAATTCGCCCGCCGGCTGCCGCGGGCCGGGGTCGACGTCGTCCTCGTCTCGCCCGCGGCGCCGGAGGAGACGGCGGCGCTGGGCGGGCTCGGGGGCGTCGAGGTCCGCCAGTTCGAGCGCGGGCGCCTCGCCGCCCTGTTGGGGGATTGCGACGGCGCCGTGGCCCAGGGGCAGCTCGCCAACGACCTCGTCCTGGAGAGCCCCAACCTGCCGGTCGCCATCGACCTCTACGACCCCTGGCTGATCGAGAACTTCGCCTACTTCGAGATCCTGGGGCTCGACCCGTACCGCAACGACCACGCCACCTGGGGTCTCCAGATGGCCCGCGGCGACTTCTTCCTCTGCTCGTCGGAGGAGCAGCGGACGTTCTACCTCGGCTTCCTCGCCGCCGCCGGCCGGGTGAACCCTGAGCGCACTGCGGGCGATCCGGACCTCGCGACGCTCATCGCCCCCGTCCCCTTCGGCGTTCCCGACGAGCTGCCTCCCCACCGTCCGGTATTGCCGCCCCGCGCTCCGGGCGAGCGAAGGCTCCTCTTCGGCGGACTCTACGACTGGTACGACCCGTGGACGCTGCTCGACGCCCTGGCCCTGCTGGATCGCCCCGGCTGGACGCTCCTCCTCATCCGCAATCCCAATCCGGAGAGCACGCCCCAGCGCCTCTTCGCCCGCGTCGAGGCCCGCTGCCGCGAGTTGGGCTGGTGGGGGGCCCGCGTCAAGGCATTGGAATGGGTGCCCGCCGAGCGGCGCTACGACCTGCTGCGCGACGTGGACCTCCTGGTGGCTCCCCACCGGCCGAGTCTGGAGACCCGCCTCTCCCTGCGCACCCGCTTCCTCGATGCCCTCGCCGCCGGCTGCCCGGTGGTGACGAGCGAGGGCGGGGCCATGAGCCGCCTCCTCGCCGAGCACCGCGCCGGCTGGGTGGTCCCCCCGGGGGACGCGCCGGCCCTGGCCCGCGCTCTCGCCGAAGCTCTGGACGATCCGGCCTCGCGCCAGGCCGGAGCCCGCGAGCTGCTGGCCCGATTCCAGTGGGACCGCGTCCTCGCGCCCCTCGTGGCCTTCTGCCGCGACCCCAGGATCGACGAAACCAAGGAGCGCTTCGGCCAGCGGCCGGCCACGACCGCGCCGGCGGACCGTTTGGCCTTCCGCCTGCGACGCCGGCTGCGGCATTGGGGTTTTGGAGCATGACGGCCCTGCGCAAGGTGGCCGTCGCCATCCTCTCCTGGAACGGCCGGCACCACCTGGAGACCTGCCTGGAGGCCCTGGCCGCCCAGCACGATCCGGGGGTGGATTGGGAGGTGCTCGTCCTCGACAACGGCTCGACCGACGGCACCGTGGCCTGGATGCGCGAGCGCTATGGCAGTGACCGAAGGGACCGCCGGGTGCGGCTGATCGAAAGCCCTGTGAACCTCGGCTTCTGCGGCGGCAACAACGCCCTGGTGGCCGCGACGGGTGAGGACGTCGACGCCGTGGCCCTGCTCAACAACGACACCCGGCCGGAGCCAGGCTGGCTGGGCGCGCTGGTGGCGGCCCTCGGCGCGGCGCCGCCGGACGTGGCCGCCGTCTCCGGCAAGATCGTGGATTGGGCCGGCGAGCGCCTGGACTTCGGCCGCGGCCTCATGACCTTCGACGGCCACGCCTTCCAGCTCGACTTCCGCCGGCCCCTGAAGACGGCGCGGGTGCCCGCCGCCGGCGCCGAGCTCCCTTTCGCCTGCGGCGGCAACATGCTCGTCCGCCGCGCCTCCTTCCTCGCCGCCGGGGGCTTCGACGAGGACTACTTCGCTTATCTAGAGGATGTGGACCTGGGCTGGCGCCTGTGGTCGGGCGGCGAGCGCGTCGTCTTCGCCCCCGAGGCCGCCGTCCACCACCGCTCCGGCGCCACAAGCGACCTGCTGGGCCTCTACAATCGCGGCTTCCTCTTCGAGCGCAACGCCTTCCTCACCGCCTACAAGAACTACGAGCCCGGCCTCTGGGAGCGCATCCTGCCAGCCGTGCTGTTGACCCTGACCAGCCGCACGCAGGCGCTCCTCGAGAGCAATCCCGGAGCGGAGATCCTGCGCGTCGATCCCTACGCCGGCCACATCGCCAATACGGCGGGGAAAGCATCGGTGACGGCCGTGGAGCTTCCGCCGGCCACCTCCTGGGAAGGATTGAAAATACGCTGGCGCGGTTACGGTCCCCGGGAGTTTCTTCGTCGCGGGCTCGGCAAGCTGGGAGGCGGACCGGCGGCCATCCCCACGCCGGCCGCCGCTGCCGAGCCGCCTCGCCTCACGGACGAGCGTACGGTGGCCCAACTCCGGGCCACGCACTGGCTGCTCGGCCACCTGGACGCCGCCGCCGCTCGCCGCGCCGAGATCCAGAAGCGCCGCCGCCGTCCGGACCGCGAGATCTTCGAGCGCTTCCCCGTCTACCTCGTCCCCACCTATCCCGGCGACCACGCCCTCTTCGCCAGCCCGGGCTTCCGCGACTGGCTGCCGAAGGAGTTGCCGCTGGTTGAGGCGCGGCTGGAAGAGATCATGGAGATGGGATAAACCCGCCTGTCAGCAGGCCCAGTGGCCATTGCCACAGGTATCGTGGCACCAGTCCTGAATCGAACCCGTCTCTGCTATAGTTGCCGAGGGAGAGAACGTAGACATGCAGATCGCCCTGGAGCTACCCGAGGACATCGCGAATCGCTTGGAGCTCGCTTGGCGTGATGTGTCACGAGGCACCCTCGAGGCCATCGCCGTAGAGGGGTACCGTGAAGGGGCGCTGACACGCGGTCAGGTGGAACGGCTCCTCGGGCTCTCTTTCTGGGAGACGGAAGCGTTCCTCAAGGAGCGTCAGGCCTATCTTGCCTACACGGAGGAGGACTTCGAGCAAGATCGTAGAGACCTCGATCGCCTCATGCTCCGATGACGGTCGTCTCGGACACCTCAGATCCGCTGAGCCTTGATTTGCTCAGCGATGTCCTTGACGGACAAGCCCTGAAAGAGTTCCATGCGCTCTGCGGTGTAGTTGCCGCTACCAGCTCGGAACTGGTTGAGGAAGCGTATCGTATCCACGACGCCGAGTTCCTTGACGAGGACATCCGTGGCGCGCTGAGTTACCTGCGCAATGGGCTGAAGCTGTGCGCTCATTTTGTGACCTCTGACACAAGACCTAGTGCCGATACAATCTTGCAGGCCAAGCCTTGAAGCTGCTGAGCCTTCTTGAGAAGTCTATCATCACAGGTTGCGAAGTAGTCAGCATTGGCGCCCGATGCAACTGCCAGGTGCAAGGCATCGAGGGCGCCAATGCCTCGAGCTTCGAGCGCCTCAGCGTGCGCCTGCGCCTCATCCGAGATCGTCAACCGCTCTCGCGCGAGAGCTAGGACCGCAATAGCTTCGCTCCTGCGCTGCTCATCAGGGATGCGACTGATCTCGAACTCGAGCACGTCGGAGCTCAGGAGCCGGATATCTCCGGCCTGTACAGAGGCCAAAATTGCCAAGACCGCCTCAGTCTCGACTTTGATCCTAGGCTGAGTCTGGTCATCGAGTGGTCTCTGAAGGCAGCAATTGTCGAGGTAGATTCGCATCTGAGGATTATATCGCGTGAAAACTACCCGTAAAAGAGCGAATGAACCCGCCGCCTCTCACCTGGACCGAGGCCCATCCATCCGCCGGGCGAGTCCAAGGTCGTTCCCTTCCCCGTCGCCGGCATCGTCTCGGGTCCCTTCGGGATCTTCCGGGAGGACACCAAAGGACCAGACCGTGGGCTGAGTCAGCCTCGCTTCTCCCTGGTCCTCCTCGCCTGCGGTCGGTTCCTGAGCACCCGGAGGCCCCCGGAGAAGGATCGCCGCGGAGCCATCCGACGGCCAAGGCCAGGCCTGCGTGACGCCGTTCAAGGGCCGCTGCCCGCCGGTCGCCTAGAGGTCTCCGGAAGAGCGGGGCTGAAGACCGGCTTTGGCCCCGTTACGGCCGGCGGGCTTTCTCCCTGATTTACGCGACAAGAAAAAAGGATCCCGCGCGGGAGCGGCAAAATAAATCTTTTGGTTCGTCATCTTTTCGAGCAGGCAATCTAAATTTGCAGATTTATCGAAAAATAGCTTGACATGCCCGGCGCCGGGTGCTAGGGTCTGACTACGCCCCAAGAAAGTCAGCAATAGGCTGACCTTGTGGTAGTCCCAAGGGCGGTAACGACCCGCCGATTTCGAAGCGGCCCTGATCCTGCGGGCTCTCCGCTACTCCGATTTCAAAGAGCTGCTGTACGGCAATTCCAAAGCTGCCTGTGAGGCGCATGGCCCCGGTGTGCTTTGTCAGATTGCCGCAACCTGAAGGTTATTTTAGTTTCCTCCTGTAAAAAGCCTGTCGTAGGCTTTGAACGCTCAACGTGTAGCAACCAAAGTTAAGAGGTGTACCGTATGTCTCAAAATGCCAAGACCCGATCGACTGTTGAATCTTCGCTCATCCGCAAGGCTTGGGCTGACGAGGAGTTCAAGAAGAAGCTGATGGCCAACCCGACCGCCACCTATGCGGCGGAGTCGAAGGAAGCCGGGACCGCTCTGCCGGCGGGCACCGAGGTCCGCGCGATCGAAGAGAGCAAGAATACTCTCTACCTCGTCCTGCCCAACGTGGAGATCGATCCCAAGACCGAGGTGAAGCTCCACGATCGCAGCACCCGTGCCGACTTCGAGGCGGCCCTGATCGTGCGGGCGTCGCGCGAGCCGGAGTTCAAGAAGCAGTTGCTCGCCAACCCGAAGGCCGCCTACGTGGCGCAGCTCGCCTCGGTCCGTGCGGCTTCCACGTTGCCCGAGGACCTCACGGTCAAGGCCTACGAGGAGTCGGGCAACGTCCTCTACTTCCGCCTGCCGCAGCCCCCTGCCCAGGGCGGCGAGCTCAGCGAGGTGGAGTTGGAAGCGGTCGCGGGTGGCGCCGTCGCCGTGGGTGTGGCGATCGCCTCCACGGTCGTCGTCGGTGCCGTGGCTGCCGCGGTTTTGCTTGCCCAGGACGTTTAGCAACAAGGGCGACGAGGGCCGGGCCCGCTGGGCTCGGCCCATTCTCTTGCTCGCCTCTCGGCCTCCGGCCGGCGGTTTGGAGAAGGAAAATCTGGCCCGATGGGCCGACGGAGAAGAGCATGGCCGAAGTCTGTCTGGTCCAGATGCCCTACGCAGCGATTGAGCGCCCTTCCCTCGCCCTCGGAGTGCTCAAGGCTGCGCTCGATCGGAGAGGTTTCGAGTGTAAGGTGCTCTATCCGAACATCTGGTTCGCCGAGGAGACGGGCCTGGAGATCTACTTGGGTATCAATTCCTTTATCTTTAACACATTGCTGGGGGAATGGACCTTTGCCTCGGCGGCCTTCCCGGAGTTTACGCCGGATCATTCGGAGTTCTTCGATCTCGCCCTGGTGAAGGCAGAGCTCTTCAGCGGCCAGAAGAAAAGTGCGCTCCTGTCGCGGGCGAGCCCGGGCGATACCTCGATCGACATCTTCCATCGCATCCGTCAAGCGGCGGTTCCCTTTGTCGATCGGGTCGCGCGGGCGGTGCTGAGCGAAAGGCCGCGGGTCGTCGGCTGCACGTCGACTTTTCAGCAGCATACGGCCTCCCTCGCCCTCCTGCGGCGAATCCGCGAGTTGGATCCGAGCGTCGTCACCGTGCTCGGCGGCGCCAACTGCGAGGGGCCCATGGGAGTGACGACGCACCGGTGCTTCGACTGGGTCGATTTCGTCGTCTCGGGCGAGGCGGATCTGCTCTTTCCCGACCTGATCCAGGCGATCCTCGAGCGCGGCCGGGACGTCCCCCAGAAAGACCTTCCGTTCGGCACGATCGGCCCCGAGGCGCGCCGGTCCCCGGAGCTGGTCGCCACTCCGCCGCGCGTGGTGCTGCAGAAGCTGGACGAGGTGCCGGTCCCCGACTTCGACGACTATTTCGAGCAGGTGGAGCGATCGGAGCTGAAGCCCTACCTCCGTACCGGACTGCCGGTCGAGACCTCCCGCGGCTGCTGGTGGGGAGCCAAGTCCCACTGCACGTTCTGTGGCTTGAACGGCGACGGGATGAGCTTCCGTTCGAAGAGCCCCGGGCGGGTGATCCGCGAGCTCGACGGTCTCTCGGAGCGTTACGGCATCAAGGACTTCGAGGTCGTCGACAACATCCTCGACATGAGCTACTTCAAGAGCGTGCTCCCGGAGCTCGCCAGCCGCGAAAAGCCGTACTTCACATTTTTCGAGACCAAATCGAACTTGAAGAAGGAGCAGGTCGCGCTCCTTGCAAAGGCCGGGATCCGTTACGTCCAGCCGGGTATCGAGAGTCTCCACTCAGGCCCACTGGAGTTGATCGGCAAGGGGTGCACGCCGATGACCAACCTCCAGTTGCTGAAGTGGGCTCTGGAGTACGGCATCCTGATTGAATGGCTCTTCCTCTTCGGCTTCCCCGGCGAGCAGGACTCCTGGTACGGCGAGCTGGCCGAGTGGCTCCCCTTGGTGCACCACTTCAACTCGCCCGGGACCATCGCGACGGTGCAATTCCATCGTTTCAGTCCGTACTATAATCGTGCCGCCGACTACGGCCTGTCGCTGGTTCCCGAGAAAACCTATCAATACGTCTTCCCGCTGGCCGCTCCGGAGCTGGCGAACCTTGCCTATTATTTCGACGACGAGGAGTTCCGGGAGCGTTTCTTCGCCGAGCTCATGCAGAGCGAGAAACCAGGGATGGCGGCGTTCCAGCAGGCGGTCGTCCGCTGGCGTGTCAACTGGTTCCGGGCGAGTTGGATTAAGAACGCCAGGCACCCCCAACTGGCCTACCGGGTGCGGCAGGATGGCGCCTGGGTGATCCGCGACACTCGCGAGTGCGCGATCGCTGCCGAGCACGTGATCGAGCCGTTGTCCGCGGCGGTCATGGCGGCCTGCGATGGCGCGGTGAAGGCCGAGGCCATGGCGGTCGCGGTGTCCAAGGCGATGGGCCGGGAGATCGCCTGGCACGATTTGGAACCGGTGGTGCAGGACCTGCGGCGCCGCTGCTTGCTGCTCGCGCTCGACGGCCAATACCTGGCTCTCGCCGTGCCCGAGGACCGGCCCGCGCTGCCCTCTTACTTCCCGGGCGGATATGTGAATCTGGACCGGTATCTGACTGACCATCTCCTCGACGACGCGGCCCACAACCGTCTGCCGCTTCCGTACATGGTCGCGGCGCCGGCTTCGGCTTGAGAATCCGCAATCTGGAACAAGGAAGGTGACCATGTCTCTCAATCGCCCCCCTCTCCACCGGTCGGCCTGGACCACCGAGGAGATCTCGCAGTTTTCCCAGATCAAGCGATTCATGGAACGTTTTCAAGGCGACCCGGTGTTTCGGACGCGGCTCCCACAGGAGATGCAGGCTTGTTCCGCCGAGTACGGCTTCAACCTCGATCCGGAGACGTTGCGCTGCCTTTGGGACGTGGATCTGAAGCTCGAGCTTCTGAAGGGCGAGCGCCATGACTATCGGTTGCCGCCGCTGGTCGCCAAGTACCGCGATTGGATCGGGGAGCGCCTGCGCTGGCGCGAGCATGTCCGCAACGCCTGCGCGCCCCAGGAGCCCCGCTGGCGCAGTTGGCGCGAGCGGCAGATGAACCGCGCGCAGAGCGAGATGGGCGAGGCATGGAGCCGGACCATCATCTTCGACACCGCGGCCATCGAGCTCAGCAAGGGCTGCTCCGTGGGATGCTGGTTCTGCGGCGTGGACGCGCCGCGGCTGGAGGACCATTTCTACTACACGCCGGAGAACGCACGGTTTTTCCGTGGGGTGTTGGAGGTCCTCGTCGACCTGGTAGGTGCCGAGGCCGCGTCCGCCCACTTCCTGTATTGGGCTTCCGATCCGCTGGACAATCCGGATTACGAGCAGTACTGCCAGGATTACCGCGATGTGATCGGCGTCTACCCGTTGACGACGACGGCTCTGCCCTTGCGGGACCCGGAGCGGACCCACAACCTGTTGCGGATGCTCATGGAGGATGACTCCGGCGTCCATCGCTTCTCGATCCTCACCCTCAAGCAATTGAACCAGGTCCACCAGGAATTCTCCCCGGAGGAGCTGGCCCGCGTCGAGCTCTGCCTGCTCAATCCCGAATCCATCCTGGTCAAGGCCAACGCCGGCCGTTTCCGCAAGAAGGCCGAGACCCGGCCCAAGCTGCTGGCACACGAAAACAACAAGATGATGTCGGTGGATAAACATCTGCTGGACGAGTGGGAGGGCTACGCCGGCCCTGGTACCATCGCCTGCGTCTCCGGCCTGCTGCTCAACCTGGTGGAGCGGACGGTGAAGCTGATCACGCCCTGCAAGGCCAATGATCGCTGGCCCCTGGGCTACATCGTCTTTGGCGAGGGGAAGTTCGAGACTCCGTCCGAGCTGCGCAGCGTCGTCGAATCGATCATCGGAACCTGCATGACGGCGCAGGTGCCGGTGGCCGAGACCATCCGCTTCCGCCAGGATCTCTCTCTGGAGTTGTCGGACGAGGGCTTCGCCGTCTTTACCCCCTTCAAAGGGGCGAAGTTCGGCGGCAACGGCAGCTCGGCCTACTTCAAGGATCTCGGCGCCATGGTCGGCGAGGGCACGCACAGCGCGGGGGCCATCGCCGACCGCCTGCTCGCGCGCCATGCCATCTTCCACAGCGATACCTACCGCAACCTGGATTGGATGTTCGACCGCGGCCTTCTCCACGAGGAGCCGCCGCCGCCGGTGCGCCCCGAAGCGCTGGTTCACCTGGGTGGAAGGGCATCGTAGAGAGGGAAACGAGAGAGGCGATGCAAGAAGCTCGAGGGGAGACGTCGCCGATGTTGCCCGCCGCGGACCTCTACCTGGTCCAGATGCCCTACTCGACGATCCATAACCCGTCGATCGGGCTCGGCCTGCTCAAGGGGTACGCCCGGGCCCGCGGGCTGCGGGCCGAGGTCCTCTACGCCAATATGTCCTGGGCGGAGGAGATCGGCCTCGACGTCTTCCTGCCGATTCAGCGCAGCCAGGTCAACGACCAGGTCGGCGAGTGGACCTTCGCCGGCGCGGCATTCCCCGAGCACCGGCCGGACTCCGCGGAGTTCTTCCGCCTGGCGGCGCCGACCCTGGGGTCGGGAGACATGCGGCTGCTGGCAGCTTTGCATCCGGGCTTCGACGTCGAAACCCTGTTCCACCTGATTCGCCAGTTGGCGCCCGGCTTCGTCGACCGGATCGCCCGCCGCATCCTCGCCACCGGCGCCCGCATCGTCGGCTGCACCTCGGTGTTCCAGCAGCACTGCGCCTCCCTCGCGCTGCTGCGGCGGATCAAGGAGCTGGCCCCGGAGGTCGTGACCATGCTGGGCGGCGCCAACTGCGAAGGCGAGATGGGGCTGACCAACCACCGCAGCTTCGACTGGGTGGACGTCGTGGTTTCCGGGGAGGCGGACGGGTTCTTCGGCGACCTCTGCGCGCTCCTGCTCGAGCGCGGTGTGGATCTGGAGCCGGGCGAGCTTCCCTACGGCGTGCTGGCGCCCTGCCACCGAGCCGGGAACGGCCGCGAGTACCCCGCGGCGCCGCGGGCCACGGTCGCGGAGATGGACTCGACCGTCGTTCCGGACTATGGCGATTACTTCGCCGCCCTCGAGGCCTCGCCGTTGAAACCCTACGTTCTGCCCGGGTTGCTGGTGGAGACCTCGCGCGGTTGCTGGTGGGGGGAGAAGAGCCACTGCACCTTCTGTGGGCTCAACGGGTCGGGCATGGCGTTCCGCGCCAAATCGCCGGCCCGGGCCCTCGCGGAATTCGCGGAGCTTGCCGGGCGCTACGGCATCCGGCGGCTGGAGTGTGTGGACAACATCCTCGACATGCGCTACTTCAAGGCGGTGCTGCCGGCCCTGGCCGAGATCGAAGAGCCGTACCATCTGTTCTACGAGGTGAAGCCCAACCTGCGCCGCGACCAGCTCGAGCAGTTGGCCGCGGCCGGCGTCCGCTGGCTTCAGCCGGGCATCGAAAGCCTGGACGACCGGGTGCTCAACCTGCTCGAAAAGGGGGGCACCGGCCTGCGCAACGTCCAGTTGCTCAAGTGGTCGCGCGAGCTGGGCTGCCGGCTCGCCTGGGGCTTCCTCCACGGCGTTCCCGGCGAGGACGACGAGTGGTACCTCAAGATGGCGCAGTGGCTGCCCTGGCTGTCGCACCTGCAGCCGCCGTCCGGCTTCGCGCGCATCCGCTACGACCGGTTCAGCCCCTACCAGATGGCTCCCGAGCGCTTCGGGATTCACCTCTCGCCGATGCGGGTCTACCGGCACATCTACTCCCTGCCGGAAGAGGACCTGAAGAGCCTGGTCTACTACTTCGAGGACTATTCCGACGATTCCCGCGGCGACATCGATCCCACCCTGCCCGGCCGCCCGCGGCCCGGACTGAAGGCCGTGCGGCGCGCGATCGGCCATTGGATGCGGGTGTTCTGGGACCCACGGGCGCCGCGTCCCATCCTGGTCGTGGAGGACGACGGCCAGGGGCTGACGATCCGTGATACCCGGCCGGTGGCGACTGCGGCCGAGCACCGCCTCGAGGGGATCGCCCGCTGGTTGCATCTCGCCTGCGACCGGGGGCTGCCGGCCGACAAGCTCGTCGGGGAGGTCCGCGCGGCCTCCGGCCGGGAGGGCCTGGATTGGGACGACCTGCGGTCGTACGTCGAGGATCTGATCGACCGGCGCTTGGTGGTGAAGCTCTTCGAGCGCTATCTCGCCCTCGCGACCGGACCGGTCCTGGCGGAGTACCCCTCGGAATTGCAGGTGCCGGAAGGCTATACGGATGCGGCCGGGGCGGTGCGCGCCTTCTCCGGGAAGAGCCTCGCCCGTTTCGCCAAGGCGGTGCCCCAGGACCAGCCCCTGGAGCTGCTCTTCGCCTGACCGCGGGTTCTTCGCCTAGAGGTGAGCTCCGATGAAGGCCACGGCGTTGGCGACGCCGTCCTCCCTTCGCAACTGCTCCCCGAGCCCAGCCGCTTGCCGCGCCATGCCGGGATCGCCGGCGGCGGCCTGAATGGCGGCGGCCAGATTCTCCGCCGTGATCTGGTGCCGGGGAATCGGCTCGGGCCCGGCGCCGAGATCGTGCACTCGCCGGCCCCAGAAGGGCTGATCCCCTCGGAACGGGCAGATCACCGTCGGCTTGCCGGCCCGGAGGCCGGCGCCGGTGGTCGAGGCGCCGCCATGGTGGACGACGGCCGCCATCTGCGGGAACAGCCATTCGTGGGGGACCTCCCGCACCACGAAGACGTCCCTGGAGTCGATCGAGCCGGGCTCGAGGCCTCCCCAGCCGGAGGCCAGGACGCCGCGCTGGCCCGTGACGGCCAGGGCTTCCACCACGGTATCGGCGAGCGCCTTCGCATCGCCGCCGGCCATGCTGCCGAAGCCGACGTAGACCGGCGGCGGTCCCTGAGCGAGGAAGTCGAGCAACGCGAACGAGGGTTGCCAGGTGGGGGAGCCCGGCAACAGCCAGAAACCCGTTGCCAGGGTGTTCTCCGGCCAGTCGCCGGGCCGGGGCACCAGGAGCGGGCTGCAGCAGTACATCACCGGACAGGCAAGGCCATCGGCGGCCAGAAAAGGGTGGTCTTCCGGGCGGCGCGGCGGCAGCCCGAGGGAGTCGACCCGCCATTGATCGACGAGCTCGCGGACCGGCGCGGCAAGCAGGTCGAGCACTTCGCGGTAGCTCGCCCGGTTGCCGGCGGCGTCTCCGGCGGGCTTGAGGGACAACGGACAGGGGAAGGCCCCCGTGGGCGTCAGGATGGGCGGCTGGATCGCGGCGAAGCGGGGAATGCCCAATTTCTCGGCGATGTGCGGGCCGGAGATGACCGTGGCATGGTAGATGAGGGCTTCCGCGTCCTGGCAGGCCAGCCAGGTAGCCTCCAGCATCTCGCCCAGGGCCTGGCGGCCGTCGTCCTGGAGCATCTTCAACGCGTTCTCTTGCGACGGCTGAATGGCCGCGAAGTCCTGGCCTCCGCCCTGGGGCGCGGCGTAGGGGATTCCACGCTTCGTCACCCGAGGCTCGAAGATCGGCGGCACCCACATCGCGACCTCGTGCCCGGCCTGCTGGAGACCGACGGCAAGGGCCAGAAACGGGTCGATGTCGCCGCGGCTGCCGGCGGTCAGAATCCTGATCTTCATGCGTCTCCTTGACTTGGGAATCCAACGGACGCCTCTTTGTAGACGAAAATCCTTCCGCCGCCAAGCGACCCCACCCCCCTCGACGCTTCGCCGGTCCCGCCCGGCGTCTCGCCAGCCCTGCCCGGCGTCTTGCCTGACGCGCCTGGCATGTTGCCGGACATGCCCGGCGTCTTGCCTGGCCTGCTCGGCGTGTTGCCTGACGCGCCCAGCGTGTTGCCGGCCCCGGGAAAGCTCCCAGCGAACGCTCCTGCCAGGCCGACCGGATCGAACGCTTCGAGCATTCGGTGAACCTGTCCGCTCCCGATTCGGACTTGAGAATTCAACTCCAGGTCGATCCCCGATACGAGGATTTCCCCGCGCGAGCCGAGGTCCGCGAAGTCCTCGGTCACCGGTTGCCGGTGGCCAGTATCGAGGATGTCCTTCGCGGCAAAGTCTGGGCGGCGAGCGACGCCAGCCGCCGGGCCAGTAAACGCCAGAAGGATCTGGCCGACATCTCCCGGCTCCTCGAAGGGCACCCCGAGTTGCGGAGGCTCGTGCCTCGCCGGAACGCGGCTGGGCGATCGAAAACGAGGGTGCGGCGCCGGACATCGAAGTGGAGCAGTGGCCCGTGGGCCTGGCCGCTGGCCGCGATCCGCAGCTCGAAAAAGCGATCGAGATTGTCCTGGAAGAATTGAAGAAGAACCCGCCCGCCAGGCCGCAGCGGCCTCCCTATCCGGTCCGGGTGCAAAGGGATTGATGCTGACCGGGGGAATAGGTGCCCGGGAATAGCGGCGGGCCGCGGCTTGTGCTTCGATCTTCGCGATGAGGGCGACGATCCGGCTAGAGCAGTTGGACCGGGAGATTCCCCGGCTTGCCGGCGAGATCGACTTCCTGACTATCCGGCGGCGGCTGTACCGAAGCATGCCACCCTGTTTCGAAGGCGATGGTCTCGACCGCCAGTGGGTGCCCCCTTGTGGTCGCAGCGGTCCGCTATACTGTAGGCGTGATCCGATCGGAGGACCTTACCACTCTCGCGCAGGCACGCCTGGCAGACGCCCAGGCTCTCCACGCGGCCCTGCGGCACGATGGCGCCGTCTACGTCTGCGGGTATGCCGTCGAGTTGGCCCTGAAGGCCAGGATCTGCACGGCTCTCAACTGGTCAGGCTACCCCTCAAACCGCGCCGAGTTCCAGCAGTACCTGTCCTTCAGAACCCACGATCTCGACGTGCTTCTCCATCTCTCCGGTCTCGAGCCGACCGTCCGGGCGCAGTTCCTCGCCGACTGGTCCGTCGTCACCCAGTGGGATCCTGAGATACGATACCGCGCCGTGGGCACGACCTCGGATGCGTGGGCGGCGACCATGATTGCTTCGACAACGGCGCTGCTGGAGGTTCTATGATCTCCGTCGAACAGTTCTCCATCGTCAAGGACCGCTTGGTGCAGGCCCGGGGGGAGCTTCGCCTTTTCGCCTTAATTCTGCGCGAGGGCTCGCCCGGTCGCTGGGACGTCGTCGTTTCGGCGCCGTGGGCGGATGAGGACATCATTGAGGCAATCCGCTACGTCTCCTCAGTCATCACCTCCAGCGTCGATCCGGCGCAGCTCCTTCTGGTATCGCGGGTCGTGGTGCTGGAGTCGGGCAACCCGGTGCTCGAGGCGTTGCTCGACGCCAGCTCTACCTCGCCCACCGGCGAGTTGCGCGATCGCGATTTTGCCGGAATCGAGGCTCGACAGGCGTTCATTCTGCACCGCCCGCTGCTCGTACACACGATCTGAGGAGGGGCGTTCCGCCCCCTGGGCGGGGTGGGTTGGGAAAGGGGAAGGGCAGGAGATCCGGGTGCAAAGGGATTGATGATGCCACGCACCGGCTGCTCGGCCGTCGGCCCTTTCGCTACGCTGCCTTCAGCAAGAACTCGACTTTCACTGCCTCGAATGGAAAGACAATTCCGCCTCCTTCCGCGTGGTCAAGTACGCCAGCGTTGAGCAACGCCGTCACATCGCTATGCACGGCCTTGACGTCACGATTGACGCGCCGAGCGGCCTCGCGGATCGACACCGGCCCCGCCCCGCAAAGGGCCTTGAGCAATTGCCAACGCTTGGCGGTCAGCACTTGCCAAAGCAACTCTGGCGTCGCGAAGCTGATGCGGGCTGACTTCTGCGGTTTCCCCGTCTTCCAAGAGTCGAGAAAGTCACCCATCGCCTCGGAGGGCGTTCGTACATCAAGTGTCACCGTTTTCATCGTTCCACCTCGCAATGTCGGCTTGAAAGTCGGCTAGTAGTTTTTCTGGTGTTGTAAATCTATACGCGTTCTCGGCGCTGCCGAAGTGTCGATGGTCGCCTTTGCCAGTCTCATTGTCGTATCGGAGAACACAGACTCCTGCCACTACGTACGCCAGCCGGTACTTGAACTCATGAACCGAGCCGGTAACCGGCTTGGGAACTTGCCAGAGAACGACATCGGCGAATGCCGTCCCGGTGAAAGCTATACGCGTGCGAACAAGCTGAATGGCCTTCACATTGGAGACGGTATCAAGGCGGGGAAGTGTTGTCAACATCCCCAACACTCACTCGCCGGGCACTCCTCTCTCCATCGGCTTCTCGGCCGCCCAAGCCAGAGGGCGTCGCGAGTGCCGGACTGGGCATACCTTTCCCACATGAGCCTCTGACTTCCTTCACTCCGCCGGGGTCTCTACGGTATAATTGCGGTAACGAAATCGCGGTTGTTGGCGCCACGGCAGACGAATGAGTCAACGCACTCCCCAGCGGACCAGGCTCCTCTCGCTAGCCGTGCTCTTGCTAGCCACTTCCTGCACCGCGCTTTACTCTCCGGACGTGCCCTCCGGCTACTTCTTCGCGGCCGGGTGGGGTTCAGGTGGCCCGGCACCGTTTGGCCAGTCTCTTTTCGTCTATTCCGACGGCAGGGTGATCTTTCAGGGGAGTGGGTTATTCCGCGCTACTGCAAATCCCAGGCTCCTTCATGAGCTCCGCTCGCTCCTCGCAGCGCCGCAGACCACCGAAGCACTTAGAAATGCCGAACAGAGTGATCTCGGGCTAACCGAAGAGGCGGGAGTTTGGCTGCTAGTAAACGGGACGACGTTCGAGTTCGCGTGCCACTCCGATTCACACGTGCTCAAGCTTTTCCTTGAACCAACGAATGCCCTCGCCAGACCCTTCGGACAGTACGTCATCCCCCCAGGATGCATTTGACGGGCCGCGCGCCCCCGCCCGCCAGGCCGCAGCGGCCTCCCTATCCGGTCCGGGTGCAAAGGGATTGATGAGGACCGGGTCCCCGGCGCGGGGGAAGGGGTGGCGGGCGTTCCACGAGAGATTCGTTTACGATTGCCCCCGAAGACGCATCCAGAAAGGAGTCCCCTTACCATGAGGTCCCGCCATCTGCTGTACCGCCTGCGTCCCTTCCTCCTCGGCCTCGCTGCCTTGGTGCTCTCGTCTTCCGCCTGGCCGCTGCGCGCCCAGGAGCCCTCCGTCGACGCCAAGCTGGCGGGCTTCGACGAGGAGATGGCCAAGATCCTCAAGGACTGGAACGTCCCGGGGATCGGCGTCGGCATCGTGGTCAAGGACAAGCTCGTCTTCGCCAAGGGATACGGCTACCGCGACTACGGGAAGAAGCTCCCGTTCACGCCCCAGACCACGGTGCCTATCGCTTCGAACACCAAGCTGTTCACCGCGACGGCCTGCGGCCTCCTGGTCGAGGACGGCAAGCTCGCCTGGGACGAGCCGGTCCGCAAGTTCGTGCCGAGCATCCAGTTCTACAACGACGACCTCAACCGCGAGGTCTCGATCCGCGACATGCTCTCCCACCGCACCGGCATCACCCGGCACGACACCATCTGGTACAAGTCGGATTTCAGCCGCCGCGAGCTGTTCGAGCGGCTCAAGTATCTGGAGCCCACCAAGCCGCTGCGCACCACTTTCCTCTACAACAACATGATGTACACCGGCGCCGGCTACATCGTGGAGCTCCTGTCCGGGAAAACCTGGGAAGAGCTCGTGCACGACCGCATCCTGGTGCCGCTCGGGATGAAGAACACGGTGTTCTCGATCGACGACCTCGAGAAGCTGCCCGACCACGGCGTCCCTTACAGCGAGCACCGCGACTCCTTCGAGCTGCACCCGATCCCCTTCTATCGCGAGTCGGTGGCGGTGGGTCCGGCGGGGGCGCTCAACTCCAACCTGGAGGACCTCTCGCGCTGGCTCATCGCGCAGCTCAACAACGGCGTCGTCGACGGCCGGCAGGTGCTGCCGGCGAACGTGATCAAAGAGACCCTGGCGCCGGCCATGGCGCTGCCGAATGCGGCGCTCGAAGCCCGCGGCTGGGGCGAGATGCTCAACTCCGTCTACGGCACCGGCCGCTTCACGGGCTCCTACCGCGGCCATCTGATCGCCTATCACGGCGGCGACATCAACGGATTTCACTCCCAGGTTTCGATCATGCCGCAGGACGGCTACGGCGTCATCGTCCTGGTGATCAGCGATCACGCCGCGCCGCTTTACAACGTGGTCACTTACGGGGTCTACGAGCGGCTGCTCGGGCTGAGCCGCACGCCGTGGAGTGCGCGCACGCTGGACATCCGCCTCAAGGCCAAGGAGGCCGGCAAGGCGGCGCGGGCGAAAGCGGGGACGGACCGGGTGCCTGACACCAAGCCGTCGCACCCCCTGGCGGACTTCACCGGCGAGTACCAGCATCCGGCGTACGGGGTGTTGACCATCTCTGAGAAAGACAAGGCCCTACTCTTCGACTTCCACAAGATCCGCCTGCCGCTCAGCCACTTCCACTACGACCGCTTCGAAACCCCCGACGACGAGGAGAACGGCAAGTGGACGGTGAATTTCCAGACCAATCCGCAGGGCGAGGTCGACAAGGCCCTGATGTCTCTCGACGAGGCCGAGGTCACCTTCACCCGCCGCGTCGCGGCCGGCTTGTCGAGCCCGGCGACCCTCGCCGCCTACACAGGGGCGTACCTGACCCCGACTGGAACCGAGATCCAGGTCGTCCTGAAGGAGGACGGAAGCTTCGGATTGCAGCCTCCGGGGGGCCTCTTCCAGGCACTTCAGGCCTGGAAGCCGCGCCAGTTCCGGATCAAGGAGTTCTCCGACGTCGTCGTCGAGTTCGAGGTCAAGGACGGCAAGGTGACCGCGATGATCCAGCGCGATCCCTCCGGGGAGTACCGCTTCGCAAGGAAGTAGACGCGGCGTGAACGCTTGTGCCCCCTAGGGATTCCGGAAGAGTTGGAAGATTCTTCGCAACGCCCCCGGAATCGCCATCTTTGGCTATCGCGAGACCGGTCCGTAGAGACGCCTCAGACCCGATACGATACCCGCGGCAGGCCACGGGGACGGCGGGGCGTCTCCGATGCGGCGATGGCGGTCCCGTCCTCCCCACAGCCACGGGACCCGGTACAATCGGTGGCGCGATGGCGCTCGCCTGCACGATCGACTCGACCCGGTATACCTTCGCCGATCTCAAGGACCTGCTCGCCAAGGCGAGCCCGGCCCGCTCGGGCGATGCGCTCGCGGGAGTGGCGGCGCAAAGCGCCGCGGAGCGCGTGGCGGCCAGGATGGTGCTGGCGGATCTGCCTTTGCAGCGCTTCCTGACGGAGGCGCTCATCCCCTATGAAAGCGACGAGATCACCCGCCTGATCCTCGATCACCACGACCCGGCGGCCTTTGCGCCTCTCGCTTCGTTCACCGTCGGCGAGCTCCGCGAATGGCTGCTCGGCGACGCGGCGACCGGCGAGAGTCTCGCCGCCGTGGCTCCCGGCCTCACGCCCGAGATGGTGGCGGCGGTCAGCAAGCTGATGCGCAATCAGGACCTGATCGCCGTCGCCCGCAAATGCCGCGTGGTCACGGCGTTTCGCGACACCCTCGGCCTGCCGGGACGGATGTCGGTGCGCCTTCAGCCCAACCACCCCACCGACGACCCGCGCGCCATCGCGGTCTCCATTCTGGACGGCTTGATGTACGGCGCCGGCGACGCGGTGATCGGCATCAATCCCGCGTCGGACAGTCTGCCAGTGCTCACCACCCTCTGGCGCCTGCTCGACGACGTCATCCAGCGCTTCGCGATCCCCACGCAGAGCTGCGTGCTCACCCATGTGACGCAACAGATCCGCGCCATCGAGGCCGGCTTGCCGGTCGACCTCGTGTTCCAGTCGGTGGCCGGCACGGAGGCCGCCAACGCGGGCTTCGGCATCCGCCTGGACCTTCTGCGCGAGGCCCGCGACGCGGCGCTGTCCCTGCGCCGCGGCACGGTGGGCGGAAACGTGATGTATTTCGAAACCGGCCAGGGCAGCGCGCTGTCGGCGGATGCGCACCACGGCGTGGACCAGCAGACCTGCGAAGCGCGCGCCTATGCCGTGGCGCGCCATTTCGAGCCCCTGCTGGTCAATACGGTGGTGGGCTTCATCGGCCCGGAATATCTCTACGACGGCAAGCAGATCCTCCGCGCCGGGCTGGAAGACCACTTCTGCGGCAAATTGCTGGGCGTCCCGATGGGCTGCGACATCTGCTACACCAACCACGCCGAGGCCGACCAGGACGACATGGACTCCCTGCTGGTGCTGCTGGGCGCGGCCGGCGTCAATTTCATCATGGGCGTGCCGGGGGCGGACGACGTCATGCTCAACTACCAGAGCACCTCGTTCCACGACCAGCTCTTCGTGCGCGACGTCCTGGGACTGCGGCGCGCGCCGGAGTTCGAAGCCTGGTTGGCCGGGATGCGGCTGACCGACGAATCCGGCCGGCTGTTGCCCGCCGGGAGCGGCAATCGGCTGCTGGCCGGCTTGTCTCCGGAGGCCCTCTGAGCCTCCAGGCGCCGAAGGACCCGTGGGAACGCCTCGCCGGTCTGACCCCGGCGCGCGTGGCCCTGGGGCGC
This sequence comes from Thermoanaerobaculia bacterium, assembly GCA_049284515.1. GTDB lineage: Bacteria > Acidobacteriota > Thermoanaerobaculia > Multivoradales > UBA5704 > DATARR01. Next base: position 20,246 of record JBAPYB010000340.1, read on the forward strand.
GCCGGCTCCGGGCTGCCCACCCGCGAGCTGCTGCGCTTCGAGCTGGCC
>JBAPYB010000341.1:0-37637 GCA_049284515.1 Thermoanaerobaculia bacterium
CCGCCGCGGCGCCGAGGTTGCTGGGGTCCGTGGACTCCGGCGCGGCGGCGAGATGACTGCGGAAACCCGCCGCCTCCTGGGGCGGATTGGCGACGATCAGCGAATTCTTCTCCAGCTCCGCCATGTACTTGGCGATCTCGTCACGGAAGGCCCGCTCCTGCTCCCGGCTCTGGATGACGGAGGAGACCTCGTTGAACGGCGGGATGCGCGACTCGCGGCGATCGATCACCTGCACCAGGTGCAGGCCGCCCCGGGCCTCGACCGGCTCGGAGAGCGAGCCCACCGGCAGCTTCCAGACGGCGCTCTCCAGGTTCTTGTCGAGATCGCCGGGAGAGACCCAACCGAGCTCGATGACGTTGCTGGTGGTGTTCTTCTTGACCAGCTCGGCCACGGCGTCGGCCAGGGACGAGCCGCCCTGCACCTTGCCGCGGATCCCCCCGGCGACCGCCTTGCGCTGGTCGGCGCTCGACCCGCCCTCCTCCAGCACCACCACCTCCCGGAGCTGCACCTGCTCGGGCTGGCGGAACTGCTCCAGGTTCTTGCGGTAGTAGCGGCGCAGGTCCTCCTCGTCCACCTTGACGCGGCCCTGCACCTCCCGGCCCCGCACCTCCTGCATCCGCAGATTGGCCTTGATCTGGGCGCGGAGCTGCGGCTCGGTCATGCCGGACTGCGCCAGGGCGGCGGCGAAGTCCTGATCGTTCTTGATGTTGAAGTTCTGCTTGAGCTGCGCGAGGGACTGATCGACCTGGGCGTCGGTGATCTCGATGCCGAGCTGATCGGCCCGGGAGTCCAGCAGCAGCTCGCGGAAGAGGTCTGCGTAGACCATCTCTCCGGCCTGGCCGAGGAGGCGCTGGCGCTCCCCCTGATCCTGCTCGCGGCGGACGATGTCGCGCACCAATTCCGCCTTGCGCTGCTGGTAGTCGTAGAAGGTGGCGATGCGGTCGTTGACCCGCAGCACGATGCGGTTGATCACGTCGGCCTGCGCCGGTGCTGGCATGAACACCGGCATGAACACGAGCAGGAGGACGGACGGAAGGAGCAGGCTAGCGAGACGTCTTGGCATGGGAGTCACTGTAGTAGCCCTCGTAGTCGAACGGTAGATTCCGTCCGTTGACCGTTACATTGTACCGGGCTCGCGCCTCCTGGACCAGGGATTGGAGGAGGCGGTCGGCCCGTTCCTGGCGCAGCTTGGAAAGGATCTCGGGCCGCGCGGCTTCCAGGGAGATCACCTGGGCGGGCTCGCGCTCGGTCACCTGGAAGATGTGGAAGCCATAGTCGGCCGGCACCAGGCGGCTGACCTCGCCGGTCCGCAAGCCGAAGATGACCTCGGCGAAGCTGGGGGGCAGGTCTTCCCGGGACAGCTCTCCCTGGTAGCCGCCCGCCGCCGCGCCGGGATCGTGCGACAAGCGGCGGGCCACCTCTTCGAAGTCGGCGCCGCCGCCGATCTCCTTGAGCGCCCGCTCCGCCGTCGCCCGGTCCTGGGTGAGGATCTGGCGCAGCTTCACCCGCTCGGGCCGGGCGAAGTCCTGGCGGTGAGCGTCGTAGTAGCGGGCGACGTCGGCGTCTGAAGCCGGGTCGCGCGGCTGCCGGCTGGCCAGCAGCGCCTCGATCGCCGCCCGCTGTCCCGCCGACCCTTCAGCCTCCCGCACCACCTTGACCACCTTGCGATCGATCGCCAGCTGGACGAGCAGCCTCTCCTCCAGGAACTGATCGAAGAGCTGCGACAGCACGTCGCTCCCCAGCACGCCGTCCGTGTCGCTGACGGAGCGCTTGAGCCAGGCCTCGAAATCGCCGTAGCGCACGTCCTCCTGGCCGATGCGCGCCGCGGCGTCCGGAGCCGCCGGCGGCGGCTGGCGCTGGCAGCCGCAGGACAGGACGACGAGCCCGGCCAGAACGGCGGCTCTCATGCTCCCAGCGACTCCAGGGTCTGCCGCGCCACGGCCACGAGCTGCCGCCCGCCGCCGCCGGGCAGCGAGAGCACGCCGGTGGGGCTGAAGCTGGCCCCGGGAAGGTTGGACACCATTTCGATCAGTCTCTCGACGTCGATACGCGCGTCGCGGCGCAGGCGGATGACCAACTCGCCGCCCTTGGCCGAGATGGACTGCACCCGCAGCGACTCGGCCAGCCGTTTGAGGGCGGCCACCTCCACCAGGGTCTCGACCGCGGACGGCGGCGGCCCGAAGCGGTCGGCGAGCTCGGCCAGCATCTCCCGCTCCGGCTCCTCGGCGATCTTGCGGTAGAGCTCCATGCGCAGGTTGGCGTCGTCGACGTAGTCGCTGGGGATCGACATGGGCACCGGCAGGTCGAGGGCCACCGACGGCGCCTCCTCGACGCTCTCGCCCCGCAGCTCGCGCACTGTCTCTTCCAACAGCTTGAGATAGGTTTCGATGCCCACCGCGCCGATGTGGCCGCTCTGCTCGCCGCCCAGGAGGTTGCCGGCGCCGCGGATCTCCAGGTCGCGGGCGGCGATGCGGAAGCCGGCGCCGAGGTCCGAGAACTCGCGCAGGGCGGCCAGGCGCTTGCGCGCCTGCTCGGAGAGGATGCGGTCCTCGGGCACCAGGAAGTAGCAGTAGGCGAGCTGGTTGCTGCGCCCCACCCGGCCGCGGAGCTGGTAGAGCTGCGCCAGGCCGAAGCGGTCGGCCCGGTGGACGATCATGGTGTTGACGTTGGGGATGTCGATGCCGTTCTCGATGATGGTGGTGGCGAGCAGGACGTCGAAGTCGCCGCGGGTGAAGGCGTGCATGCGGCGCGACAGCTCCTCCTCGTTGAGCTGGCCGTGGCCGACCGTCACCCGCACGCCGGGGACGATCTCCCGCAGCCTGGTCAGCCGCTCCTCGATCGACTCCACCCGGTTGTAGACGTAGTAGACCTGGCCGCCGCGCTCGATCTCGAACTCGATGGCCTCGCGCACCACCTCGTTGTTGTAGGGGAGGATGGCGGTCTCCACCGCCATGCGGTCCTTGGGCGGCGTCTCGATGACCGAGAGGTCGCGCACGCCGGCGAGCGAGAGCTGCAGCGTGCGCGGCACCGGCGTCGCCGACATGGCCAGCACGTGGACGTTCTTCTTGAGCTGCTTCAGCCGCTCTTTCTGCGCCACGCCGAAGCGCTGCTCCTCGTCGACGATCATCAGGCCGAGCCGCGGGAGCTGGATGTCCTTGGAGAGCAGGCGGTGGGTACCGATGAGGATGTCGATCTTCCCTTCGCCCAGCCGCTTCTTGAGCTCCCGCACCTCCTGCGGCGAGCGGAAGCGGGAGACCATCTCGACGGTCACCGGGAAGCCGGCGAAGCGCTTGCGGAAGGTCTCCAGGTGCTGGTCCGCGAGGATGGTCGTGGGGGCGAGGACGGCCACCTGGTAGCCGCCGTCCACCGCCTTGAAGGCGGCGCGCATGGCCACCTCGGTCTTGCCGTAGCCCACGTCGCCGCACAGCAGCCGGTCCATGGGACGCTCGCGCTGGAGGTCCTCGCGGATTGTGGCGATGGCCTCGAGCTGGTCGGGGCTCTCCTCGTAGACGAAGGCGGCCTCGAACTGGTGCAGCAGGTCGGTGTCCGGCGGCAGGGCCGGGGCACGGGCCACCTGGCGCTCGGCGTAGAGCTTGAGCAGCTCGTCGGCCATGTCTTGCATGCCCTTCTTCACCCGCGCCTTGGTGCGGTTCCACGAGGTGCCGCCGAGCTGGTCGAGACGGGGGGCGACGCCCTCGATGCCGCTGAACTTCTGCACCTGGTCGATGCGCGAGAGCGGCAGGAGCAGCCGCTTGCCGCTGGCGTAGGCGATCTCCATCACCTCGGTCTCCGTGGCAGTAGTGGCGGCGCTCGGGCTCCCGAGCTCGCGCAGCACCGGCGGCAGCCCTCCGACGCCCGCGCCGTCCCCGCCCACCGAGCGCAGGGCCACGAACTGGCCGATGCCGTGGTCGACGTGCACCACGTAGTCGCCCACCTTGAGGTCGCGCAGGCCGGAAAGGAACGGCCCGAAGCGGGTCTTGCCCGCCCGCCGCTGGAGCTTCGCCTGGGGCAGGAGCTGCTGCTCGCCGTAGACCACGAGGCCGGCCGAAGGGAGCCGGAAACCGCGGGCCAGCTCGCCCGTCACCAGCTCGACGCCGCCCCGGCCGAGCGGCACCTCGCGCCCTTCCAGCAGCTCCTCGATCCGCCGCCGGTGGGCGGGCGAGACCACCACGAGGCACCGCTCGCCCCGCGCCCGCGCCGTGGCCACCTCCTGCGGGAAGCGGGGAAGCTGGCCATGGAAGAGATCGGTCAGAGTGCCGTGGAAGTCCGCTCCCGCGCCCTGGCCCTCCCGGCCGTCGCGTCCGCCTACCACCAAGTCCCGCAGCCGGACGGCGGCCGTCTCCAGCGCCTCCCGCACCTGCTGCGCCGGCTGCTCCAACGCCTCGGGCGGCACCGCCAGGCGGCCATGCTCGACGCGCGAGGCGTAGTCCCCCTCCAGGCGCTCGGCGTGGTGGGCCACTTCCGCCTCCAGGGCCGGCGGATCGACCGCCCAGGTCAGCGGGTTCGACCCGGCGGTCATTGCTTCCGTCAGCGCCACGGTGCGCGCGGCGAGGAGCGGGTGATAGTTCTCCCAGCCGGGAAACTCGCCCCGGGCACGCAGCCCCTCGATCGCCTCCGCCTCCCGCGGCCCCATCTCGGCGCCCAGGTTCTCCGTCAGCAGCTCGGCGAGCAGGGCCGCGTCCTCAGGCCCGCCGGGAAAGAGGTAGAGAGGAAGGATGCGGACGCCGTCCAGCGTGTCCTCCGACCGTTGCGACTGGGGATCGAACCAGCGGATCGACTCCACCGTGTCGCCGAACAGGTCGAGGCGCACCGGCGCGTCCTCCCCCGGCGGGAAGACGTCGACGATGCCGCCGCGGACGGCGAAGTCCCCCACCTCGTAAACCAGGTCGGTGCGCTTGTAGCCGTACCGCGCGAGGTGCCGGGTGAGGCCGTCGATCGGGTGGTCCTCGCCCGGACGGACGGCGAGCACGGCGCGGCGGAAAGCCTCGGGGGTCGGCAGTCTCCGGAACAGGGCGCGGGGGGTGGTGACGATGGTGCCGGCCCGGCCGGAGGTGACGCAGTCGAGCGCCACGGACTCCTGGGCGCGCACCTGCAACGAGGTCTCGGTCTCCTGATAAGGGGTCAACGACGGCGCCGGGAAGTAGACCGCGCCGTTCTCCGGGCCCTCGCGGCCGAAGAGCCGGGCGGCCTCCATCCACATCAGGGCGTCGGCCTCCCGCGGCACCACCACGAGCAGCGGCCGCTTGAGGTCGCGGGCCAGCAGCTCGCCCACCCAGGCCGCCGCCGGCACGGGCAGGCGCACCACGTCCCCGAGGCCCTGGCGCAGGGTCTTGTAGGGCGCACTGCTGCGCAGCGTGCGGGAGAGATCCTCCCACGCCGAGTCGGCCATGCCAGGGAGTCTAACGTTTCTTCCTTGTGGTACCTTCCCGGAGGAGGCCCTTCATGAGGACGCAGAGCCCCGATACGCCGCCGGAGATCGAGGAGATGATGATCGAGAGGTACCGGCGGATGACGCCTCTGGACCGTCTCCGGCAGGTCTTCGAGCTGAACTACACGGTTCAGTCGATGGCTGCCCTGCGAATTCAGGCCCAGTACGGACCTGATCTTTCCGAAGACGAGCTGCGCCTGCGGCTCGCTGCCCTTTGGCTGGACCGCGAGACCATGATCGAGGTCTACGGCTGGGACCCCAAGATCAAGGGGTACTGAATTGGTGACCCCAGACGAGGCCTTCAAGGTCGTCCTGGAGGTCGCTCGGGTCCTTGAAGACGTCGGGATCTCCTACGCGGTGGGAGGCTCTCTGGCCAGCTCGCTCTGGGGCATTCCACGGTCCACTCAAGATGCGGATCTCGTCGCGGATCTTCGATCCCATCAGGTCCAATCCTTCGTCGCCGGGACCGAAGGCGCCTTCTACGTTTCTCCGGAGCGCATCCACCACGCCATCGGTCGCCGTGCGTCGTTCAACCTGCTCCACCTGAAAACCGGAATCAAGGTCGATGTCTTTATCTTCAAAGGGGACCGCCTGTCCCTCTTGGAGATGTCGCGGCGCCGGATCTTCCCGCTGGCGAGCGGCGACCGGCTTCCCGTAGCCAGCCCGGAGGACATCGTCCTGCAGAAGCTTCGCTGGTACCGGATGGGCAACGGGGTCTCCGACCAGCAGTGGAATGACGTCCTCGGCGTGTTGAAAGTTCAGGGGGAAAACCTCGACCTTCCCTATCTGAAGGAATGGGCAAAGACGATCAAGGTGGAGGACCTTCTGGAGAAGGCCCTTCAGGACGCCGGGATCGAACCGGACGCCTGATGGCCTCTCGGGCGCCAGCGGAAGCGCCGTCGAGCTTTTGGAGATACCTTCTCCGCTCCCGCCAGGGATTGAAATCCCTGGCTACCGACGGTGTCCCCTACGGGGTCGAAAAACTTTTGTCCCGCCAGGGACTACCGAGGATAGCCAGGCGATTTCAATCCCTGGCGGCGCAGGAGTGGCTGTCGACTATTCGGGGGCACACTCTGCTAGGCTCCTTCCTCTGTTCTCTCGTCTCAAAGGAGGGTACGAAAGAATGCCGAATCGTTATCCCCTGGAGGCCGTGCTGCGCGACGGGCGCCGTCTCCTGATCCGCCCGTTTACCCAGAACGACGTCGACGCCCTGTACGATTTCTTCCTGCGCCTTCCCCAGGAGGTGCGCCGCTTCGCCTGGGACCGTATCGACAACCGCTCCCTGGTGGAGAGTTGGGGCCGCGAGCTGGAATACTCCAAGGTCCTGCCGCTCCTCGCCTTCGACGGCAGGAAAGTGGTCGCCGACGCGACGCTCCACCGCCGCCAGGGAAGCCCCCTGCGCCTGGTCGGCCGCGTCAAGTGGCTCCTCGACCCCGCCTACCGCGGCGCGGGCCTCGGCACCATCCTCGTCAACCAGTTCATCGACACCGCCCGGGCCGACGGCCTGCGCCACCTCACCTGCATGCTGATCTCTGACTCCGAGGCCGACGCCGTCCGCACCCTCCACGACATCGGCTTCACCGGCTACACCATCCCCGGCTACGGCACCGACCCCGACGGCAACCAGCACGACATGATCAAGATGGTGATGAAGCTCTGACGGCGGCGGGGCCCCCGTATCAAGCGGCTGTGGTTGTGCCGCAGAAACAGGTGTTGTATTCGATGCAGGAGTGGTAGCAGGTAGGCAGGCAGGTTTGAAAGCAGCTCCCGCTCCCGCCCTGCACGCGCGAGAGTCCTCGCCCTTCGAGGTGACGCAGCGTCTCGCGGTTGAGCTTCAGGGTGCGGAGCTGTCCTTGCTTTTTCATTGACTTTCTCCTTGTGTCGCCTTGGGCATGGGCCCGGTTTGACCTGGATGCGAGGCTATCTCACTCCCGGATACGGAGCAAGACACCGCCCACCGTCACAGGCGCCCTAGCGCCACCTAGCGCCACCATAGACTCGTTTCCTGATGGCCATCAACAAACCTACCTCGGCGACGATCGTTCGTTTACCACCTTGCCATGCCCTCCAGATCCTATCGGAGAACCGACGGGCCAGTTAGTGAATGTGTGTAGAACCTATGCGGAACTGGATGGCAGGACTGTCACTAATGGCGCGCCTGCTCTCCTATATTTTACCTACAGCCCATATCCCTTCACTGCCACATACATAAGCCCAGGATTCCCACCCAACAGAACTATTGCTATCGATGGATTAAGCAGCTCTATTACATACAACGTTCGTCTGAACGCTATAACCTATTTGGGCACATTTCAGGATTCACATGTAATTACGTTTACCACTCTTCCTAATAGTCGCAAACCAAACGACCACTGCCCAAAGGACCCTCCTTAAGTTTAGCAACCATGCCCTCCGGAGAGATTAAAGCGCAAGGTGACAGCCTTGTGTCTCTTTGCGCGGGTATCTCGATGCGACGCAGAGGAGATTCCATGCCCTTCAGTGTCCTCGCGGAGGTTGCGGATGAAATCGGCGGCATGCCCTCCTCATTAAGCTTATCAAAGCCCTCTCGGCGAAGCAGACGAAGGTGCCAGGGAACTCCCCAGCATGCTGATCTCCGACTCCGAGGCCGACGCCGTCCGCACCCTCCACGACATCGGCTTCACCGGCTACACCATCCCCGGCTACGGCACCGACCCCGACGGCAACCAGCACGACATGATCAAGATGGTGCTGAAGCTATGACGACGACAGGTGAAACGGCGCGCCCCGCTTGACGACGCTACGCCCGCGTCCCTCGTCAGCGGGAAGTCGCCTAATTAACTACGGCCCCCTCGCGTACGATCCAGAGATCGGCGTGGATCGTCACGACTTAGGCAGTGCCTTGATACCCTGCACGATTGCCGAGGTATAATCCGCCGTCGTATTCGTCGGAGCGCAGGCTCCATTCTGTAGGTTCTTTTGGATTCCGCCATACGTGAAGACAAAACCGCCACCGATGCCGGATTCCATCAGCGAAGGGTCGGAGAACGTCGCCTGCAGACCACCCGTCCCCTGAGGGCAGATTCCCGGCACGCCGAAGCCCGGAACGATGAACGCGGCGGGATCGGAAATCCCGAGAGGACCAAGCGAGGCATTGTTGGTGAGATAGCCGACCCATTCCTTGTGTGTGTTCGAGACGCCTCCGTCATAGCATTGAAGGTTCATCCATGCCACAGGTTGTACGTTGTTGATCTGCTGTTGCGCATAGTTGGCCGACAGGCAATCGATCCAGAATTGGGGCAACATGTAAGGACAGTACGTTACCGTTAGATGAAGATTGTAAAGCATGTTTGTCAACTGCACGACGACCGGCAGGTAGTAGGGTATTCGTGAGACGTAGCGACTCCTGCGCCCGCCTCGAGATCGAAATCGATTCCCGACACTCCGATTCCCTGCAAGGCGACGAAGTTGCGGACGATCGGATTGTCTGGACCTGTGCCGTACTGGTTGATGAGCTGTGCACAATGGACGTAATCGCCTTCTGATCCCCAGCCGCCGAGGCAGAACATCACTTGGTTGATCGTTCCGTTGCTGGTGATTGATGTCAGAAGCTCGGGCAGGTACTCATAGCCTTCCTGCAGCTTTCCGTCTGCTATAAGTGGAAACTGTGAGTTCGTGTAGCGGAAGTTGCCGTATGTATCGATGTGGAGGTTGTAAAGGATCATCGTGGTAAAACCGGAGCCGCTCAGGTCGGCCGCCCAGGTTGCGTATTGTTCCTGCTGTTGTGCCGATGGAAAGGGTGAGGTTAGGTTGTCGACGTAAATGACGGTGTTCAAAGGTGTGCTCATTATCAGTTCCTTTCTGTAAACCGGACAGTTGTCACCAATCAAGGCCCTTTGCGAATGGTTCCACCAATCGACGAATGAGTGTCAAAGAGCAATGCGTGTGCCATCACGCACCAGGGCTCGAAGACGAAGCCCCGTCATGCCGGGAAATGTCGCAAAATGAGCTGCTTCGGATACATTTCATGAACGTGAGAGAAAAGGCGGCGGCCAAGCACGGCCGTCCCGACGGTCTCCCTCACCGTCCGACGGTACCGTCCGGACGGTCGCTACGGAGAAAGTCTCGGTGAGTCCGAACAGGCTCGCGCCCTGCCGCTGGAGCACCAGCCAGTCACGAACGCGGACCGGTCAAGCCCGGCAACGGGCGCCGCACTCGCTGTTCTGCTGCCGCTGGCGGGCGGCCGTGGGCTCCCGGCGAGACGGCAGGTCTCTTTGCCGCCTCCGCCGGGCGGGATTCGGAGAGGGCGGACCGGGCCGCCGTATCAAGCGGCTGTGGTTGTGCCGCAGAAACAGGTGTTGTATTCGATGCAGGAGTTGTAGCAGGTAGGCAGGCGGGTTTGCGTGCAGATCGCGCTCCCTACGCCGCCCAGCGCGTGCGAGAGTCCTTGCGCTTCGAGGTGACGCAGCGTCTCGCGGTGGAGCTTCAGGGTGCGGAGCTGTCCTTGCTTTTTCATCGACTTTCTCCTTCTGTCGCCTTGGGCGTGGGCTCGGTTTCCGGTTTGACCTGGATGCGAGGCTATCTCACTCCCGGATACGGAGCAAGACACCGCCTCACCGTCGATGAGAGCTCCCTCACGACCTCTATGAGAGCGTCGCGGTACGCACCCTGAGGCTCCTATGATTCGCCAGCGGCCTCCTATGAACGGCTCACCGCGAACCTCCGGCGGGCCGCCCGCCCCTATGATTGCGTGATCCGACCCTTTGCTTTTATGCCCGCGAGCGAGGTTGGGTGGACGGATTCCTATGAAAGTGTGTGCGGTTGATATGAATTCTGGGCAGCAATCCGTCCTGGCGCGATTCGACCCTATGAAAATGACATAGAAAACTATGAAACTTGGCGGCAATCCTATGAAAGTGTTCTGATTTCATAGGTGCCGGTCAGTGCTGAGCGGAGCACCGGGACGAAATCAAAGGGTCGGCTCGCGGAATTATAGGCCGCGGAGCCGGCCCAAGGGGTCTTGCCCGCGGATTCAAAGGAGAGTCTAGAAATTTCATAGGAGCGCGTGACAGAAGCCTCCTTCTCGGCGACGCAGTCAACGGTTTTGCCGGCAAATTCATAGGAAAAAATGACCGGGCTCAGGAGACGCGATGCGTGTGTTCGCGACTCGACGCCGACGACAGCTTCTGCCACACTCGGGAACCTGATGGGAATGAACCACGTCGCCCGGCCTGTCATTCAGGTCTCAGGCATTCGTAAGACCTACGGCAAGACCGTGGCGGTGGAGGGCGTGTCGTTCGAGGTGAGCGACGGCGAGATCTTCGGTCTCATCGGCCCCAACGGAGCGGGCAAGACCACGACGATGGAATGCGTCGAGGGGATCCGCAGGCCAAGCTCCGGCTCGATCACGGTTCTCGGCCTCGATCCCGTCCGCGATGTCTATGAGCTGCAGGAACGAATCGGCGTCCAGCTCCAGCAGGCGCAGCTCCAGAAGCGGATCAAGGTGTGGGAGGCGATGCACCTGTGGGCATCGATCTACCGGAAGACGTCCTTCACGGCCGACCAACTGCTCGACCAGCTTGGGCTTGCCGACAAACGCAACGCCTGGTTCATGACGCTCTCCGGTGGCCAGAAGCAGCGCCTGTTCATCGCGCTTGCCCTGATCAATGATCCCGAGGTCGTTTTTCTCGACGAGCTGACCACCGGGCTCGATCCGCAAGCGCGCCGGAAGATCTGGGAGCTCGTGCGCGACATTCGCGACCGCGGGAAGACGGTCTTCCTCACGACGCACCTGATGGAGGAGGCCGAGCGGTTGTGCGATCGAGTGGCGATCATCGAATATGGCCGGATCATCGATATCGACTCGCCGCAGCGACTGGTTGACAAGTACTGTCCCGAGCGCAGCGTGACGCTCGCGACTGCCGACGCGAATGCCGCCGAGTGCCTCGAGCGAATTCCGGGAGTCGTGTCAGTGACGCGAGAGGAGTCACGCTATACGATCCGGGGCCTCGGCGACAGATTCGTCACGGATACGATCCGATGCCTGTCGGAGAACCACGTCACGGTCACCGATTTCCGGACCGACATGTCGAACCTCGAGGATGTTTTCCTCAAGCTCACCGGCCACTCCATCCGAGACTGAGGATGACGAACATTCTGCGAGGACTACGGCAGCTCACGTGGATCGAGATCAAGATCTTCCTGCGCGAGCCGCTCGGCGCAATCGGGACGATCGTCGTACCCGTTCTCGTGTTCGTTCTGCTCGGCCGAGCGACGGCTGGCAAACCCGCACCGTCAACTCCTGCCTTGAGCGGCCTGCTCAGCGCCGGCGGGGTACCGGCTCTCGTGTCGATGCTCATCACCATCAGCGCAGTGCTGTCACTGGCGGCGATCATCTCGATCTACCGCGAGGGCGGCATACTCAAGCGGCTGCGCGCGACACCCCTCAGGCCGTGGACAATTCTTACTTCACACGTTCTGGTGAAGCTCATGCTGACAGCGCTGACGATGGCGCTGATGGTGCTCGCGGGACGGCGCTACTTCGCGATTGGACCGCAGGTTCCGCTCGTGAGCTTCACGATCGCCCTGCTGATCAGCACGCTCAGCATCCTGTCCATTGGATTCATCGTTGCGAGCGTTGTCCCCACTGCCCGGTTCGCGCAGCCGATCGGCGCGGTCATCTTCTATCCGATGATCGGCCTCTCGGGGTTGTTCGTGCCGATCAATTCCCTTCCGCCGGTGTTGCGAACGGTCGCCCGTGTATTGCCGCTCAGCCACTCGGCGTCATTGCTCCAGGGGATCTGGACGGGCGACCCGTGGTCGGCGCATCTGGGAGACGTCGCCGCGCTGGCGGCGGTGTTCGTCGTCTGTGCTGCGGTTTCGTCGCGCGTGTTTCGGTGGGAGTGACTTTCGCGATGGCCGCCCCGGCCGGCACGGTAGACTGCTTCTCAGCCCCCCGCCCGTTTCGCCTTGTAGCCGGCCTTCACCAGCTCGGCCACCAGCCGGTCCGCGTGGTCGCCCTGGATCTCGAGCTCGAAGGCGGGCGAGCCGTCCGCCGTTCGCGACGCCTTGAGGCTGCCGCCGCTGCCGCACATCTTCTTCCAGCCGGCGAGGAGAGCCTCGGCCTCAGGACGAGCGAGCAGCAGGGGACCCGCGACCGTCACCGTCTTGCCGCCGCGTCCGCCCGTCTCCCGGCGCACCCGCGGCGACTGCTCCCAGGGGAGCTTGCTCGCCGCCGGCTCGCGCCGCAGGGGCTCTCCCTTCCTCGGGATGGCAGATTCCGTAGAATAGACGGTGCGGCCCGGCTTCGGCTTCAAGGCTCCCCCAGCCGTTGTAGGATCTCTCTCCTCCTCAGCAGGTGCAGCTTTGCGGGGTGCAGGTGTCGATGGTCAGGCAACGAGTCAGACACTGCGAGTGGACCGTGACGCCGCCGGCGACCATGGCCTCTTCGCGGAGGTTGAGCGTGCGGACGGTTTCGCGGTGAAGCTCCAGCTTCCTTTTCAGCGCAGCCTTCTTGGTCATTGGGTTTCTCCGGTCGGAATGGGGCGGCGCCACGCCGGGCGCGGACCGCCCGCCGGTAGCGAATCCCCGATTTCAAAGGAGGGCGTGATCGTCCTCCCCTGAAGGAACAGTGCCGCGCAACTCCAAAACCGTGCTCGCGGCTTACCCCAGGGCTCCCAGACCGACCTGGTGGGTATAGACTTGGGGCCGGCTGAACAGGGGGACTTGCATGCAATATCGAAGCGTCTCGGTACCAGTGGCGGCCGTTCTCCTCGCCGTCGTCGTGAACTTCTGGGGCCCGTGGGCCAAGGCGGAAGAACCGGCGGACGGACCCAAGGTCAAATTTGAAGATCCGTTCATGGAGAACCTCGTCGGGGAATGGGACCTCACGCGTTCCATTCGAGGGCAGACGATCAAGAACACCGTCAGGGCTGAGTGGGTGTTGAACCATCAGTTCCTGCAGATCCACATGACTGACGCCGCCGTCCCTCCGGCATACGAGGCCCTTGTCCTCATCGGCTACTCGCATGCAGACCATCGGTACGTCGCGCACTGGTGTGACGTCTTCGGAGGGAAGTACTCGGCCATCGGTTATGGAACGCTGGCCGGAAACCAAGTTGAGCTCGCGTTCCAGTACGACGATGGGCCGACCTATAACCAATTCATTTGGAATCCTGCGGACAAGAGTTGGACCTTCAGGATGGAGAACGCGGACAAGCAGGGCAAGCGGACTCCCTTCGCTACCGACGTTCTACATCGTGTTGGTGCGCGACCCTGAATCGGATCTTTGGCAATGATCTCCGCGCGCGAAGCACTTCAACGCCTCCGAGAGGGAAACCTCCGGTTCACGTCGGATCTGCGCACGTCCGACGCATTCCTCAGCCAGAGCCGGCGGGCCGAGTTGGCGAAGAGTCAAGAGCCCTTCGCGATCATTCTCGGATGCTCGGATTCGCGCGTTCCCGCGGAGATCGTGTTCGATCAGGGTTTGGGAGACCTGTTCGTGATTCGCGTGGCCGGCAATATCGTCGCTCCCTCCCAGGTGGGTAGCGTCGAGTTCGCGGCCGAGCGCTTCGGCACGCCGCTCGTGGTGGTGCTCGGCCACTCGGGGTGCGGCGCCATCCTGGCGACTCTCGAGGTTCTCGGGGCGCCGGAAGAAAAACAATCGCACAACATGCGGTCGATCGTCGATCGGGTGCGGCCCTCGGTGGAGGGACTGCTCGCGACCGACCTCCGCCACGATCGGGACGCTCTGGTGAAGCAGGCGGTTCGCGCCAACATCCGTACCTCCACGGATCATCTGCGGCACGGCTCCCGGGTGCTCGAGCAACTGATCCAGGAAGATCGCCTTCTGGTCGTCGGCGCGGAATATTCTCTGGAAACGGGCGCCGTCGATTTCTTCGACGGAGTGCCAGAGCCCGCCCCCTGATTCAGCGCCGGCGGTTCTCTCCTTCGTCCTTCTTCGGGCTCGTCGCGTCGCGCAGCTTCGAGATCGTCTGGTCGAGCGTGGCCAAGGCCTTCGACCCCCTGTCCTTGAGCTGCCCCTCCAGGCGTTCGAGGTCGGCATCGAGATCCTTCCACTGCTCCTTCGCGGCGCCGGCCTTGTGGTAGGCCTGCTCGAGGCTGGCCCGCACCTGCTCCACGTCGCGCCGCACCTGCTCCAAATTATGGTCCCCCGCCACCTCGGCCCGGCGTCCGAGGAGGCGGTCGCGAGCCTGGGCCAGATCCTCCCGCCACTCCGCCAGATCGGAATCGGCGCCGGCCGCGCCGCGGTCCTGGATTCCCGCGTCCTTCAACACGGTTCCGAGCTCGCCCCCGGTGCGCTTGTACGCCGCCCAGGCCACGAGCAGGGCCAAGCCTGCCAGCAACAAGGCCAGCCAGCCCACGCATCCACCGCCTTCGCGTTTCCGTCCCCAGGCCATCGGGTCCTCCTCTTCCCGGGATCCTACAACCAGTCGGGGCTACAGAAGCAGGGACGTAAAGGACAACAGGGACAGCAAGGACCTCCAAGATACGAACAATCCGTGTTTTTCTTGTCCCTGCTGTCCTTTGCGTCCTTGATGTCCCTGCTCGCAGACTCCTAGCAGCAGCAGGTGTCGTCGCACGCCGACGGATGGCAGGCCGACGGCGGACAGGAACCGCAGTTAGACCGGCATCCCGTGTCGTCCGAAGCGCCGGTGCCGCCTGCGACGACGCGCAGCGCAGATCCGTCCTGGAGGCTGAGCAGCGTCTCACGGTTCAGCGACAACTTCTTCCCGATCTGCTTTCTCATGGATCGTCTCCTTGGAAGAGGGAGATCGCGCGTCATGCGCCTCTCCCTTGAGGCTCCGGCCTGCTTGCAACTGCTGAAGCTTGCGGCGGACCCTCGCCGCCGTCAAGGCAGCCTCCCGGCTTGCAGCTCTGCGTGTCCTCGACTAAACTTTGCTTGATGCCCCTGTCGTCAGACTTCCGCTTCGGAGGCCGTCAGGGGGAATTCCCAGCCCAGCTTGCAGCGTTCAAAGGGTCGATTGAGGCCCTGCGCCGCTCCCGTGCAATCCGGGCCTGAGACTTTGAAGACCCAGGAGGACACTCATGTCGACCGCAACCGTCGAGACTCTGCAGTTTCAGGCTGAAACCCGGCAGCTCCTCGACCTGATGATCCATTCGCTGTACTCGAACAAGGAAATCTTCCTCCGCGAGCTGATCTCCAACGCCTCCGACGCCATCGACCGGCTGCGGTTCGAGGCGCTCACCCGGCCGGAGCTCCTCGAAGGCGGGGGTGAGCTGCAGATCCGCCTGGAGGCCGACCGCAATCTGCGCACCCTCACCGTCTCCGACAACGGCATCGGCATGAGCCGCGAGGAGGTCATCGCCAACATCGGCACCATCGCCAAGTCCGGCACGCGCGAGCTGGTGGACCGCATCAAGAAGGGCGAGTCCCAGCAGTCGATCGCCGAGCTGATCGGCCAGTTCGGCGTCGGCTTCTACTCCTCGTTCATGGCCGCCGACCGCGTCGTGCTGGTGACCCGCCGCGCGGGCGAGACGGCCGCCACCCGCTGGGAGTCCACCGGCGACGGCACCTACACCGTGGAGGACATCGAGGAGACGGAAAAGGCCGGCCGCGGCACCACCATCACCCTCTACCTCAAGGCCGAGGACAAGGAGAACGGCCTCGACGACTTCTCCGACCGCTGGGTGATCAGCCGCATCGTCCGCCGCTACTCGGACTTCGTCAGCTACCCGATCGTCCTCAAGGCCGAGAAGGACCCGGAGATGGAGGACCTCGCCAAGGAGAAGGAGACCGGCGAGAAGCCCGTCATGCCGCTCGAAGAGAAGGTCCTCAACACGATGAAGCCGATCTGGACCCGGCCGCAGTCCGAGGTCAAGCCCGAGGACTACAACGAGTTCTACAAGCACATCGCCCACGACTGGACGGATCCGCTCAAGGTCATCCCTTACAAGGCCGAGGGGCGCATTGAGTACCAGGCCCTGCTGTTCATCCCCGCGCAGGCGCCGTACGACCTTTATTACGTAGCCTCGAAGCCGGGCCTTCAGCTCTACGTCAAGCGCATTCAGATCCTGGAGAAGTGCGAGGACCTGCTGCCCCAGTACCTGCGCTTCGTGCGCGGCGTCGTGGACTCCCCCGACCTGGCGCTCAACGTCTCCCGCGAGATGTTGCAGCAGGACCGCTTCATCACCCTCATCCGCAAGGGCCTGACCAAGAAGGTGCTGGACGTGCTGACGGAGATGAAGGAGAAGGAGCCGGACACCTACCTCAAGTTCTGGGGCGAGCTCGGCCGCGCCATCAAGGAGGGCACCAGCTCCGACTACGAGAACAAGGAGAAGCTGGTGGAGCTGCTGATCTTCGAGTCCTCGAACGACCCGGAGAAGCTCACCACGCTTAAAGATTACGTGGAGCGGATGAAGGAGGGGCAGAACGAGATCTACTACCTGACGGGCGAGTCGCGCTCGCAGGTGGAGAACTCGCCCAACCTGGAGGCGTTCAAGGAGAAGGGCTACGAGGTGCTCTACCTGGTGGACACCGTCGACGAGCTCCTCACCCAGTCGCTCAACGAGTACGGCGGCAAGAAGCTGAAGTCGGCGGGCAAGGGCACGGTCTCGCTCGGCAGCGAGGAGGAGAAGAAGCAGGCCGAGGAGGAGCTCAAGGCCAAGGAGGAGAAGATGAAGCCGCTGCTCGAAGCCTTGCAGAAGAAGCTCGACACGTATGTCAAGCAGGTGCGCCTCACCAGCCGTCTCACCAATTCGCCGGTCTGCCTGGTGGGCGCCGAACACGACTACAGCCCGCAGCTCGAAAAGCTCCTGCAGAAGGGCAGGGGCGGCGGCCCCAAGCAGCGCCGCATCCTGGAGCTCAACCCCAAGCACGACATCCTGGCCAGGATGAGCGAGCGCTTCGAGAAGGACGCGGACGACCCCGTGCTTGAAGACTACGCCCAGCTCCTCTTCGGCTACGGCCTCATCGCCGAGGGCGGCGAGCTGCCCGACCCCGTGCGCTTCAACAAGGCCGTGGCGGATTTGATGGTGCGGGGGGCGTAGAACCCTTAGCGCCACGTTCCGGAAGAGTCTGGAAGTTTTAGGAGGAGAACATGAAAAAGTCGGATTCGACCGAGGGCCAGTCGGCATCTGAGCTGATTGACAAAAGAATCGCCGAGCTCGGGGACTGGCGCGGGGAGACTTTGAGCAGGATGCGCAAGCTCATCAAAGAGGCAGACCCGGACGTCGTGGAGGAGTGGAAGTGGATGGGCACTCCCATATGGTCGCACGACGGGATCATCTGCACCGGCGAGTCTTACAAGTCGATCGTGAAGTTGACCTTCGCCAAGGGGGCTTCGTTGAAGGACCCGGCCAAGCTCTTCAACTCGAGCCTCGACGGGAACACAAGGCGCGCGATTGACATCCATGAGGGGGAGGAGGTCGACGCGGGCGCGTTCAAGGCGCTCATCCGTGCCGCGGTCGCCCTCAATACATCCGGCGGAAAGGCAAGGCCAAGGTGAGCGAAGTAGGCTACCGGATTCGCGCCTCTCTGGACCGAAAGCGGCTTCGGCGAAGCTCCTGAGAGCAAGCTGCATCGCCGTTACGAGGCGGTTCCCCGCCGCGATCATCTCGTTGCGTTTACGGTTGGCCTCCAGCTTGCGGGTGTTGTAGGAATCGCGCTCGAGGCCGAGCCTCTCGACTTCCTCGATGAAGTTCCTGAGCTTGGCGTGGGTAGACTTCAGATAGACATGACTTTCCGTCAGCTCCGGCGTAAAGGCGTCGGTAAACAGCCGCCAGCTTCCCTGCGATTCCGCGTGCCGCTTGCGGACATTGGGACCTCCGTTGGGTTGGGGGGAGATCTTATACCAGGGGATAGGTGGTTACCCAAGCCCCTCGTCCGCGCCTTCCTCGGCTGCCAGGAGAAGAGGGACCGAGCCGCCGAGTTGGCCTGAACACCGCCGACAGCGGCCTACCTACTCGGCGAGCCGGCCAAGAAGAGACCGCAGGCGCTTGAGCTCGGCTTCCGCCGCATCGGCTCGTGCACTCTCCGCTTCGGATCGCGCGCGTTCCGCATCGGCTCGTGCGCTCTCCGCCGCGGCCCTGGCTTCCGCCGCTTCGCCGAGCGTTGGGATCATCCGGCCGGCCGGATCGAACAGCCGCACCCAGGTGCCCGCCTCGGCCTCGCCGCTCTCGAGCGCGCGCACCCCGCCCTCCCAGAGGCCCAGGTCCAAGCCGAGCACCGCGCTGCGCAGCCGGCCCTGCCGGTCCGGCGCGATCGGCTCATAGGCGTTGCCCACCAGCCGGTAGCCCTCCAGCGTCTCCTTGTCCCAATCGAACAGGAAGTAGTCCCGCGTCCGGAACACCTGCGCGTAGAGGGCCATCTTGGTCTTGCGGTCGATCCTCTCGGTGGATGGCGACAGCAGCTCCACGATCAGGTCCGGAAGCCTGCCGCCCTCCTCCCACGCCACCCACGCCTTGCGCCGGCCGCCGCCGGAGACGTGATCGACGAAGAACACGTCCGGCCCGCGAAACGTGGCCTTGGGATGGCTGGAAGGGAGGCCCGCCTTCACGTCCTCGGCCACCGCGCGGGCCTGCTCGACGGAGTAGTAGACGAACGTATTGCCGCCGACGAAGAAGTCATTTCGCCCGCGCTCCTCCATGGCCTGGCGAATGACGTCGAACAGCAGCGTCATCTGCAGGACGTGATTGAAATTCTCCATGGGCTCCCCGTCGTCGTAGACGAGCTCGAAGGGAACAGGAGCGACCGCTGGATGGCTCATGACAATCTCCCGTCGGCTTCCATCGAAGTCGTTCGTGAGCGGAACTTTATCGTGCCACTCCGCGCAAAGGAAGGGGTCACCCGGAACCTCACGCCATGATTCTACCTCGCTTCGCCTCGTCCGACTTGATGCCCTCCAGGGATTCGTCGTCGGGAGCCCCGGGCGGAAGCTCCCTGTGGTGCTGTCGCCGGAGGAGCCCTTCAACTCGAAGGACGGAGTTGGGTATGAAGCGTAGTTTTCTAGCCACACCCATAAAAGACGGAAAAACCGCCGCTCATCTTACAGGGATTTGTAAGTCACGCCTTTGCAGTGGCTTAGGAGGCCTCCCAAACAGCCTGTGCTCCGATCTCGTGCGCGGGGCCGGAGACCAGAGACCAAGAAGAGCCTGAAATCAGTTCAGCTCGTCCGGTGCAAATCTTGGCTCAGCCAGTCGTCTTCCGCTGGCGGAGCTTCTCGATCGCCTCTTGGCGTTCGATCTGCAGGATGACCTCCTCGTTCGTGTATCGTGCGATGGCGTCTTGATCCTTCCGCGCCATCGCTGCAAAGAGCATAGCTCGGACTGCGTTGATGCGTTCGACGTATGGCCGCTGAAGCCTCGCCGGAATGCCGTCGAGCGCCTCGTCGAGGAACAAGTCCCAATCCGCCATGGTCTTTACCCAAGGGGGCGCCTCCAGCACACGAAGAGTGGGTCGACGATCCCGCAGCTCTCGCACGAGGTCGGCATAGTCTGCCTTCGTAATAGCAAGGGGTTTCCACTGAGCTCCGCCACTCATCCCGCAATCAATCCGGCCGGCACGAAGAAGGTCGTTCATCGGCTCAAACGACGGGAGTATGTCGCGGGCAGGGAAGTAAGGCGCTCGCAGCAAGATCTCCGAAACCGACTCTTCCTTCCATGGGCCCGGGACCGGGCCCACGGGCGGCAACTCCCGAAACCGAACCTTCTTCAACTGACCTCCGTGCCGATCTGGCTGCTCTTGGAATCACAGTCTACACGATAGTGGCGGAAGAGGCCCTCGCCGACTCCAGACCCCTTTCTTGGGCATCCATATACTTGGCCCAGTAGGCCAGTGGTCCCGGAAGCTCGACGCTCCGGGGGCCGCCGCGTCGTTCTGCTGCATGTCCTTGCTGCGGCGAGGTTCCAACCTATGTCCAGTGTGAGGAGGTTTCTATGAGCCCAAAGAAGGACACACCGAGGTCCGCCAAGAGCTCCACCGCGAACGACAAGAAGCTCAAGGGATTCACGGACGAGGAACGAGCCGCGATGAAGGAGCGAAGCCAGGAGCTGAAGGCGACTGCGGGCCGCGGCCCGCGCGCGGACAAGGCGGACGGGGAAAGCGCCGTGCTCGCAAAGATCGCCGAGATGCCGGAACCGGATCGTGCCATGGGCAAACGGCTCCATGCCATCATCAAAGCCAGCGCGCCAGCCCTCTCGCCGAGACTCTGGTACGGGATGCCTGCGTATGCCAAGGGCGACAAGGTCGTCTGCTTCTTCCAAAGTGCGCAGAAGTTCAACACGAGGTACGCGACGTTCGGCTTCAGCGACACGGCGAACCTCGACGAAGGCGCCCTGTGGCCGGTCGCCTTCGCGCTGAAGGAGTTGACGGCCGTCGAAGAGGCAAGGATCAGCGCGCTCGTGAAGAAAGCGGTGAGTTGAGGACTGAGGGCGCCTGTGCTCCAGAAACCCCGGAGAGAGGACGAAAGGAACCTCAAGGACAGAACGGCGATGTTGACAAAGAATACGGTCCAAGGTAACCTATATCAAGGCTCTACCAAAAGAAAGAGATCGTGGCTAGTCACCGCTCGCCGTGATGTAGCCAAGCCTAAGAATTGTCGTGATGGCTGGCGGCTCCACGGCCTTCCACCTTGCGACCCAGGAGCTTGATCCATGAAATCCTTAGTATACTTCGCAATTTTCGTCATTGGCATCGTTGTGGCGGTGCGCTATGTAGCTCAACAGAAAGCCAGCGCCATGGTGGATCTCGCTGCCTCGATGGGCCGCGACGGACGCTACGAGGAGGCGCTAAAGGAGCTTGACGACGTGCAGTCCTGGTTTTCTTGGACGGACGCCGCCGGCAGGGTTGAGGCCGAGCGCAAGATCATCCGCACTAAGATAGCCGCTCGAGACGAGCAAGCGGATTGGGCACGCCGCTCCGAGCAGGCGAATCGTGACTACCGGGCTGACCAGGTCCGCCAAGAGAGCTTCGAACACCTCCTTGAGCTGCAAAAAGCCCAGGCTGCAAATCAGCCGAGCCGGCCGCTGGTGCCTTCCTCCCGCAACTGATCCGGCTGGCCTGCCGGCGGACCCGGGCATTTCCAATCAAAAGGGGCCCGGATGGACCTCCGAGAACGCTCCGGGTATGCTCCCCGGACGGATTCCTTCTTCCCGCGGAGACTCCTATGCCTCGTTTCCTTGCCGTGGCCTCGATCGCTCTCCTCTCCCTGCTCGGCGCAGTGCCTGGGCCGGCAGCTCCGGCTCCGTCAGGCGGGCTTCGAGGTGACGGCCGGAGTCGGTGGCACCGGAGCCGTGGGGGTGCTCAAGAACGGCTCCGGCCCCACCGTGATGCTGCGCACCGAGCTCGACGCCCTACCGGTCGAGGAGAAGACCGGTCTCCCCTACGCCAACACCGTGCGGACCAAGGACGACGCGGGCACCGAGGTGCCGGTCATGCACGCCTGCGGCACGACGTCCACATGACGGCCCTGGTGGATCTCCCTTTTTCCTGCCGAGGTAGGTGCGATGCTATCATCTCGCATGAGCCCAGCCATGACGCGCCTACGGTCGCCGACCAGCCTCTTCCTGTGGGTTGTTTCTGCTATCGCTTTGATTGCCGGTGAGGCCCGCGGCCAGGATTTCGTCTGGGCGAAGAGCATCGGCGGCGGCGGCCTCGATTACGCCTTCGCGGTGACCACGGACGCCGCGGGCAGCGTCATCGCCGCGGGTGTCTTTCGAGACACCGTGGATTTCGATCCGGGTCCCGGAACTTACAACCTGACGGCGACCAAAGACGACGCCTGGGTGGCCAAGCTCGACGCCGGCGGATCGTTCGTCTGGGCCAGACAGCTTGCCGGACCGGAGAACTCCTCGGTGAGCGCCGTGGTGACCGACGCCGACGGGAACGTCTATCTGACCGGGCAATTCGAGGACGTTGCCGACTTCGATCCCGGCCCCGGCACCTACAACCTGGGGTTCAGCCCCGGGCAGATCCCGCAGCTCTTCGTCTGGAAGCTGTCGTCTGCCGGCGACCTCGTGTGGGCGCGGGCGATCCCGGGCCTCTCTTCGAGCGCCGGGAGCGCGATCGCTCTCGACAGCGCCGGGAATGTTCTGGTGACGGGCACCTTCAGCCATACCGTCGATTTCGATCCCGGTCCGGGCACCTTTGCCCTGACCAGCGCAGGATTCGACGACGTCTTCGTGCTGAAGCTCGACAACGGCGGCAACTTCGTGTGGGCCCGCCGGATCGGAGGTCCGTCGCCGGACTTTGGCCGTGGCTTGGCGGTCGACGGCGCCGACCGGGTGGTGGTCGCCGGGTCGTTCGCGGGAACGGTCGACTTCGATCCAGGGGCTGGTGCCTTTCCTCTCACGGCGGCTCTCGACGATGCGTTTGTCCTCATGCTGACCAGTGACGGCACCTTCGCCTGGGCGCGGCAGATCGGCGGCGGCGGCCACGACACCGCCACCGCCGTGCGCACGACCGCGGACGGCGGGGTCGTGGTCGTGGGTAATGACCAGGGTACGGCCGACCTCGATCCCGGACCAGGGAACTTTCCGGTGACAAGCCACGGCGGAGACGACTTTTTCGTGGTGGAGCTGGATTCGACGGGCGCCTTCCGCTGGGGCGGAGGGTTCGGCGGCACCTCTCTCGACCACGCCGATGCGCTCGCGATCGGCCCCGGCGGGGACATCTACGTGACCGGAGAATTCTCCGACACCGTGGATTTCGATCCCGGGCCCGGCCTCTTTTCCTACTCCAGCAAGAGTTTCGGTCAGGACGTCTTCGTGCTGAAGCTCGATTCCCAGGGTGCCTTCGCCTGGGCGGCCCAGCTCGGCGGAGACGGGAACGAAGAGGGCACCGCCATCACCGTCGCGGGCTCCGACCAGGTGATCACCGCCGGCTATTTCTCCGCCGTGGGCGACTACGATCCGGGCGTCGGCACGTTCTCGCTGTCGACCGCAGGGTCCAACGACGCCTTCATTTCCCGGCTCACCGACGCGTTCGCGGTCCCGGTGGTCCACCACGTCCCGGCGGATTTCGCGACGATCCAGGAGGCGATCGATCACTCGCGCCATCGCGACACGATCCTGGTGGCGCCCGGCACATACGGTGAAAATCTGGACTTCCACGGCCAGCACGTGGTGGTGCAAAGCGAGCAGGGCCGGGACGTCACGATCCTCGACGGCGGCGGACGCGGGTCCGTCGTCACCATCCAGACCGGCGAGGATCAGACGACCGTGCTCGCGGGATTCACCATCCGCAACGGAGTCGGTTCCCCACCACTCTTCGAAGGCGGCGGCGTGCGGGTCCAAGGCCGCTCCTCGCCGACCGTGCGCGGCAACCTGATCACCCAGAACGTCGCGTGCGGCGAGGGTGGTGGCATCGTCCTCCGCACCGGCAGCGCGGTGATCGAAGGGAACGAGATCCGCGGCAACGGGCAAGCGCCGGGATGCTCCGGCGGGTTGGGGGGCGGCGGCATCGCCGCTCTGCCGGCGCGGGACGACGCACCGGTCATCCAGGACAACGTCGTCACCGGGAATTTGTGGGGAACGGCCGGGCTGGGCGGCGGCGGTGTCACCGTCTACGGCGGCAGCACCAACTACACCGTGGTGGCAAGGAATCGGATCTTCAGCAATTCCGCCGGCGGCCAGGGAGGGGGTGCCACCATTCAGGGCACGCCGGCGCTGCTGATCGACAACCTGATCTTCGGCAATGCGGCGCTCAACGGCGGCGGGCTGTTCGTGTTCACCGCCGCGGCGGGCCCGATCTATCTCGTGAACAACACCGTCGCCGACAACACCGGAACGGCCGGCGCGGCGTTGTTTCTCGACGGTCCCGGGGTGGCAACCCTCGACAACAACATTCTCGCGGTTCCAAAGGGTGGCGGTCCGGCCGTCTCCTGCGGCAGCTTCATCGTGACGCCGCCGGGATTTCATTCGAACGACGTGTACGCGCCGGCCGGCGTCACCTATTCCGGCACCTGCGCCAACCCGGGAGGGTCCAACTTCGCGAGCGATCCACGGTTCCTCGATCCGGCTGCCCAGGACTATCGGCTCTGGCCTGCCTCGCCTGCCGTCGACCGCGGCGACAACACGCGGAGAGTGGCCGGCTTCCTCACCGACGTCGCCGGCGGTCCACGGTTCCTCAATGAGCCGGAGACGCCGGACACCGGCATCGGCGCCGCTCCGATCGTGGATCTGGGGGCCTTCGAGACCGGCTCGACGGGCACCGCCTTCTACACCGTCTCACCGTGCAGGCTGCTCGACACGCGCAACGGCTCGCCGTTGCAGTCGGGCGTCCGGCGGATCTTCCCGGTCGCCACCGCCTGCGCTGTGCCGGCCGCAGCACGGGCCATAGCGGCCAACGTTACCGTCGTCGATGCCACCGGAAGCGGTTATCTCACCCTGTTCAACGGCGACGCCCTCACGACGGCTACCAGTGTCGTCAATTTCAGACCCGGCCGTGCGATCGCGAACAACGCCATCTTGCGCCTGGCGCGCGACGGCTCCGGCAGCGTAGCCGCCAGCGCCTTCCTCGGCGCCGGCGGCACGGTCCAACTGATTCTCGACGTCGTAGGCTATTTCCAGTGATCCCCGCCGCCATGCTGGCCCGGCGGGGCGGCCTAGGCGACGAGCTCACGGGAGCTGAAATGTATGCTCCCCGGACGGATTTCCTTCTTCCCGCGGAGACACCCCTATGCCTCGTTTCCCCGTCGTGGCCTCGCTCGCTCTCCTCTCCCTGCTCGGCGCCGTGCCCGGGCCGGCGGCTCCGGCTCCCAAGGCCCTGTCGCCGGATCTCCGGAACTTCTACATCGACCTCCACCAACACCCGGAGCTTTCGCTGCACGAGGAGAAGACGGCCGCCAAGGTCGCCGCCCGGCTCAGTCAGGCGGGCTTCGAGGTGACGGCCGGGGTCGGCGGCACCGGGGTCGTGGGGGTGCTCAAGAACGGCTCCGGCCCCACCGTGATGCTGCGCACCGAGCTCGACGCCCTGCCGGTCGAGGAGAAGACCGGTCTCCCCTACGCCAGCACCGTGCGGGTCAAGGACGATGCGGGCGCCGAGGTGCCGGTCATGCACGCCTGCGGGCACGACGTCCACATGACGGCCCTGGTGGGGACCGCGGCCGAGATGGCGCGCCGGAAGGCCGACTGGCACGGCACCCTCGTCTTCATCGGCCAGCCCGCCGAGGAGAGGATCCGGGGCGCCCGGGCGATGCTCAAGGACGGGCTCTTCACCCGCTTCCCCAAGCCCGATTTCGTGGTAGCGCTCCATGACACCCCGAACCTCCCGGCCGGCCAGCTCGGTGTCACCCCGGGCTTCACCCTCGCGAGCTCCGACTCGGTCGACCTGACGATCTACGGCAAGGGCGGTCACGGCGCCTCGCCGCAGACGACCGTCGATCCCATCGTGATCGCCGCCCGCACGGTCCTGGCGCTGCAGACGATCGTCGCCCGCGAGAAGGACCCGCAGGACCCGGCGGTCGTCACGGTGGGCTCGATTCACGGCGGCAACAAGCACAACATCATCCCGGACGAGGTGAAGCTGCAGATCACCGTCCGCGCCTACAAGAAGGAGGTCCGGGAGCAGATCCTCGCCGCCATCGAGCGCATCGCCAAGGCCGAAGCGGCGGCGGCGGAAGCGCCCAAGGAGCCGGCCTTCGCGGTCGTCGAGAGCTGCCCCGCGACCTACAACGACCCCAAGCTGACCGCGCGGATCGCGGCGGCTCTCCGCCGGACCTTCGGGGACGGCAACGTCGTCGACCTGCCGCCGCAGATGGCCTCCGAGGACTTCAGCGAGTACGGCCTGGCGGGAGTCCCGGCGGTCCAGTGGAGCCTGGGAGCCGGCGATCCAGAGAAGCTCAAAGAGCTCGCAGCGGCCGGCCAGCATCCCCCCTCCCTCCACTCCAGCCTCTTCGCCCCCGACCGCGACCCGACGATCGCGACCGGGGTGGAGTCGGAGGTGGCGGTGTTGATGGATCTGCTGGGGAAGCGGTAGGGGCGCACCTGTCTTGAATCGAGCGCGAACAATGCTATGGATCTCGGCGATCGCTCTCGCCGCGCCATGGCTCTTCCTGGGGATCATCACGATCGTGCCGGCCACATCGCTTTGGGATTCCTCAAGGGCAGCACGGATACAGGCCAGCCAAATCACCCGTCACCTTCTGGTTGCGTCGATGGTCGTGCTGCCTGTCGCCGCATCGGCTTACGGAGCAATGGTCTCGCGGTGGCGTGTTCGGGGAGGAATATTCGGCTTTGTTGTGGGTGCGGCACTCTGGCTGGCGAACCTCTTGTGCTTCGGCTACGTGGTCGAGCATGGAGTGGGCGCTACCAATCGCCATGACCCGAGGAAAGGCTCTGCCGGCAGCTCCGGCATCCTGAACCAGGAATTGAAGTAAGCAGGGGGGACGAGCAACACAGCGTCCGCGATGTTGGCGGGCCAAGCGTGGATTAGCAACGCCCTCTAATACTACAGGCCTCTTCCTCCGTCTCTCTCAGTACGGCCGGCTGCTGCTCGCGACGTCTCCCCCCTTTCGATCGCCTGCAGTGGAGTCCGGCTGACTAACTGGAGGAAACATGCGTTATCAAGAAGAGCCCTCTGCGCGGCGGCGACCGCACTTCATCTTCCTTCTGCTGGCCGCAGCCCTGGTAATGTCGTCCGCGGGCGCCCTCGCCGACACGATCAGGGCCGTGGCAACTCCGCTCGATGCACTGGCCAGCTCGGCCGCGATCGTCGAAGGAACGGTCAAGGAGAACGCTTATACCTTCGACGAAAAAGCCGGACCCCGCACGGTAACGACGCTCTCCGATGTCACCGCCGATTTCGGACGCGTCGACGACAGTACCCTTTCCTTGGCCACGCTCGGCGGCCCCATCAACGACAAGCAGGGGCTGTTCATCCCCGAGCTGCCGATCCTCACGGACGACACGCGCTACCTCGTCTTCCTGACCAACGCGACCTGGTTCTTCAGCCCGGTGGTCGAAAACTATGTCTTCCGGCTCGAGACGGACGCGAACGGCAATGAGGTCCTCATCACGCCGAGCGGCTATCTGGTGGTGGGGCTGGCGTCGGACGGATTGTACCTTTCGAACGATCCGGTGGTCCAAGCCCAGGTCGACCTCGGCAAACCGACCGCCAAGCTCCCTCTGCTCGACGGCGCGGTGCTCACCGGCGCCATGCCGAAGACGACCTTCCTGGCCGTGGTGAGCCGCCTGCTCAGCACCACGCCGCTCCAGGGCGCCTTCGCCCCCGCGCCGGATGCCAGCCGCATCTGGAATCAGCTCACCACCGCCCAACCGCCACTTCGCTAGCGTCAACTGAGACTGGAAAGGACGATCTGTCATGAACCGTAAAAACATTTTCGCCGGCGCCGCTCTGCTGGGTGGCCTTCTCATCGCCTCGCAGGCCCACGCCTTCGCCTTCTTCACGTGCAATGGAAACCCGATGACCTGGGGTGATCCCTTCGCGATGGTGCAGAACAAGTTCAGCATTCCTACCGGAAGCCAGGCCGAGGTCTCTCTCGACAACGCGATCAACCGCTGGCGAGGTATTGTCGGCATGTTTGACATGGTGTCGAAGTCTCCGTTCATCACCAACGGAAATACCATTACGAACGGCGACGGCCAGAACGACACGGCTCTCACCAACCGGGCCAACATCGGTGGCAACAACGGCCTCACGCTGATGATCCACAACCTCTGCGTCTTGAGCTCTTCCTGGATCGAAGCGGACGTCCTGGTGGCCAACGACCTCGGCTTCGGGCACGTCGACGAGGCCCTGCTCACCGGTACGTCGGGGCGTTCGACCTTCATGCACGAGTTCGGCCATGCGCACGGCCTCGCCCACTCGCAGAATTTCAACAACATGCGCACGCCGCAGCCGCGGCCGGTGGTGGGCGGAGCCAACGAAACCGTGGACGCGATGCCCGACGACGCGCAAGCCGGCCGCTTCCTCTATCCGACCGGCAACAGCCAGGTCAACCTTTTCGCCACGGCTTTCCGGCAGACGGCGGGGAATCAGATCGTGCTGAACAACACGGGCACGATCGTCGTCTGCGCGAAGGGCGGCAACATGATCACGCTCACCTCCACGGTCGGCAACAACGGCACCGTCAACGTGACGCAGACCGAGCGTTGGTGGATCAGCTCCAACAGTCAGGCGCACAACGGCGGCACCACGATCGGCCAGTGGAACGGCAGCACGTTCAACGCCAACGGTGTGCTGACGCGGCAGGTCACGTTCAAGCTGCCCGCGTTGCCCGTCGGCACGTTCTTCGTCTTCCACGGCGTCGACGTGCTGGGACAGGTCAACGAGTCTCGCGAGGACGACAACGCCGTGCGCGAGGGAGTCCTGCTTCAGGTGAACAACTGCTAGGCGCCAAGGGATCGCCTTAGCTGACACGAATACCGTGGCCCAACGGGCAAGTTAGTAGCCTGGAGAGCCACGGTGTACGGCTTGGCCTGCTGTATACTTGGCCTCATGAGCGATCGATTCGAAGAGGAGACCCTGCGGCTCGGGCAAGTGTTGAAGGCGCTTGCCAAGAGCCGGGAAAAGTCGATCCGGTCTCTCGAACAGAAGATGGAGGTTGCCGACGGGATCTTCTACAAGGTTCTGAACGGCAAGATCACCATGCAGATGCGCCACCTGCTGATGATCGTCGAGGCGCTCGGCATGAGCCCGGCCGAGTTCTTTGCAGCGGCATACCCGAAGACCGCCCGCCCGGCTCCCAAGGCGCCCAAGGATGAAGAGGACGACGAGCTCGAGACCCGGGTCCGGCGCGTCCTCCTCCATATCATCCGCGGCGAGCCGGCCTCTGATCCCGAGCCTTCAGGCGATTGACTCGGGATCGAACCGCAGCCGGGGCTCGGCGTGGAGCCGGCCGAGGAACGACCGGACTCCATGCGCCATGTGCGGCGTCGCCACCTTGTGCCGGCAGACCTCGTTGAAGAACCAGAGCGCGCAGAGCGCCTCCCGTTCGATCTCCAGCTCCTCGAAGGTGTCGAGCATGTCCTGGGCGAGCTCGCGCACTTCCGCCGTCTTCCCCTGCCGGAGCCAGACCGCCGCCAGCTCCAGGCCCACCAGGGCCGCGTCGTAGCCCAGACCCCTCTCTTCGAATCCCTGCCGGACCTCGGCCAGGGCCCTCTCAGCCCGGCCCAACCGGTTCAGGCCGGCGAGGATCTTCCCCTCCACCCACCGCAGGCGCAGGAGATTGATCGGATCGCCGGCGAAGGCCTGCCGGAGGCCGCTGCCCATCAACATGCGGCTGGCGTGCTGGAATTGCCCGCAGTCCACCAAGGCATCCAGCATGGCTTGTTTGCCGAGGGCGGCGAGCCGCGGATCCCGGCTGGCATCCAGTTGGGCCTGGCCCTCGCGGATCCACTGGATCGCATTCTGAAGCTCGCCTGCCGTACGTGCGCAATTCCCTTTTTCTATTAACACCCGGCCCGCGAGGTGGGTGTCTCCTACGCTCCGGTAGATTTCACAGGCGTTGTCGAGCAACGCGATCGCTTCCGCGAACCGCCTCTGTTCCCGCCTCAGGGATGCTTCGAGATCCAACATCTGCGCCTGAAGAAGAGGGTCGCCGGTGCCCTGCTGCCGGTACGAGGCGGCTTGGGCGAACGCGTCGTCGGCCCGCTCGTGCTCCTCGTTGACCCGGTGAGCGTTCGCGAGCTCGGCCCAGGCGCGCGCCCTCAGATCGAAGATCAGGGCGGGGCATCCGTACAGCCCCGGCTCGAGGGTCTCGGCATGGTCCTTGGCGAGAAAGCAGAGCGCGCGCATGGCCAAGGGATCCCGGAAGCGGGCTTCTCGGCCGCGCCGGAGGAGCGCCTCCACCAGCGGCCAGCCGCGATACGTCCGGACCTGGGACAGGGTCAGCCCCTCGAGCATCCGAGGGTTGGGTCCCAGCAGCTCCAGGACCCTGGCCAGCTTCTCGCGCTCCTTGCGCCACTGCCGTTCGAGATTCGGGATCACGGCGAAGGCGCGATCGAGAGGCAACTCGTAGGCGGCCTCCGCCCACGGCCCCGGAGCCTCGTCCTCTACCTCCTTTGCGGGAACCGCTTGCACCAGAAGCCTGCCGCAGGGTCCGCACCCCGCAACGAGATGGCGAATGGCCTCCAGCCGCTTCGGCTTGGAGAGCCGGCCTGCCAAAAGAGCTTCGATCTCCTGCGATGTCAGGTGAGACATCCGCGATCATTCCTCTCGTAGTTCCTGGAATCGATATCAGAGCTACAGGATTTTCTCACAGATCCGTCATTCCGCAAGGGGTCTTAAGGGGGGCGGCCTCGTGCCAAGGCCACCCCCGGAGACATCCTACCTCGCCCCGTCCGGGTCAATCGTGGAGCCTGAGTCCGGCCTGGCCCCGTTGGGATCGATGGACGAGCCTGCGTTCGTCGTCGCCCCGTTGGGATCAATGGTAGAGCCTGATTTTGTGCCGTCTGGATCGATGGACGAGCCTTCTTTCTGAGTCAGCGCACGGTCGAGCCTTGCCCACGTAAGGCTCCGGAGCCATTCAACCATCTGGCTCAGGAACCCGCCCGGAGCGGCTTTGAGACCCTCCCAGGCGAGCTGGCGGGTGGCGGCTCCAGCCGGCGCCGCGAGCAGGACCGCGGCGAGGATCAGGACCCCGGCGAATCGTTTTCCCTCTCTCCACGACATTTCAACCTCCTCAGCTCGCGGGACCCGAACCGCCGGAATTGGCGGGGCGGCCCGCCGAGCCGCCAGAGACCCCGTAGTTTGCCCCGGATTGTTCCAACTGTCGCCTTTCGATGTTCTCGGAGCAATCCGGCGGGAGCACGGCCGTCCCGGGCGAAGTTCTGTCTGCCGGGAATCTAGGCTCCCTTTCCGGAGATCCGCAACTCGTTTCACCCCGCGCAATCCGCAAGCCGCCCGAGCGCGCCTTGGTTGACGGCGGAGCAATTTAGCTTCACGTGCTGCAATCATGGCTCTTTGTGCTTGACATTCGAGAAAACAATGGCCCAACATGCACCGTCATGGACGGACAAGCCAAAGCAACCGGCCAGGCTCGGGGACGTGCAGTGGGCCGCCGGATCGGCGAGCTGAGGGCGCTGCGCGGCTGGACGCAACGCGAGCTCTGCCGCCGGACCGGCATCGATCCCTCCCGGCTGTCGAGGATCGAGAAAGGGGCCACGCCGAAGCTCGACGAGCTGTTGCGCCTCGGCGCGGCGCTCAACGCCGGACTGGACGACCTGGTGTTGCCGGACGAGGCGCCCGCCGGCGGCGAGATGGCGCGGGTTGCCCGCAACCTGGAGCGGCTTGCCCCGGAGGAGAAGCAGATGGTGCTCCGCGTCGTGCAGGCGGCGATCCTCGGCTTCCGGTGCCACAACGCAGACCCAGAGCGTCCCCAGGAGAACCCGGCATGAGATCAGGCAAGAAGCAATCGTCGCTGCAATCGGCCTCGCTTCCGGAGAGCGGTCCCGGCGTCTGGAGCGAGGAGGTCGGCCTGCGAAATACGTATCTTCTCTTCCTGGACAAGAAGGACGTTGACGCCCTGATTCATCTGTCGAGGGTCTTCTTCCTCCTCAAGCTCGAGGTCGAGACGCCCTATCCCACCTATCTGGGCTCTCACAACCGGGCTCGGCTCAGGGCCGCCATGAACGATCTCCGGTTTCTCGCCCGTTATCTGGCCGCTCTGGCGAGAGACCTCCATCAATCGGAGCTTCCCAAGGGAGAAGCCGGCTTCCCGAGGCTCGCCGATGAGCTCGCCATGGCGGTGGAGGCCCTCGCCCTGCGGATCCATCGGGCGACCGGTCGCGCTGGAAGAAAGAAGAAGGGGCGTTGAAGCGGGCGGCGGATAAGATAGGACCGCATGAGCATGCCCTTCACCGCCGCGGACTGTGAACGCGCCCGCCGGGACTTCCCGGCCCTGGGGCGAATCGTCGACGGCCGCGCTCTCGCTTTCCTCGACGGACCGGCGGGGACCCAGGTGCCGGAGGCGGTGATCGAGGCCGTCGCCGGCTACTACCGGAGGTCGAACGCCAACACGCACGGCGAGTTTCCGACTTCGCGGGAGTCGGACCGCCTGCTCCAGGAGACGCGGCAGGCCGTGGCCGCTTTCCTCGGCGCACCGAGCTGGCGGCAGGTCTCGTTCGGCCAGAACATGACGACGCTCAATTACTCCCTGAGCCACGCCCTGGTGAAGACCCTGGCGCCGGGAGACGAGATCGTCATCACCCAGCTCGATCACGAGGCCAACCGCGGCCCCTGGCTCGCCCTCCAGGAGCGGGGGATCGTCGTGCGCGAGGTGGCCATGCGGCCGGACGGCACGCTCGACGGGGACGATTTCGCCCGCCAGGTCACGGCGCGGACGCGCCTGGTGGCGGTCGTCATGGCCTCGAACGCCCTGGGCACGGTGACCGATGTGGCAGCGGCCCGGCGCCTGGCGCGGCAGGCCGGGGCCTGGCTGCTGCTCGACGCCGTCCACTACGCCGCCCACCTGCCGCTCGACGTCCAGGAGCTGGACGCCGATTTCCTCCTCTGCTCCGCCTACAAGTTCTACGGCCCGCACGTGGGCATCCTCTACTGCCGGCCCGGGCTGCTCGAACGCCTGCCGGCCGAGAGGCTGCGCACCCAGGAGGACGAGGCCCCCTTCCGGTTCGAGATGGGGACGCTGAACCACGCCGCGCTCGCCGGCGTGAAGGCGACGGTGGAGTACCTCGCCACCTGGGGCGAAGGGGAGACGCTGCGGCAGCGGCTCGTCTCGGCCATGGAGGGCATCGCCGCCTATGAGCACGGCGTGGGCGCCTACTATTACGACGAGGTGCGGCGCATCCCCGGCGTCACCGTCTGGGGTCCGGATTTTTCAGGCCCGCGCGCCCCCACGGTCTCGATCACGGTCGACGGCATTCATCCCAACGAGGCCGCCCGCCGCCTGGGGGAGAAAGGCATTCAGGTCTGGGACGGCAACTTCTACGCCCTGCGCCCCGTCGAGGCCCTGGGTCTGGCGGAGAAGGGCGGGCTGATCCGCACCGGCATCGTCATGTACAACACGCGCCAGGAGGTCGACCGTCTCCTGGAGGCGCTCGCCGGGATCGCCCGCTAGGGCAGCTCGACGCCGCGGGCGGCGGGAGTCAGGGCGATCGATTGCGGCAGGTGGCGCCCCTCCAGCCAGACGATGCGCTGGGAGTCGAGGCCGGTGCGCAGCCGGTCGACCGCTTTTTCCAGCTTCTCCAGCGTCGAGACGTCCTCGCCGCCGCCCCAGCCCCGGGCCGACGGAGTGGGGGAGCCATAGAGATACCAGATGAACAGGGGGACGTGGACGGACTCCAGATAGCGCTTCACGGTCTCCGGGCTGTAACGGCTGGAATCCCGCACGTTGCCGCTCAGGACGAGCACGACGGCCCGGCGGCGGTTGTCCGCCGCGGCCTGCAGGCCGGCCACGGCGACGGCATCGGCGATCCGCAGCGCCGGTCCGTGCGCTTCCTTGAGCAGCCGGCTGTTGGAGAGCAGCCAGAAGACGCCGCCGTCGGCGGGTGTGAGCTCGCCGGACATGTCGAACAGCTCGGAGGGGATCTTCGAGCTCTTGAACGGGCTGCTGGAGAGGGAGAGGAAGCGGATACGGTCCTCCTCTCCCAACTGCATCCTCGGCCGCAGCGTCGGCAGGGTGGGGCGGCGCACGGGGGTCACCAGCTCGTCGAGCACCTCCCGGGGGCTGGGAACGCGGACGACGATCACCTTGCCGGGCCCGTCCTCGACGGCAACGGCGGAGACCGGTTGGCCGGCGACGGTGAACCACTCGTGGAGCCCCTCGGGTGCCGGCAGGGCCGCTCCGGTGCGCAGCCGCACGGGCACGGCCGTCAGCTCGGTCGACACTTCGCTGCCGTACTCGCCGCCGAAGGCCACGTCCTTGCGCGCCAGCAGCCCAGGCGGGAACCACAGCTCGGCGGTGAGGACGTGCAGGGCCCTGAGATCCACCGCCGGGAGGGGCGCCCGGCCGTTGTCGTCCACCTTCAGCGGCCCGCTGTCCAGCGTCAACCCGAGAATCGCCGGCTTGACGCCGTCGACGCTCTGCCAAGTGAGCTGGGCCGCCGTGGGCGCGCCCCCGGCGTTTCTCTCCAGGACGACCTCCACCTCCGCTGGAGGCCGCGGGAGGTTGAGCCATTGGGTGGCGCGGGCGATCTCCCGGCCGCCGGCGTCGAAGGCGAGGACGGTCAGGGCCCGGGGCCGCAGCTCGGAGCCCAGGTCGACCTGGGCGATCCAGGGAGGGCCGTCGCGGCGCGCCACGGGCATGCCGTCGAGCCGGTACTCCACGGCCGCGACCGAGCCGCCCACCGTGACCTCGATGGGATAGACCCCGGAGATGAGGCCGAGGAGCAAGGTGACGAAGGCGATCATAAGGAGCCCTTTGACTTTAAGGCGGTACCTCCGTCACCAGCTCCACATCCCGGGCCGCGGCCCCGAGCTTGATGGACTGGGGAAGGTGCCGGCCGTCGACCATCACGATGTGCTGGGAGTCGAGATCACGCCGGAGCCTGTCCACCGCCGCGGCGAGGCCACCCGCCGATTGGACCTCCGTGGCCGGTCCCCAGGACTTGGCGAGGGGTCCCTGGGGCGGACCCAGGGTCCAGACGTGGAGTGGCACGCGGATCGCTGCCAGAAAGCGGCGCACGGTTCCGGCGTCATACCGGCTGGCATCTTGAATCTCGTTGCCATTGAGCAGGAGCAGCACGGCCCGGCGGCGGTTCTCGGTCATCGCTTCGAGGCCCGCCACGGCCACGGCGTCGCCGATCCGCGGCTCCGGGGGCGTACCCATCGAGGCCGAAGGCGGGGCGACCAAGCGGCCGAGGTTCCGCAGGGCATAGGGGAGGCCGCCGTCGCGCGCGGTGTAGACCGGCGAGATGCCGAAGAGATCCGAGAGCGCTCCCGAGCCCCGGACCCGCTCAGGGATGGGTTGGACGAAACGCATCTGGTCATCGCTGCCGAGCTGCAGGCCGTAGCGGTCTCGGCGGAATTTCAGTCCCTTGCTCGCCATTTTGTCGGCGATCTCCGCGGTGCTCGGCACGCGGACCACGAAGAGCTGCGCCGGCCCCTCCTCCACCGCCATCACGGTCAGCGGCCGGCCGCCCTGGGTCAGCCAGCCGGCGAGCTTGGCCAGCGCCGGCAACCGGCTATAACGGGAGCGCAGGGGAACGCCGGTGAGCTCGGTGGAGACCTCGCTGCCGTACTCACC
Source organism: Thermoanaerobaculia bacterium (assembly GCA_049284515.1). Lineage (GTDB taxonomy): Bacteria > Acidobacteriota > Thermoanaerobaculia > Multivoradales > UBA5704 > DATARR01. The sequence goes on from JBAPYB010000341.1 coordinate 35,551, forward strand.
GCCGTAGGCCACGTCGCGGTGCACCATCCGCAGAGCGGAAAACCGGACCTCGGCGGCGACAATGTGGATCGTCTTGAGATCGTGGGAGGGAATGGCCGCCCGGCCCTCCACATCCAGTTTGAGCGGCACGCCGTCGAAGGTCATGGACATGGACTCGGGCGTTTCGCCCTGGAGGTTCGTCCACACGATCTTCGCGGCCTTCGGAATGCCGGCGGTGACGTTTTCGAGCAGGATTTCGACCTTGGCCAGGGGATGGGGGAGGTTGGCCCACTCCTCGGCGCGGCCCAGCTCTTTTCCCTCGGCGTCCAGCGCCCGGGCCACGAGGCGGTGCGGCGCGAGCTCGCGTCCGAAATCGACCGTCGCCTTCCAGGGCGGGCCCTTCAGGCGGGCCGAGGCGCGGTCGTCCACGGTCAGCTCGACGGCCGCGGCCGGCGCATTGAGGACCAGCTCGATCGGGCAGCTCCCCGTCATCAAGCCGAAGAAGAGGGTAAGGAAGGAGACGGTCATGGCCTTTTCATCCTAAGGCAGTCAGGGCGCGGCGGCACCCGCCAGCTCGACGCCTCGCGCCGCCGGTCCCAGCGCCAGGGACTGCGGCAGGTAACGGCCTTCCACCAGGACGATCCGCTGGGTGAGCAGCTCCTGGCGTACGGCCTCGACGGCGCGGTAGAGGTTCATCACCAAGTCCACCCGCTCGCTGGGTCCCCAGGCGGTCGCGAGGCTGTCCGGCTGCGGCGGGCCCAGGGTCCAGACGAAGAGGGGGACGTGGATCGCGGCCAGGAAACGCCGCACCGTGGCGGGGTCATAGACGCTCAAGTCCTCGCTCTCGTCGCCTTTGAGCACGAGGAGGATGGCGCGGCGGCGGTTCTCCGTCATCGCCTGGAGGCCGGCGACGGCCACGGCGTCCGCGATCCGCAGCTCGCGGTCCTCCGGCCGTTTCCGTTTCTCCTTCTCCGCCATGCGCCTCATGCGGCTTCTCACGTCGCTGTCGTCCCCCCCTCGGATCGCCCAGGGCACGCTGCCGTCCCGGTAGGTGATTTCGTGGGAGAGGTTGAACAGGCTGGCTTCCTGGTCCGAGCCCTCCACGTACTCGGGGTAGGGCGCGACGAAACGGAACCGCGCCTCTTTGTCGAGCCGCATGTCGAACCGGATGTCCGGCGGCAGCAGCCCTCGGCTGCCGAGCTTCCCCGTATCCTGGTAGGCGCTCGGCACGCGCACCACGAAGAGCTGGGCCTGCCCGTTCTCCAAGGCCTGCACGGCGAGCTCCCGGCCACCGGCGGTGAACCAGCCGCGCAGCTCCTGAAGCGGCGGCAGGGCGCCGGAAGGTACGTGCACCGGCACCGCCGTGAGCTCGGTGGAGACCTCGCTGCCATACTCGCTGCCGTAGACCACGTCCTTGTTCACGATCCGGTTCGCCCGGAAGCGGACCTCGGCGGCGAGGGTGTGGATCTTCTTCAGGTCGTGAGGCGGCAGCGCCGTCCGTCCGGCCCTGTCCAGCTTCAAAGGCTGGCCGTCGAACGTCAGCGAAACGGCTTCCGGCTTTTCCGCCAGGACACTCGTCCACACCACCCGCGCGGCGCGGGGCGCCCCCTCCTTCTCCGCCTCGAGGACGATCTCGACCTTGGCATGCGGATGGGGGAAGTTCACCCACTCCTCGGTCCGCGCCAGCTCGTGCCCCGCCTCGTCGAGCGCCCGGGCGACGACCCGGTGCGGGATGAGCGCAGGGCCGAAATCGAGACTCGTCCTCCAGGGCGGCGCGGAAAGCCGGACGGGAGCGCCTTCGTCCACCCTGAGCTCGATGGCGGACGCGGGTCCGCTGACCGCCAGCTCGACGGGGAACGGGCCCGAGATGAGCCCGAAGAACAGAGTCAGGAACGAGATCGTCATGAGCCGGCTCTCCGCAGGATAACCCGAACGCCGCTGGCGGATGCAGGTCGTGTTCCAGGCCGGAAGAAAGGACCTAAGGGCCTGCCGCGAAATAACTTAGGCAGGTTCTTTTTTCCCTCGCGGGAAGATTGCGTAGTTCCATTCACCGTGAAAGTTCTGGCCGATGACGGAGAAGAGCCGGTGTTCGAGAGACGCGGTACCGA
>JBAPYB010000342.1:0-19303 GCA_049284515.1 Thermoanaerobaculia bacterium
GTCGACCTGGCGCGGATGGGGCGCACCGCCGAAGCCGAGCAGCGGCTGACCGCCCTCCTCGCCGACGAGACGGAGGCCTGGCGCCTGGCCCTCGCCTACCAGGAGCTGGCCCGGCTGCGGCTGGCCGCCAAGGATCCGGGCAGGGCGGAGGCGACGCTGCGGGAGGGCCTCAAGCGCCTGCCCGGCGACGAAAAGCTCACCCTGCTGCTGGCCGAGCTTCAGGAGAAAAGCTCACTGACGGCCGCCGCCCGCCAGACCGTCGCCGGCCTCAAGCCCGAGACGGGCGGCGGCGGAGGTGCCGCCCGCCACCGGTACAGCCTGCCGCCCGAAGAGCCCCTGGCGTCGACCCTCGCCGGGCTCACCCGCGAGGCCGCCGCCCACCGTCCCGCCCTCGCCGCGGCCCTGGAGAAGACCGCGCCATGAACGCCGGGAAGATCCTGGCCGTCCTGCTCGTCCTGGCCGCTCTCCCAGCCCGGGCCTTCGAGGTCCGCATCGTCCAGCCCGGTCCGGGCGAGGCCATCCTCGGCGAGGTGGAGGTGCGGGTGGAGGTGGTGCCCCCCACGACGCCGGTCGAACGGGTGGAGGTCTTCCTGGACGGCGAGCCGGCCGGAGTGGCCGAGCGCGCGCCCTTCCGCGTCCTCGTCGACGCCGGCGAGGAAAACAAGCAGCACAAGCTGGAGGCCGTGGCCCGCACGGCCGGCGGCGGCGAGGCCAGGGCCTCCGTCACCACCCCGAAGCTGCAGGCCGACGCCGAAGTGCAGGTGGAGCTGCAACAACTCTTCGTCACCGTCCACCGGGGCGGCCAACCCGTGCTCGACCTCACCCGCGACGATTTCACGGTCTTCGATCAAGAGGTGGAGCAGCCCCTCGCCACCTTCGGCCGGGGCGACGCGCCCTTCACCGCGGTGCTGCTGGTGGACGCCAGCTCCAGCATGGCCGGCGGCCGGCTGGACAAGGCGCTGGACGGTGCCCGGGACTTCTTCGCCGGCATGGCCCCTCTCGATCAGGCGAAGCTCATGCTGTTTTCCGACCACATCCTGCTGGAGACTCCGTTCACCAACATCCAGCCGGTGCTCACCCTGGGACTGCGGGGGGTGAAAGCCAGCGGCGGCACGGCCCTCAACGATGCCCTGTACCTCGCCGCCAAGCGCCTGGAGACCCGCCGCGGGAGGAAGATCGCCGTGCTCCTCTCGGACGGCGTGGACGTCGAGAGCGTCCTTTCGATCGACGCCGCCCGCGCCATCGCCCGTCGCCAGGTGACCCTCTACTGGCTGCGCCTGCGCGGTGACACGGACGCGTCTCCAGGCAAGAAGGTCCTCATCAACTCCGCCTGGCGCGACGCCCCGGGCCACCAGCGGGAGATCGAGCACCTGCGCGCCGCCGTGCTGGGCAGCGGCGGCCGCATCGCCGACCTCGCCGGCGTCGAAGAGATCCCCGCCACCCTCACCGCCCTGCTCTCCGAGCTGCGGGATCAATACGTGTTGGGAATCACCCCCCGGCGCACCAGCGGCAAAGGCGCCTGGCATCCGGTGCGGGTCGAAGTGAAGGGAGGGCTGGTGCCCCGGACGCAGGACGGCTACTTCGAGCCGTAAGCCGCATCCGCGTGCTATGGTCTCGATTGGCGGCGCATTTCACTGCACGGGATGGCGGGGCACTCTGCCTTGAGTCCGGGCCGTGGAACCTCCTGGCTGCTCACCGGCCGCGCTCCATGGCTCCGCGGCTGCGCTCCATAGCACAGCCTCTGCGCTGGGAGGCTCAGCGGCTGCGCTCCATGGTTCGAGCCTGGCGCTCCTTGACACAGCCGCTGCGCTCGGTAGCACAGCCTCTGCGCTCCCTGGCTCAACGGCTGCGCTCCCTGACGCAGCCTTCGCGCTCCCAACTCAGCCCTGATCGGGTAGATTTCTCCGCTCCAGCAATGTTTCGCGGCTTCCAAGGCTGAATCGCGACGCCATCCAAGCCAAATCGGCCGTTCTCAATGTTCGACGCCGTTGGAGTCTGGTTCCCGCCGGCCGCGAGCGTATCGCGGAGAATTTTCCTGATTTTGCAGGAAATCCCGGCAAATTGGCGGCCGTCACGCAAGAAATCGCCGCTTTTTCCCGGGACCTTGAGAGATTGCTCCAAACAGGCCCCCTGGGAGCGCTGGCGTCTCGCCGGCCTGCTAACTCCGTTTTTTCTTTCGGGGGTCAGTTTCTATTTCCGACACGCCTGCGAAAGACGAGAGGCGAGGCCATCAGGCTCGCCGCGCCTCGGCGAGCACTTCGTCCCGGGACACCACATCATCCGGGTTGCGCTCGTGCTCGGCGAGACGCTCGTCGATGACCGCGCGATGGAAATCGCTCAAAGGCACAGCCGTTGGAGATTGAGAGAGGCTTTCCCAGATCAGCTCCACAAGGCGCAGCCGCTCTTCAGTGGGAAGCTTCAAAATCTCGGCAACTTCAGTCTCACTCATGGCGTTAGCCTACCACTGCAGCGCCCTGCCTGCTGCCCAGCAGTACAATAGGCACTGTGACCCCGCCGCCAGAGCCCGACCCACTCCGGGTGTCAGACCTCCCCGCGTCCGAGCCTCTGCAGACCTGGGACGTCTTTCTCTCCCACGGCGGCCCGGACAAGCCCTGGGTGCAGTCGCTGGCGGACGAGCTGGCGGCCCTGGGCCTTCAGCCGTTCCTCGACCTCCGTGAGATCGAGCCGGCAGATAGCTTCCCTGGCGTCCTGAGCCGAGGCCTCGCGGGCAGCCGCTTTCTGGTCCTCATCCTCTCGCCCCGGTCCTCCCGGCCGTGGGTGGACCTGGAGTGGCAATCGTTCATCGCTCACCACGGCCCGCTCGGCCGCGTCCTGTCCGTCCTTCTCGAATCGACGGAGATCCCAGCCCTCCTGGCCTCGATCCAACGCATCGACGCCATAGACCGCGACGCTGCCCGGGTGGCACGGGAGATCGCCCACATCGCCGGCCGGCCGGGGCAGCTCAAAGCGGGCGACTTCCGCCGACTCGTCCTCGGCCAGGACCTGGTCTTCAACCTCTCCTGGGAAGGCGAGGAGCTGCGTCTCATTGACCCCCTCGGCCGCTCGCGGACGGTTACTCCGCCCTGGCGCGTGGATAACCAGTTCTGGAGAGCGCAGCACTTCTTCGACCGGCTGTCCCGCGAGCCAGTCACGACCGACGCCGACCGGGCTGAGCTGGTGGGCCGCGCCACGACCCTGGGAAGCCTCCTCTTCGATCTCCTCTTCGACGAGGAGGGTCGCGAGCGGCTGCGCCAGGCCAGGGTCCCGGGGCGGCCCCGTCCGCTGATCACGATTCGCAGCGACGACGATTCTCTCCTCTCGTTGCCTTGGGAGCTGTTGTGGCACTACGGCTCCTTTCTGCTGCGGGACGCCCGGGTGGACCTGGCGCGCTCGACGCCGGACGAGGTCGGACCCGAGGCCCTGCTGCGCGAGCCGGACGGCCCTTTGAAGCTCGTGGTCAACGTCTCGGCGCCGGAAGGAAGCGGCCTCGACTACGAAGGGGAGAGCTACCGCATCACCAAGGCCCTGTCCGATCAATGCCTCTTCGTGCCTACGGAACTGGGCACGGTCGAGGATCTGGTCGAGACCGTCCGGGCCGAGCGTCCCACCGCCATCCACTTTTCTGGCCACGGCGCTCCCGGCGCGCTCGCTTTCGAGGACGAGGAGGGCCGCGAGCAGACCGTGCGCATCGACGACCTCGTCACCAGGCTGCGCAAACGGGTCGACTCCGGCCTGCCGCCACTCTTCTACCTGGCAAGCTGCCACGGCAACGATCCCGGATCGCGGGGAGCAGCCGAGCCCAAAGAAGGGAAATCGGGAGCGGAAAGTTCGGCAGCTCGACTGCACCGCGAAGGGGTGCCGCAGGTGGTGGGGTATTACGGCCCGATCGTGGACGAACTTTCGACTCGCGCGGAAGTGGCCTTCTACCGCGCCCTCGCTGAGGGGGAGACCACCCGCTACGCCGTGCGGCAGGCACGGGAAGCGCTGGCGGCGCCCTTCTGGTCAGATCGTCCCGGGCACCGGCCTCGCACAGTGGCCGAGCCTGGCGAGGCGATACGGGACGGGTCCGCTCCCGTTGCTGCCGAAGCGCCGCGCCATACCCACCCCTTCGCCTGGGCGCAGCTCGTCTTCTATCACCGTGGTCCGGACCAGCCGCTGAGCCTCGCCGCCGCGTTGGGAATGCGTCCGCACGAGCCGGTCCTCCAGAGAACCTTCGAAGGAGTGGGTGACCGGCGGGTACTCTCCACCGGCTTCATCGGCCGCCGCTCGGAGCTTCACCGCGTCCGGCGCTGGATCCAAGAAGGCCGGCGGGTCTTCGTCTTCCAGGGTCTCGGCGGTCTCGGTAAGAGTACGTTGGCCTTCCACACCATCCCCATGCTCCTGCACGGTGAAGGACTCGCCCTCACCCTCTGGTGCCAGGAGGTGGAGCAGCGGCCGGACCGTGCCCAGGGACTGACGGGTCAGCTTCTCGATTTCTGCCGCAAGACCTTCGGAGTCGAGTGGGAGCCGGTCGCATTCCAGGTAGACCGGACGGCCGGCGACGACCCGGTGCAGCGCTTCGCGCTCTTCCTCCAGGTTCTTCTCCAAAACCTCCCGCGGCTGGTGCTCTACCTGGACAACCTGGAGTCCCTCCTCTTCGGTCCAAAAGACACCCAGGCGGAGAATGATGAGACCGCCTTCGGGCAGTGGGCCTCGGAAGACCTCGGCCGGCTCTGGCAGATCCTCACGGGGCTGGCCCGCGACAACGACCGGCTCTCTCTCGTGGCGAGCTGCCGCTATCGCAACCCGGACTTCGCCGGAACCCTGCTACCGGTCTCGCCGATGCCCCCCGACGCGCTCTATCGCCTGATGGGCTGGTTCCCGGCGCTGCGGCGGCTGAGCGGTCCGAGCCGGGCGCGGCTCGTGAGCCGCCTTGCGGGCCATCCGCGGGCAGTGGAGTACGCCAACGACCTGCTCGCCCACGCCCTGGCCGAGAGGGAGGACCGTGGCGTTCCCTGGCGCCTGCCGGAGAATCCCACGGAGGCCGACCTGGAGCGCGAATGGGCGGAGTTGGCGGAGCCGGAGCTACCCGGGGTCCAGGAGAAGCTGTGGGCGAATCTGCTCCTGGCGGAAATCTGGGACCGGGTCTTGGACGACCGGACACGCCGCATGCTCTACCGGGTGACCCTGCTGCGACGTCCCTGGGAATGGAAGCTCGCCGCCGTATTGGGGGAAGAAGGGGAAGAAGAGGAGGCGGCCGTCGAGACCTTGGGGAGACTGCGTGAGACCTCGCTGCTGGAGACAGTCGAGGTGATCGTCCCGACAGCCGAAGGCGGGATCGACAACGCGCGCCGCTACACTCTCCACCCCGCCACGGCCCAGTTCGTCCGTAATCGGTTTGGCGACGCCGAACCACTCCGCAGGGCCGCGCACCGGCGGCTCGGAGACTACCTGGAGGCGGAGGCCCGGACCTCGCCTTTCATGGATGTGTACCTCGAAGCCGGGCATCACCTCTTCCAGGCTGGCGAGTACAACCGGGCTTGTGAGCTGCTGGTCTCGGCTTCGGAGGGGCTGCGACAATATGGCCGGTTCCGAGAAGGACTACAGGTTCTCGAACCTTTCCTTGACCTCCAGGTACAGAAGGTCATGACGCCCCGGGCGGTGGGGAGATGGCTGGTCACGGTTGGCTTGGCGCACGGCTATTTGGGCGAGGCGGAGAGGGCCATCAGATCCTACGAGCAGGCAATACCGATCTTTCGCGAGATCGGGGACCGCAATGGGGAAGGAGTGACTCTGGGGAGTCTGGGCTTAGCCTATGCGGATTTGGGCGAACTGGAGAAGGCCATCGACTACTACGAGCAGGCCCTGGTGATCGATCGCGAACTCGGGAACCGCCAGGGGGAGGGCAGAGTTTTAGGGAACCTGGGTACTGCCTATCATCGACTAGGCGAGTTGGAGAAGGCCATCAGTACTTACGAACCACGATTGGTGATCGCTCGCGAAGTAGGGGACCACCGCGGGGAGGGCAACGCTCTGGGTAACCTGGGGGTGGCCTATGCGGCTTTGGGCGAGCTAGAGAAGGCCATCGGGTATTACGAGCAGATCTTGGTTCTGCATCGCGAAATTGGTGACCGCCAAGGGGAAGGCAAAGATCTGGGGAATCTGGGCTCGGCTTATATGGCTTTGGGGGAATTGGAGAAGGCTATCGGGTACTACGAGCAACGTTTGGTGATCGCTCACGAAACCGGAGACCGCCGTGGGGAGGGCAACGTTCTCGGAAACATGGGCATTGCCTACGGCCACCTTGGGGAGACCACAAAAGCGATTGCCCTGCTGGAGCAGGCGCTGCAGATCGGTCGGTCGATCAAGGATCCCGAGATAGTTCGGGTAACTACTGCCGCATTGGCCCGTCTGCGTGGGTCCTGATCCTGTGAGGAGGTAAACGGGAATATCGGTCGAGATCGATCTATCATTAGGGCCGACTCGAATCCGACTCACCCTGGCAGGAGAAGAAGGCAAATGTCGCTCATTGAGCACTTGGAGTCTGACGATTGGAAAGAGGTTCTCCACCGAAACTTTGGATATGCGCTGGACGTTCTGAAGACTGATCGCTTCCGGACAGTCTCCAGCTCAGTGGACGATCTGAGAAGCTGGTTGGCAGCCGGTGGCGTCAGCCGGGTCAGAGAGCATCTCAATGACCAGATGGAAATGCGCCGGTTTCCCGCAACCAAGAAAGCGGCGGTCAACGACTTCTTGGATGAGCTCGTACGAGAAAATCGAAATCGACTTTTGGACCTGATGGCGCAGGAGATTCTCGACCCCACGAAGCAGGAGTGGCTCTCGGCTTGCGGCATCACGGAGCCACAGTTCGAGGATTTGTGGGGCCGCATCCTGGCAGGCGAAAGGCCCTTCGAAGACTGGATGCATGCCCATGGCCGCTCTGACGAGGAGATCGCAGAGGTCTATCGGCTCATCGATGAATGGTTGATGCGGCAGGGCGTCGTTCATCCGCCGGAATTTGGCACGACCTTGCACTGACGCCTCGAATGAGACCACTGGCCAGATCTGGAGGCACCATGATCAAAGGATACGAATATCAAAGCGATTTCGCCAAGAAACACTTCGAACAGGGTCTCCTCCAAGGGCGCACAGAGGCAGCGGCACGCTATCTTCTGGACATACTTCGGACTGACGGCATTGCGGTGCCGGACGACGTCAGCGAGCACAACCTGGCCCAGATGGATCTGGAACAGTTGGGCTGTTGGCTGGAGAAGGCCTACTTTGCCCTTTGGGCCGCCGGAGACACCTCCGAGCCGAGCTGAGGATCAACCGAATCGAAGGCAGCACCGCGGGGCGATTGCTGGAGCGAGAGGCAGCACCTGTTCTCCGGGACTCACCCTCAGACTCAAGATGACGCGAGTGGCCGGCCTGTCCGGCCCAACGGGCCGGGAGAACGGAGCCCAGGGCTGAGGCCGTAGGCCGATGCCCTGGGTGGAGAGATTGACAACGCGGTGCGGCCTGAAAGGTCGCGAGACCGTTGGCCCGGCGTTGAGGGCCGCGGTTGCGAAGCCAGTCGTTCGAGCTCTTCTTGAGGTGTCCGGCGACGTCCCTCAGCGCCTCGGTCCGTGCGAGAAAAAACATGCCGTACAAGTTCTCGCGGCCCTTCAGGCCGCAGGGAGGGGTGCCCTTTTTCCCAGGGCATCGGCCTTCGGCCTCAGCCCTGGGCTGGGATCTCACGACCCGTTGGGCCGGACTGAAGTTGACTCGATCAGAACTGGCATATTTATTCTGTGATGAGCCCTAACTACATCTTGGAATCGCTCAAGAGTGGCGGGTGAGTTGCTGCTCGATACCGGGGCGCTGGTCTGCCTGCTCGAGCAGGCAGACCTGTCACCACTCCGGAGGCAGAGGCGCGTCGAAATCGTCCGCGATGCGCACCCGGCCTTCCCATCCGCCGGGCTTGCGGGGCTCGGGCGGCTGCCGGAACGGTACGAGCTTGGCGAGTGGCTTGCCAGCCTTAGACAGAATGATTTCTTCGCCGCTGGCGGCACGATCGACGAGCTGGGAGAGAGAAGTTTTCGCCTCGTACAGGTTATAGATGACTTCGGACATGGGTGGGCTTTCGCAGTAACAAACCAAAGTTACTCCTGAAGGCATCTCCGGTCAAGCGGATTTGCGTTTACCATGGCGACCATGAACGCCAAGACGCTCCTCCTTCTCTCCTTCCTGATCCTCGGCGCCGCTCCCGTGCGGGCGGCCAGCGAGGTCGTCCATTTCATCGCCGAGCACCTGCCCGAGGCGGGGCAGGACGCGCGCTATACCTCGCTGCCGTTCCTGGCGGACCGTGCGGCGCCCCCGGGAAGTGGCAGCAGACCTTCCGGTGGCCTGGCATCTGCGAGAGCTCTGATGGTAGGATGGACTTTGAGGAGATCGGTGGATGACAATCACGCTCAAGCTTTCTTCAGAACAGGAGCACCGCTTACGGGCTGGCGCAGCCCAAAAGGATGCGCGGGCCGTACGCGAGATCCTGCTTCAAGCAGTCGATTCCGCGGTCGAAGGGCTTCTTACCCCTTCGAACCCGCAGCCCCAAGCCGAAAGGCTCCCCGCCTTACTCGACAAGATCGCCGCCGATCTCCACGACGCGCCTGCGTTGTCGGCGGAGGCGGTTTCGCGTGCCGGGATCTACGCATGAAGAAGCAGGCCGAAGACTACATCACCAGGCGTTTCGGGTAGGAAGGCGGTCGGCGAAGCCGGCCTCCGGTGCAAGCTTGTGTTTATGCGCTACCCGCCCCGCTGGGCGGCTTTCCTGCCACCAGCCAAACACGTTTCAAATAAGCTGCCTGTTGTTCCATCTCAGGATACAATGTGCCTTCATGAATTCCCAGCCGCTCGAGCTGCTTCTTGATTTCAAGCTTATCGCCTGCAGGAATTCTATAGCTCCATAGAATAGGCGTTTTACACTCAGCGTTGACCTCATCGTTGACCTCCTCCAAGTGGATTGGCTCAAGTTCTTCTACAAGATCTTGAACGGACCAGAAAACTCCTCGCTCTTCTATCATCTTAGATCCACCAATCTTCAAAGCTAGTCAGTCGTACCCTGATGGTCAGATATATGCCATTCATTCTATGGAATGTAGATAGTTTACGCTGATCCTTAATCCTCGTCAAGACAGGGACTTGCCGGGTTTGAACCTGTTGGGGTGGGCGTGCAGCACCATAGATTGGTCGCAGGTCCACAGATGCCGGGCAAACTCTGGGAGATACCGGCGAAACATCCGGAGAAGTCGGCGCAGCGCCAGAGAAGTCGTCGTGACTCTGCGGACGCTGGCGCAAACTCTGGAGATGCTGGCGGAACATCCGGAGAAGTCGGCGTGTCTCCCTGGATATCGGCGTAGATCCGCAGACGCCGGAGAAAACTCTGGAGACGCTGGAACAACATCCGGAGAAGTCGCGGCATCTCCAGAGACGTTGGCGCAGCTCCGCAGATGCTGGAGAAAACTCTGGAGATGCTGGAGCAACTTCCGGAGAAGTCGTGGCAGCTCCAGGGAAGTCGGCGTAGCTCCACGGATGCCGGAGAAAACTCTGGAGACGCTGGGGAAACATCTGGAGAAGTCGGCGCAGCTCCCTGGAAGCCGGCGTAGCTCTGCGGATGCTGGACCAAACTCTGGAGATGCTGGAACAGCTCCCGAGAAGTCGGCATAGCTCCGCGGATGCCAGAGAAAACTCCGGAGACGCTGGAGCAACGTCTGGAGAAGTCGTGGCAGCTCCCGGGATGCTGGCGCAGATTCCCCAGCGCAGAACCAGATTCTGGAGATGCTGGAGCAGACTCTGGAGATCACGGATGACGTTCAGCCCACCGGGAACAAAAAAGAGGGGCATGCCGGGCATGCCCCTCTTCGAGAAACCTGCGGGGAGACTTACTTCGCGGCGTCGGCGGCTGCCGGCGTGGTGGGATGCTGCGTCGTGGGCTGCGCGGTAGTGGGAGTGGGAGTCTCCTGCGGCGTCTCCGGCGTGGCAGGAGTCGTCTGCGCCACGCGCGGGCGGCCACGGAACGGCTGGAGGCCGAACTCGGCGAGCTTCTCAGCCCGGATGCCGTAGTGGGCCTGCACCGCCTTGCGCATCATGTTGCCCATCCGCTCGGCTTCGATGAGCTGAGTCCTGAGCTGTTTTGAGAGCTCCTGCTTCTCGGCCCGGAGAGCCGCCTGCCGATTGGCGATGTCCTGGGTCTGGTTCACCATTCCGTCGAACTTGACGCGGCTGGGCTCCAGGTCCTGAAGTTCAGCCTTATTGGTAGTCAGCGCCAGGTTGAACCGCTGCAAGCTGCCCATTCTCCCCGTGTACGTCCCTTCTTTGGCCATGATCTTCTCCTTTTAGGGCCTTTTCGGCCCGAATCCGGCGCCATTAGCGGCGTCGGGATCAGCTAAATTGTGCTCTGACAGCCTTCATCAACCCTTGCAGATCTCTATGCGACGACGAGAAGATGCCAGATCCGACCGATAATGTCAATAGGAAGCTTCCTGCGTCCTAGTTGGTTCCAAGTTGCTCTAATGGGGATGGGTAGGGGAGCTGAGGCACAGCAAGAGAGTGCTCGCCACCCTCAAGGGGCGTCCCTGGCTCGACGTGACCCGGAAAGGGAGTAGAGGTAGATTCTCCAGAGGGTTTGGGTGGTGTACGACAAGCAGGTCGCTGTTGTGGTATTCTGACTTGCAATGCAGTGCAAAGCAATGCGCTGCTAAGGAGTCCAGAATGCCCGATCAGCTCACGATCCGCCTGCCGGCCGATTTGAACCAAGCTCTCGAAGCCGCCGCGATCCGTCTGCGGCGCAAGAGGTCGGATATCGTCCGCTTGGCCCTGTATAGCTTCTTCAGCCTCACCCCGGCTAACGACGACAAACCTTCAGCCCGTGTCCAGCACCTGCTGGGCGCTCTGGACTCGGGTGTGCCAGACTTGGCAGAGAACCATCGTACCTACATCCTGGAATCGCTTAAGCGTGGCGGGTGAGTTGCTGCTCGATACAGGGGCGCTGGTCTCCCTGTTGGACCGCAGGCAGACCCATCACCACCGGTTCACAGAATTCTTCTCCGAATGGCGTGGGGCGGTGGTCAGCACCGAAGCGGTCTTGACGGAGGCCACCCATTTGCTGGGCCGTACTCCCGGCGGTCGTGAGTCGTGCCTGGATTTTTTTCTCTCTGGAGGCGCCACGCTGATCCCGGCTGGTCTGGCGACGCTTCGAAGTTGCCGTGAGCTGATCGAGAAATACGCGGATCTCCCCATGGACTATGCCGACGCGACGCTGGTTATGTTGGCGGAGGAGTTGGAGACGGACCTCGTCTTCACCACAGACCGCCGGGATTTCGAGGTCTACCGATTCGGCAGAAACCGGCCTTTCCAGATTCTTCCTCATCTTGCATGATGGTAGGAGCTCGCAGCGAGGTCACCGAGAGGCTGCCTCGCCCCGTCACAGGTCACCGTCGCTGGGAACGTCTCTACGCGAGGGAGGGATAACATGCTAGCATATCCTCATGACTGAGTTACTGCGACACGCGATCACGGAGATCGAGAAATTGCCGGCTGACGTGCAGAACGCGGTGGCCACACGCATCCTTACCGACTTGGAGGATGAACAGGCGTGGGCGGTACGGTTTGACGCCACCTCGGATGACCAGTGGAACCGCTTGGCTGAGATGGCTCGCCAGGAGATTGCTGCCGGCGACACCACTCCTCTCGCTGACGCTTTTTCGGTCAGGATGACCGAGGAGTGAAGTCGAGCGTCACAAAAAACTTCCGGAAACGGCTCGACCAACTCCCTGCAGCCGTCCAAGATCAGGCAGCCCGAGCCTATGCACTCTGGCGCTCGGATCCCTTTCATTCCAGTCTGCAATTCAAGCGGGTCAGTTCAGCGCAACCGATCTTCTCGGTGCGCATCGGGATCGGCTATCGGGCCCTGGGTCTACGGGAGGAGGACCAAGTCTTCTGGTTTTGGATCGGTCCGCACGCGGAGTATGAGGAGCTGCTGAAGCGGCTTTAGCTCAATCTGGATCTTGGGCGGCGACCCCGCTGACTGACGCGCCGTTGCGTGCGGCCGTGCTCCTCGGTTACGCTTCGCAGCCTGAGGACCCGCCGAGGTATTCCGACATGAAGACGAACCAGCTCACGCGCGGACGGACCCGCCGGGTCATGTACGTCGAGAACAAGGACGGGGACCTCGACGGCGCCGGCGGGCGCATCGGGTGGGTCACCTTCTCGCAGACCGGCCTCAGCGTCTACTACCGAGGGCGCACTCTCAAGCGTTCCAAGAGGGATGTCCGCGGGAACTACTTTGATGAAGCGACCGGGGACGAGTACTGGATCTCCGGGGTCAAGGCACGCGGGTCCAATGCGCATTGGGCCGAGTCCATCCGTGTCGAGATCGATGCGGATGCTCGCGAGGAGTATTTGCGGATTCGTGGCCTGTAACTTTGCACCTCGAATGCCATGCAATTGCAACTTGCAGGCTATTTTCCGAAGCTCACTGCCGTGCCGCCGGGCTGGACCGCGATCGATCCGGTAGACGAGATCTGTAGCGTAAGCACGTGCATCGCTCCCGCGCCTGACGGCTGGATCAAGCGGTGGCTTCACAACGATCTCGGGTTCTACAACACCGTGCACGACGCCTCTTCCATCATTCCCCCGGGTTCGGAGGGATACAGCGTCTTCGCCTACAAGCTCCTGCCCGTCCGCTTTGGCGATGAAGCGGAACCATGGCCGCTTCCAGACCTCGCCGTAGAGCCGCTTCCTCCGTCCTTTCGCTCCCTGGGTTTCGATATCGCCAGTAAAGACCTGTCAGATTTCTTCGAGTGCTCACCCCTTTCGTGCAACGGCATCGCCACCGAAGTCCATGTCAATCGCTATTGCCTGGTCGAGAGTCTCGAGAGGGCGTTTTCTCTTGCCGAGCGGTTCGCGCTTGGGCCTGGAGTGGAGCCTGGCTACTACCACGTCCTGGAAGTTCTTCGGGACCCAGGCTGAGAGGGCGCCAGGGTCAGCGCGATATCATGGCCTCCATGAACGCCAAGACGATCCTGGCCCTTCTCCCTTGCCTGATCCTCGGCGCCGCTCCCGCCCGGGCGGCCAGTGAGGACGTCCATTTCATCGCCGAGCACCTGCCCGAGGCGGGGCAGGATGCGCGCTACACCTCTCTGCCGTTCCTCGCGGACCGCATGGAGGCCGGGAAGTGGCAGCAGACCCTCCAGGTGGGATACGCCCAGGCTGACGCGGAATTCCTGCACATCGCCGGCCCCATGGTGGCCTTCAACGCCGGCCGCGGGATCTCAGACTGCTGGGGCTTCTCCGTGCTCGGCTTCTACGACTCGATGAAGGTCTCGGGAGACACGGGCCGGCAGGTGCTGCGCCCCTTCTTCTTCCACGACCTCCCTCTGGACCTGCCGCAGACCGCCGAATTCTCGAACCCCCGGGGCGACTACCGCCACTGGGGGATTGGGGGCGCCTTCATCCGCGAGCTCTCGCCCGCCGGCGCCGATCGTCGCTGGACCCTCACCGGCGGCCTCCTCTACGACCACCTGGAGATCAAGGGCTACCAGATGGACTACCGCATCCTCGCCGGCCGCGACGCCGGGGTTACCGGGATCCTGGACCACAGCAGCGACGTCCACTACGTGACGCCCTATCTTGGCGCCCAGTACACGCGCCCCCTGGGCGCCTCCTGGTCGCTCGCGCCGCGGCTTGTCCTCGGCGCGCCCCTGCCGCCGGGGGACTTCGACGCCCGCCTCACCGGCCCGGGCTTCGATCTCAGCACCGCCCGGGGCCAGGGCAAGCCCGGCCAGATCGGCGACGCCTTCCTGGGGTTCAGCGCCGGCCTCATCCACCTCCGCTCAGGGCTGGAAATCGACCTCGGGAGCACCCTCGGCTATCCGCTTCTGGAGAAGGCGAGCCATCCTGGGGTCACCCGGTCGTTCCTGGTGCAGGTGGCCTGGCATCCTCGATAGGCTCTGATGGAGGGAAGCGGTGTTAAGCTATCCGCAAGTCCTGCACCGGTCTTCAACCAGGGCGATGAGACACAAGATGCCAACGATGACCATCGAGCTCCCCGACGAGGTTTACGAGACCCTGAGGCGATCTCCGACGGAAGTCCAAAGGGAGGTCCGTTTGGCCGCAGCGATTCGCTGGTATTCGAAGGGCCTGATCTCCCAGGAAAGGGCGGCAGCGTTCGCCGGCCTCGATCGGACGGACTTCTTGATGTCGCTCGCCCGCGAAAAGGTTGACGTCTTCCACGTCGATCTGGAGCAACTCGCCCGAGAAATCGCGCGTGAGTAATCCTCCGGTCGTCAACGCGTCACCACTGATTTTTCTCTCTCACGCCGGCCTCATCGACCTGCTCCAGGTCGAGGGCCCCGAAGTCTGCGTGCCTCACGCGGTCTCCAAGGAGATACTCCATCGTGGACCTCAAGATCCTGCCGCAGCGATCCTGAAGTCCACGCCCTGGCTGCGCAAAGTAGCGCCGGTGCGGTCGTCACCCAGAGTGCTGGCCTGGAAGCTGGGACCTGGGGAAACCTCCGTTCTTTCCTGGGCCCTCGATCACCCGGGCACAGTGGCCGTTATCGATGACCTCGAAGCTCGCCGCTGTGCCGAGGCTCTTGCACTCCCGCTCATTGGAACCCTGGGGCTCGTCCTCCGCGCAAAACGCCTTGGGCTTCTTCCAGCCGCCCGGCCCGTCGTCAAGAAGTTGCTGGCTGCGGGCATGTACCTCTCCGAGAAGCTCGTCGATCAAGCCTTGGCCCTGGTCGAAGAGTAACAAAGCCCCCCCTCAAATCCCCAGCAAATTCGTGCTGATCTTCGTGTACTCGTGCTCCGCCGCCCACAGGCTCAAGGGGATGGCGGCGAGCTCGTCGACGACGGGGACGGCCCGGCCGTCTTTCGTCATGTCGATCGTCTTGATGTAGTAGTGGCAGGTGTCGCAGGCCTCGACGCGGACGTGGGGGTGCTCTTCGGCGACGTAGACGGGGAGCTTCTCGACGTCCTCTTCGCCGCAGGCGACACAGACGATGCGCCGGAAGTCCCATTCCGTGGCGCAGAGCGAGCAGATCAGCGAGCGCTTGCCGCCGTCCCCCATGGGTCTGAGGACGCCGACCTGCGGCCTTCCTGAGCAGACTGGGCAGAGGAACGGCGTGCCTTCAACCTCCGGTGGCGGCGCGTGGTCCGCGAGGTGCTCGGCGTAGGGCTGCAGAAACGCCCAGGCCATCAGCTCCTCGACGGGCTCGAGCGTCGTGGCGGTCGCAGAGCCGGGCGCGGCCCGCCAGAATTCATCGAGCACCTCTTCCCAGCGCATCCCCCCGGCGGCATTCAGCTCAGCGGCCGACTGCGCGAGCGGAGCGGGCGCCACGTCGTGGATGAACGCGAGGAACGAGCCGAACCAGGGCAGAAGGACGAACATCTCGATCTCGTCGCGGAGCCCACCCGGCGGGCGAGGCTCCTTCGCCGCGCCGTTGCCCGCCGCAAGGTTCGCGTACAGCGACTTCTGGAAGCTGGCGACGTGCTCGTAGAAGCGCAGGCCCTCGGCGGCGAAAGGGTACCGTCCAGCGAGCTCGGTCGCTCGCTGGATTCGTTGGTCCCACTTGTCGCGGATCATTCCTGTTTCGGAGACTGACGAACGACCTGCTGATACCAGGCGCGATGGAAACGCTCCGCCCACTTGCGCGACACGTCCCCGCGGACGATCGACGAGAAGGCGCCCGGCTCGACCGCCGTGCTCATGTAGACGTGAACGATGAACAGGGCGATGGTGAACAAGGCGGCGATGGGGTGGAGGATCACCGAAATCAGCCGCAGGAAGCGCAGGCTCCACGGAATCCACTCGGGCACCCAGAGGACGAAGCCGGTGAGCAGCAGGACGATCCCACACCAGAAGAAGCCCCAGAAGAGGAGCTTCTGGCCGGGGTTGAACCGCTCCTCGTCGGGGACCTGGTCGTCCTCGTTGCGGATGTAGTGCTTGATCGAGTGCCACCACTGCTTGTCGCCCGGCGATTCGCGCATCTGCCCGCTCCAGACGCCATACATCCAAACCGTTGCCAGGAAGAAGATCACGCCCGCCCACGGATGAAGCTCGCGCGAGATCGTGGGGCCGCCCGTAATGGCGGACAACCCGAACAGCCAGGGGGACCAGAAGGCGAGGCCGGTGATGAGAAGGTAGAGGTAGGACAACCCCGCGACCCAATGCATGAGCCGCTCCCGGAACGTGTACCGCTGGACGCGCCCGTTCGGCAGGAGGTGCGATTCGTCTCTCATGGCTTTTCCCCCGGATTCGGAGTCTCGTGATCCTCCTCGACGGTCTTCGGCCCGAAGCGCAGGTAGTGAACGAAGACGCCGATCAGGCCGCCGGCCATGGCGAGGTTGCCGATCCACTTGAGCGGCTTCTTCCACAGCCACACCGTCCACGGCACGTGCGGATTGCTCGGCAGGCCGCCGTAGGCCTCAGGATTGGTGGCGTCGTGCAGCACGTAAAGCACGTGGGTGCCGCCGACGCCGGCCGGATCGTAGACCCCGGCGTGGGCGAAGCCCGACTGCTCGCGGAGCTGCTTCGCACGGTTCTCGCCCAGCGCTGTCATTTCGTCCTTGGTGCCGAAGTGCAGGCAGCCCGTGGGGCACGCCTTGATGCAGGCGGGCTCCAGGCCTTCGCTCACGCGGTCCACGCAGAGCGTGCACTTGAAAACCTTTTGCGACTTGGGGCTCATCTTCGGGATGTTGAAGGGGCAGCCGGTGATGCAATAGCCGCAGCCGATGCACTGGTCCTGCTGGAAGTCGACGATGCCGTTGGCATACTGCACGATGGCGCCGTCGGCCGGGCAGGCGATCAGGCAGCCCGGCTCCTCGCAGTGCATGCACTGGTCCTTGCGCATCAGGAGCATCAGGTTGTTGCCGTCGCCTTCCGGCTCGTACTCGTTGAACTTGATCAGGTTCCAGAAGTTCCAGGTCGTCTCCGGCATGGTCTGGTAACTGTTTTGGAAGGTGGTGTCGCTGAACGAGAGGCTGTTCCACTCCAGGCAGGCCACCTCGCAGGCCTTGCAGCCGATGCAGGTCGTGGTGTCGATCAGCTTGGCGACCTCGAGGTCCCGCTTCAAACCGCTGCCGGGAACGGTTCCCGCGTGGCCCGAGATGCGGCGGACTTCCAGATTGGCTTGGCTCATGGCGGTTCCCCCTTAAGCCTTCTCGAGCTTGACCAGGAAGCCCTTGAATTCGGGCGTGTAGGCGTTGGGATCGATGACCGTCGGCGACAGGCGGTTGAGCAGCGTCCTGTCGTTCCGGCCCTCGTCTTCGGCGATGCCGCGGAAGCCCTGGTGGATCGGAATGCCGATCTGGAACACTTTCTTGCCGTCGATCGTCATCGGCTTGATGCGCTTGGTGACGAAGGCCTTGGCGAGGTAGTGGCTCCGGGCGCTCGTCACCTTGACCTTGTCGCCGCCCTTGATCCCGAGGGATTCCGCGAGCTCGACCGGCATTTCGACGAACGGCTCGGGGATGAGCTGCACGTTCACCGGATTGTTCTTCGTCCAGTAGTGGTAGTGCTCCGTCAGGCGGTAGGTCGTACAGATGATGTTGAACCCGTCGCCCTCCTTGGCGTACTTGTCGTGATCCGTGGTGAACTTCTTGACCACGGGATTGTTCGACTGTTGCGGATGGAGCGGATTCTTCACCGGGCTTTCGATGGGCTCGTAATGCTCGGGGAACGGCCCGTCCGCGAAGGCGGCGAGCGGCGCGAAGATGCGGGCGACACCTTCCGGATTCATGATGAACGGCCCCATGTGGTCGTGCGGATGGGAGTCCACCTTGAAGTCGGGAACGTCGTTGCCGACCCACTTCTGCCCCGCCTCGCTCCACCAGACCTGCCGCCGTGCCGGGTCCCACGGCTTGCCGGCGGGATCGCAGGAGGCGCGGTTGTAGAGCACCCGGCGGTTGGCCGGCCACGACCACGCCCAGCCCTGGTGGATGCCGAGGCCGGACGGGTCCTCCGGCGCCCGCCGCGCCATCTGGTTGCCGGCCTCCGTCCACGAGCCGCAATAGAGCCAGTTGCCGCACGAGGTGGTGCCGTCGTCCTTGAGCCAGGCGAAGCCGGGGAGCTGCTGGCCCGCCTTGATCTGCTGCTGGGTCTTCGGGTCCTCGAGGTCCGCCAGCGCCTTGCCGTTGACCTCCTTGGCGATCTCGGAGAGCGACGGATGCAGCGGATCCGTGTACGGCCAAGTGAGGTTCAGGATGGGGTCGGGGAACTTGCCGCCGTCCTTTTTATACAGCTCCCGCACCTTGAGGAAGATCTGCGCCACGATGTCCTGGTCCAGCCGCGCCAGCCCGGGCGGCGGCAGGGCGGCGTTCTTCCATTGCAGCCAGCGCGAGGAGTTGGTCATCGAGCCGTCCTTCTCGGCGAACCCCGCGCAGGGCAGGCGATAGACCGTGGTGTTGATCTTCTTCATCTCGTCCTTGGTAGTGCCCGGCGCCATCCAGAACTCGCTGGTCTCGTCCGGGTAGATCTCGCCGACGACGAGGAAGTCGGCCTTCTTCAGCGCCTCGATGTTCTTCTGCGAATCCGGGCCGATGGCGACGCCGTTCATGCCGAAGGCGAGCATGCCCTTGACCTTGCCGCGGTACATGTTGTCCCAGATGTTCGTCCAGGAGTAGTTGCGGTCGACCTTCGGCAGGTAGTCGAACGCCCAGTCGTTCTCCGCCTTCGCCGCATCGCCGTACATGGCTTTGAGCAGCGAGACGGCGAACTTGGACGTATTGCCCCAATAGTTGAACGAGTCCCACTCGGTGGGCTTCGAGGCGGTGGGCGTGATGCGCTTCGCGTAGGCCGCGAAACTGGCGTCCGCGGGCGTCGGCACCTTCAGGTAGCCCGGCAGGTTGTCGAAGATGCCCGCCATGTCCGTCGCGCCCTGGATGTTGGAATGCCCGCGCAGCGCGTTGACGCCGCCGCCGGCGCGGCCGACGTTGCCCAGCAGCATCTGCAGCATGGCCGCCGTGCGGATGATCTGCGTGCCGAAGGTGTGCTGCGTCCACCCCACGGCGTAGATGATGGTGGCGACCTTCTTCATGTCGCCGTCCTTGCGAACGGAGGTGAAGAGGTCGGCGGCCTTCAGGAACTGGTCCTTGGGGATGCCCGTGACGCGCTCGACCATCTCCGGTGTGTAGCGGGAATACTGCTGCTTGAGCAGTTGGAAGACGCTGCGCGGGTGCTGGAGTGAGAGGTCGTAGGCGACGTTGGGCGGCAGGGTGGGAGGCGGAGGCGCGGGCGAGGCGCCCGGCACAGCGGCGGCACCCATGGTGTACGGCGCGGCCTTCGCCG
>JBAPYB010000343.1:0-12650 GCA_049284515.1 Thermoanaerobaculia bacterium
GGCTGCTGCCGTGCGAGCAGCCGGTGGTGGCGAGGGTCAGCGCGAGGAGCGCGAGAGTGGCGAGGGGAGCGAACGTGCGGTGAATCATGGCAATCTCCTTATCGTTTCCAGGGGCACCGAGGTCCCGGAACCCCGCGTTCAATTCCTGAGACAACCGTCTCCGTCCGCGGGAACAGGAAATCTCGCCACACCCCCGTAAGGTATTTCGTAAGCGATGTGGTGTACTCTTGGGCTGCTTGCTGTGGACCGACTCCCGAGCTCGCTCCCCTGATCCCGGTCCACGAACCCCCTGGAACAACCCTGAGTGACCCTCGAAAGGAGGACCGTATGGCTGATGAGGAGAAGCCCGACTTTTCGGACGTGGAGGGTGGCAGCTCGTCGACCGCCCCAAGCCCGGAGTCCGAGGAACAGACGTACACCATCGTTTCCGGCGACAGCTTGTCGAAGATCGCGAAGCACTTCTACGGCGATGCCAACAAGTGGCGCCAGATCTTCGAAGCCAATCGCGACATCATCAAGGACCCGGACATGATCCACCCCGGGCAGACGATCAAAATCCCCACTGAGTGAGAAATAGGAGAGAGACCATGCGCTTTCATCGTACGACGACCCTGATCCTGGTGCTGCTGGTAGGCTGCCTCGCCCTGTTTGGCTGCAAGAAGAAGGAAGAGGCCCCGCCGCCCGAGACGGTGGCTCCGGCACCCGTCGAGTCCCCCGCACCGACTCCCACCCCCGCCCCCTTCAAGGTCACCTCGATCGACCTCGGCAAGGCGATTGGCCCCGACAAGAAGGTCACCGACGCTACGACCACCTTCGGACCGAAGGACACCATCTACGCCGTGGTGAGCTCCGACGGCACTGCCGCGAGCGTCAAGCTGACGGCAAAATGGACGTTCGGCGACAAGGGGCAGTCCGTCAAGGACGAGGACCAGACGATCGCCCCCACCGGTCCCGCGACCACCGAGTTCCACGTCTCCAAGCCGAAGGGCTGGCCCGTGGGCAAGTACAAGGTGGAGATCCTGGCGGACGGCACCTCGGCCGGCACCAAGGACTTCGAGGTCAAGAAGTAGCAGGCTGGGGGGAAAGGGGCGCCCGCCTTGGGCGCCCCTTGCAGGTCTACGGGGGACAGGGGATCGCGTTCGGGATGCACCTCGCCTCGTTGTCGATGATGCAGCAATGGTCGCCTACGACGCAGAGCAGGTTGCAGGCGGCCTGGGCGCGAGCCGGCGGCACGCTCGTGAGAGCCGCGAAGGTCAAGGGCAGGACGAGGAGAAGCGGTCTTAGTTTCTTCATGTGAGTACCTCTCGTTTCTCTCGTTTCCCCACCATTGGGGGTACCCCCATCTTTCGCAAGGTCCATGCCGCCACCGTCCCTTGGAAGCCGGGCTTCCAGGAGACCTGACATGCCGCAATGGCAGAGCCATAGGCCAGAATCGCTGTCTCCCAATCGCCCATCCTGCGCACTCTCCCTTGTGCAGAGCCTCACGCCAGGCGCCGTTCGGATGCCGGCCTTGGTGTACAGTGGCTGACTACCATGACTCTCGCCACCGACTGGTCCACCGCCACCTGGTCCCCGACCTCCTGGCAGACGAAGCCGGCGCTCCAGCAGCCGAACTACCCGGATGCCCAGCGCGTCGAGGAGGTGGTGCATGAGATGTCGCTCCTGCCCCCGCTGGTGACCTCCTGGGAGATCGAGAGCCTCAAAAGCCAGCTCGCCGAAGCCGCCCGCGGCGAGCGGTTCCTCCTCCAGGGGGGCGACTGCGCCGAGAGCTTCGAGGAGTGCACGTCGCCGACGATCACCAGCAAGCTGAAGATCCTGCTGCAGATGAGCCTGGTGCTGGTGCACGGCGCCCGCCGGAGGGTCATCCGGGTGGGGCGTTTCGCGGGACAATACGCCAAGCCGCGCAGCGAGGACCTGGAAACGCGCGACGGCGTCACCCTGCCGTCCTACCGCGGCGACCTTATCAACCGGGCCGCCTTCACCGCCGCGGACCGCACGCCGGACCCCCAGCTCATGCTGCGCGGCTACGAGCGGGCGGCGCTCACCCTCAACTTCATCCGCGCCCTGATCGACGGCGGTTTCGCCGACCTCCATCACCCCGAATACTGGGACCTCGACTGGGTGCAGCACTCTCCCTACGCCGACGAGTACCACCGCCGGGTGGCCGCCATCCGCGACTCGCTCCACTTCCTGGAGTCGCTGGCCGGCCCGCAGGCGGGCGCGGGCGAGATGAACCGGGTGGACTACTTCACCAGCCACGAGGCCCTGCAGCTCCTCTACGAGCAGGCGCAGACCCGGCAGGTGCCGCGGCGCGCCGGCTGGTACAACCTCTCCACCCACCTCCCCTGGCTGGGGATGCGCACGGCGCAGATCGGCGGCGCCCATATCGAATACTTCCGGGGGATCGCCAATCCGATCGCGGTCAAGGTGGGATCGTCGATGACGCCCGAAGCGCTGCTGGAGCTCGCCGAGGTCCTCGATCCGCGGCAGGAGCCCGGCCGCCTGACTTTCATTCACCGCTTCGGCCACGGCAAGATCGCCGACAAGCTGCCGCCCCTGCTCGACGCCGTGCGGCGGGCGGGGCGGACGGTGCTCTGGGTCTGCGACCCCATGCACGGCAACACCGAGACCCTGCCGAACGGCTACAAGACGCGGCGCTTCGAGAACATCCTCGCGGAGCTCGAAGCGGCGTTCGACCTGCACGAGCGGGCCGGAGGCCAACTCGGCGGCGTCCACTTCGAGCTCACCGGGGACAACGTCACCGAGTGCATCGGCGGCGCCCGCGGCATCCAGGAAGACGACCTGCGCCGCGCCTACCGCTCGCAGGTCGACCCGCGGCTGAATGCCGAACAGGCATTGGAGATGGCGCTGCGGATTGCGGAGCGGATGGGGCGGGGGGCGGGGCGGTGAGCAGAGCAGGACTATTTCGAGAAAATCTCGTCGATTGCAGGCTCGAAGCCGTGGAGAGACTCCCATGTGGATGTTCGGGTGGCACCTTCCGACGAGGCACGACGACAAAATGCGGTTGGGCCTCGAGAGGAGACCCAACCGCTCGCGAGAGTTCAGCCTTGGTTATCCGCGTAGTTTAGCCGCTACTGCTGTTCCGGCTGGCCCGACTGTGTCTGTTGTGCCGTGCCCGTGCAGAGCCCATTCCACGCGCCCGTGCCCCACGTGTGACAACCGACCGCACACGGGTAACCGGAGGGGCAGCCATCACCAGGGCCCACCGTGCACGCACATGCAAAATCGGTGATCGCACCAGCCTCGAACAACGACTGCTGTGTGTCGGAGCCCATCCCTGCCAAGATCTCGCTGAACTGGTCGTTCGTCAGCAACTGGTGCGCGCTCGCCAGCAGCCCCTTAATCGTATGGAGCGACAAAGCGTTGTTCAGCGCGAAGCTCCGCGAGGAGCCAAAGTCGATCGCCTGCTGTACGAGCTTGGTCTGGTTCGTGGACAGCTCACCCCGATGAGCGTCCAGAAACGTACTAAAGGAATTTGCCCAGAGCACCTTTGCGGGCTTGCCGGCGAGATCGCCGAGATTCAGGCACCTCACATTGGAGTTGGTCTGCGCTATGGCCGCACTGGCGAGGCAAAAACAAACAGCTACCACTAGCGAGGAACGTAGGTAACGCATGAGCTTGACCTCCTGTTTGTGGTGGTGATGTCCGCGTCCTTGATTGGCCGGATCGCCACCGTGGGTTTGTGAATCAGAGACCACTTCCTATCGCTTCGTAGAACACCACAGCCTCGGACACTACGTGTTTACTTCTTCCTCCTTTCTTTATGGTTATTTCGAGATCTTCTCCGCCTTGCCTGGCCAGAGAAGCCAGCTAGCCTTTCGGAGGCGGTGGTGCCGCGTAGACGTTACAGGTGAACTCGGTGCACGCCGCGCCGTTAGTTACCTTTCCAAGAACCTCCGACAGCGCCTCTTCGACCAACAGTTTCAACCCACCGCTACGTACTGCTTCGACGCCGATGCGAAACGCTGCACCATTGAGGCGGGTCATCTCGTCGCGGGTCTTTTTCATAACTCATCACTCCTCGCCGGATAGCAGCATTTACAGATCACAGACCCGCGCCTGCACTCTCACCGGGCCGGCTCCAGAGACGTGCTCCTGGTAAGCCTCGGCGACGCTGGCGCGGAAGCGGTTCGCGAAACCGTCGCAATAATTGGAGTTGAAGGCGCCGTTCTGATTCAAAGCCAGGATGGCGCAGCCGCCGCCGCAGTGCAGGGCGTAGCGGCAGCGCCGGCAGACCGGATTGCTGGCCACGGTGCGGTTGCGCCAGATCTGCGTTTGATCGTCGCGCAGCTCGACCTCTCCTTCGGGCGTCACGCGGCCGATGCGGACCTTGGCGTCTCCCGTCCGTTCCCAGCAGGCGTAGATGTCGGCGAAGGGGTCGAAGATGTACATGCGGTCGTGGGCGCTGCAGAAGCTCGGCCGCAGGCTGGGGACGATCTCCCGACTGTCGGCGAAGATGCGTCCCACCTTGGCCCGCATCCCCTCGTCGGGCCGGGCAAGGACGCCCAGGTTCGGGTGCTCTTCGCGCATCCGGGTCAGCTCGCGGTCGAGCTCCCAGGAGCTGAGGGTCGTCTTGGACTCGGTCTTGCCGTTGCCGGCCCGCACAGGTGAGGTGTAGGCGCCGAATCCCGGGCAGCGGTCCCAGCCGCGGGCGACGATCTCGTCCGCCATGGCCGGCAGGTTGTTGAGATTGGTGCGGTCGACGTTCAGGCGCACGCTGACCGCCACGCCCAGCTCGAGCGCCATGGTGATGTTGCCGGCGATCCGTTCATAGGAGCCCGAGCCGTCACTGTAGATCCGCCGCTTGTCGTGCTCCTGCTGCGGACCGTCGAGCGTGATCTGGAGTTGGGCGATGCCGGCGGGGCCGAGGAGGTCGCGATAGGCGTCGATCTCGGTGCCATTGGTGACGGCCCAGAAGTCCGCCTCCCCCATCTCGAAAGCCCGGCCCAGGATGTGCTCGACGATCTCGCGATTTGCAGCCAGCAGCGGCTCGCCGCCGAAGAAGCCGATGTTGCGGCGCCGGCCCGCCTGAGGTGCGAGGCCGTGCAGCTCCTCGATCCTGGGCAGCGCGGCGAAGATGCGGTCGACGATCGGCTTGCGCATCGAGTGCAACAGGTGCTTGAAGTTGCAATCGGTCCGCATGTGGTCCTGATAGCAGTAGGAGCACCGCAGGTTGCAATCGTAGGTGGGCATGAAGATGAAGCTCGGCGGCTGCCGCAGCGCGCGCTCGTGGAGCTTCACCGTCAGCGCGGAGAAAAAGGTTTCTTCCTCGTCCAGGGAGAGCTCGGTGAGATAGCCCTGCTCCCGGAGCTGATCGATCGTCGCATCCGAAACGGCGGCAATCGCCGGCGACTCGGGCTCCAGGCTCCAGTCCCCATACAGCGGCTTCGCCGCACGCTTCACTTCCCGCGAACGCAGGAAAGCCGCCACTCCGCTCGACACCCGGTCATAGGCGCCGGTATAGCCGTGAACCAGCAGGACGTCCTCAGCCTGATCCTGCAGCTTGACGAAGATCGTGTAACTGCTCGTGCGGAGCATCGTGCCTCCCGGGCTTCAGTTTGTTTCGTTGGATCGTGACTGCTGACCGACGCCAGCGGCCTTGTGCAAGGGGCGGGCCAGGCCTGAAAACCCGCGAAAAGTGGAAGTTTCGAAGGGCTGCGGCTTCTGGAGGAAGCGGCGACGGGTAAAGGGTTACCCAGGGTTGGGTAAGGGCCTACCCCGGGCCGCCCTCGAATTCCGGGGTAGAGCCCTTCAAAGGATGGCACGAGGGGTGCACAAGCAGCGGGTATACTGTGTCTCCGTACGGTGAACGACAGAGACCCGGAGGGAGGGAGAGACCGTGTTTTTCGCGATCGTCAGAAAAGAGCTGCGCCATCACCTCGCGAGCTTCCGCTTCTGGGTCGGAGCGCTGCTGACGATCGTCCTTGGCTACTCTTCCACCCTGATCGCGGCGCGGGACTACAACCTCCGGCTGAGCAGCTACCGGGACCGGGTCGCAAGCCACCGGCAGGAGTTGGCGGCCGTTTCCGTGTTTTCCTATCTGCAGCCCGTCCTGGTGCGTCCGCCGGAGCCCCTGAGCGTTCTCGATCGGGGCCTCGACTCGCGGCTGGGGACGGAAGTGGCGATCCACTGGTTCTCCATTCCCATCGAGGCCACGTCCGGCTACGGCGGCAATGAGCTCCTGGTCTCCCTGCCCCCCGTGGACCTGACCACCATCGTGAGCGTCGTCCTCGGCCTGCTCGCTCTTCTCCTCACTCACGACGCCATCGCCGGGGAGAGAGAGGCCGGGATGCTGCCGGCGATTTTCGCCAACGGCGTGACGAGGCGGACCGTGCTCGCCGGCAAGCTCGCCGGCGGTCTCCTCGCGCTCCTGTTGCCGCTGGCGGTCGGTCTCCTGGTGAGCCTGGCGCTCTTCCGCTTCGAGGTGAGCTCCCTCCTCACGATGGATCAAGGGCTGCGCGTCGCGGGCCTGGCGGCCGGGTACGTCGTCTATCTCTCGCTCATGTCGTTCATTGGCCTTCTCATCTCGCTTCACTCCCGCACGACGTCCAGGGCTCTTGGCCTGTCGGTCCTTGTCTGGTTCATTCTCACGATCGCCCTTCCCGCTGCGACCCAGGGTGTGGCCAACGATCTGGTCGGCACCGAGGGAGCCCGGCGAAGCTCTGAACGGGAGATTCATGCATTGACCGCCGGGCTGACCCGGCGGCTCGGGGAGGAGCTCCGGCGCGATCCGCTGCGCGCCAACTTCAGCGGCCACACCGCCATCTCCGTGGCCAACGGCGCGCACCGGGCGGAGCGCTACCGGAACGGCTCCGCGGCCTACTACGATTCGCTCGCGGGCTACTACCGCTTCGAGGCCCGGTCCGGAGCCTGGAACGCGGCGCAGATCTTCACGGTTCAGCAGCGGTACGAGGCGAGGCTGCGAGTCGGGGAGAGGCTCGAGGCAGCCCTGGCCGTGGTCTCGCCCGCCTCCCTCCTCGACCTGTTATCGGAGGCATTCTCAGGCACGTCCATCGCCGAGCACGACCGCTTCCTCGCCGCTTGCCGTGGCTACCGGCTGGCGCTCCTCGCCTACATGGAGCACAAGGACGCGTTCCGGTCCTGGCGCTGGTTCACCGACGATTCGCCGGCAGGGCTCCGCCCCTGGCCGGTGTACCTCGGCCTGTCTGCCGACGAGGTGCCGCCGGAGCGGGTGGCCGCCCTCTTCAGCCGCCTGAGCGAGCCCGAGGTGGCAGCCCGGGTTCGCCGCGACCGGGAAGAGATCCAACGCGACGCTTCGCGGCGCCTGGCCCTCGACGACATGCCTCGCTTCGCCTATCGGAGCCTGGACTTCTCGACCTCTCTCCGGCATGGAGCGGCCGCGGCCGGCGCTCTCCTGGCCTTCAACGTCCTCGCCGCGGCGGCAGCCTGGGCGCGCTTCCGGCGCTACGAGCTGGGATGAAGCCATGGCGGAGCGCCTGAGAAGCCTTCCGATGCCGGAGACCGCCGGCATCGCCATGTCCTGGACCAGCAGCGGAGCTCCGCGCGAGGCGACCGTCGCCGCGGTGCTGCGGCACGAGATCCGCCAGTTGACCGGCACGATCCGTTTCCGGGCCTCGGCCGCTTTGGTAGTCGTTCTCATGCTGCTTGCGGCGGTGACCGCGGCAGCGCGGTACCGCGCCGAGGAGCAGGAGCAGCGGTGGCTGGCGGACGATCACGCCCGGGAGATGCTCGGCGCCACGGTGGATCAGGCGGTCGAGATCCTGCATCCGGCGCTCAAACCCTCCTGGCGGCTCTCCCTGGTGGTGGACGGCGGCCAGTCGGCGACGCCCGACGCTTACAGCCAGGCGTTGAGCCCCCTCGTGGCCCCGCAGCTCTCCCGGATCCACCGCGGCAACGAGCGGTTGCCGTTCTCGACGCCGGTCGACTGGAGCTTCGTCATCCGCCTCGTGCTCTCCTTCGCCGCTTTCCTTCTCGGCTACGACACGGTCTGCGGCGAACGCCGGGCGGGGACCTGGAAGCTCGTGCTGACCTACCCGGAAGCCCGCTGGAAGATCTTCGCGGGCAAGCTCCTGGCGATCTGGTGCGGGCTCGCGGCGCCATTTCTGGGCGCGGCGGCCTTGAGCCTGCTCGCTGCCCGCCTGGGGGGCATTCCCTTACAGGACGGAGATCTGGCCAAGGCCGGCCTCGTGGCCCTCGTAGGTCTATGGGTCCTCCTGCTCTCAGTGCTCGCCGCCCTGCTCGTCTCCTCGCTGGCGCGCGACTCCTCGACCAGCCTCAGCATTCTGGTCTGGCTCTGGGTGACGGCCGGCCTCGTGGTGCCGGCGGTCGGCGGGCTGCTCGCCCGGGGCCTGCACTCCATCCCGGACGAAGGTGAGACCCGCGGGGAAATGGCTGCGATCGACCAGCGGATCGCCCGCGAGAACGCCGGCCGGGATCGCCGGTGGCGGCCTTTGCAATGGGCTGCGGCCGACGGCTTCGCCTGGGAGCGGATCTCGGCGGAGGCGGAGACCCATCGCTTCGTGCAAAAGGAGGAAGTCCGCCGCCGGGTATTGCAGCGCAAGCTCGGCCAGGCGCGGTTGGCGCAGGCCCTGGCCTGCCTCTCGCCCGCGTCGCTGGCGGGAGATCTGGCCGAGCGGCTGGCGGGCACGGGGCTGGCGCGCGACGCGAGCTTTCTCGATCAGGCCTGGGCCTTTCGCCCGGCCCTCGGCCGGTGGCTGCGCGCCGCCGACGCGGGGGACCCGGAAAGCCCCCACATCCTCTTCTTCAGCGGCTACGTGTCGCGCCGGCCGGTGGCGGCCGGATCGCTGCCGCGCTTCAACTTCCGCGAGGAAACGATCGGCCAGGGACTGGCGGCGGCGCGTCCCATGATCGCGGTCTTCGCCGCCGAAACGCTGGCGCTCGGCGCCGCGGCGCTCTTCTTCTTTTCACGTCACGACGCGGGGTACGGCTTATGATCGAGGCCATCGACCTGAGCAAGCGATATCCCAACGGCAAACTGGCCCTCGACGCCCTCAACCTGCGGGTGGCAGCCGGCGAGATCTACTGCCTGCTGGGCGCCAAGGGGGCCGGCAAGACGACCGCCGTCAACCTCTTCCTGGGCCTTGCCGAGCCCACCGCCGGGAGGGCCCGCATCGCCGGCGCCGACGTGTCGCGGGAGCCCCTGAAGGCGAAGAGCCAGGTCGCCTACCTGGCGGACACCACGACGTTCTACCGCCGGCTGACAGTGCTCCAGAACCTGGACTTTTTCGCCCGCCTGGGCGGCCGGCGGCACCCC
Organism: Thermoanaerobaculia bacterium; assembly: GCA_049284515.1. Lineage (GTDB taxonomy): Bacteria > Acidobacteriota > Thermoanaerobaculia > Multivoradales > UBA5704 > DATARR01. The sequence continues at coordinate 9,278 of JBAPYB010000343.1, forward strand.
AGCCGGCACGACTGCGAGATGGCCCTGCGCGAGGTCGGGCTGCCGGAGTCGGCGTTCGACCAGCGGGTGTCGGAGCTCGGCCCCGGCGGCATCCGCAAGCTCGGCATCGCGGCGGCCCTGATGAAGGGGGCTCCGGCCCTGCTGCTCGACGAGCCGCTCTCCGGGCTCGATCCCAAGGCGGCAGCCGAGCTGGTGGAGATCCTGGAGGAGCTGCGGGACCAGGGCAAGGCGCTGTTGATCACCATGCAGGACCTCTTCTGGGCGCGCCAGCTCGCCGACCGGGTGGGGATCCTCCAGGAGGGGCGCCAGGCCTTGACGCGCTCGCGGGACGAGCTGCGCTACGAGAACCTGGAGAAGCTCTACCTCGACTACATGCGAGGGGGCTTGAGGGAGCGGGCCTAGGCTCCCTCCTCGCCCTCCTCTCCCGACAGGCCGTACTGCCTCATCTTGTTGAACAGGGTTTTCCGTGAGATTCCCAGGCTCTCGGCGGTGGCGGTGCGGCTGCCCTGGTGCTCGGCCAGGCGGGAGAGGATCATGATCTTCTCCAGCCGCTCCGTGGCCTCGGCGACCGCGTCGGCGAGGCTCAGGTGGGACAGGTCGGAGCGCGGCAGGCCGCCGTCCCCCGCCGTCTCGCCGCGCACCCGCCCCGGCAGGTCGGAGAGCGTCAGGGTGTCCCCCTCGCAGAGGATCATGGCCCGGCAGATGGTGTTTTCGAGCTCCCGCACATTGCCCGGCCAACGGTGATCGCAGAGCAGCAGGCGGGCGTCCGGGGCGATCGACTCCACTGCCAGGCCCAGCTCACGGTTGAAGCGGTCGACGAAGTGATCGATCAGCAGCGGCAGGTCGGCCGGCCGTTCGCGCAGCGAGGGAATGCGGATGTGCATTACGTTGAGGCGCCAGAAGAGGTCTTCGCGGAAGCGCCCCTCGCGGGACTCCTTCTCCAGGTCCTTGTTGGTGGCGGCGACGACGCGCACGTCCACCGGTCTGGGGGCGCGGCCGCCGACGCGCTGGACCTGCCGCTCCTGCAAGGCCCGCAGGAGCTTGGCCTGGGCGTCGAGAGCGAGGTCGCCGATCTCGTCGAGGAACAGGGTGCCGCCCTCGGCCTGCTCGAAACGGCCCGGGCGGCTCTCCCGGGCGTCGGTGAAAGCCCCCTTCTCGTGGCCGAAGAACTCGGATTCGACGAGCGTCTGCGGGATGGCGCTGCAATTGACGGCGACGAACGGGCCCTGCGCCCGCGCGCTGCGGCGATGGATGGCGCGGGCCACCAGCTCTTTGCCCGTGCCCGACTCGCCGGTGACCAGCACGGTCACGTCCACCCGGACGACCTTGGCCATCAGGCGGAAGACCTCCTGGATCTCACGGCTGACGCCGACGATCTCGCTGAAGCCGTAGCGCGTTTCGAGATCCTCGCGCAGCGCCTCGACCTCGGAGCTCAGGCGCCGCATCTCCAGCGCCCGGTCGACGACCATCAGCAGCTCGTCGTTGTCGAAGGGCTTGGTGACGTAGTCGAAGGCTCCCCACCGCATCGCCTCCACCGCCGAGGAGATGGTGCCGTGGGCGGTCATCATCACCACGTCCAGCCGGGGCTTGAGGGCACGCAGCCGTTTGAGCGTCTCCAGGCCGTCGATGCCCGGCAGCTTGAGGTCGAGCAGCACGAGGTCCGGCTTGGCCTCGCCGCCGGCCACCGCCTCCAGGGCCTCCTCGCCCGAGCCGGCCTCGCTCACCCGGTGGTGCCGTTCGTCCAGCAGCACCGAGAGGATGCGCCGGATGGGGCGCTCGTCGTCCACGATCAGAACGTTGGCCATCGCTATCCCCCGATCATCCCCCGATCATCCCCCGATCCAGGGCAGGCGCACCGAGACGGTGGTTCCCGCTCCCAGCTCGCTGTCCATCCGGATCTCTCCCTCGTGTTGCTCGACGATGCCGTGACAGATCGCCAGCCCCAGGCCGGTGCCGTCGCGCTTGGTGGTGAAGAACGGATCGAAGACGCGCCGGAGCTGATCGGGCGGGATCCCCGGTCCGGTGTCGGCGATGCGCACCTCCACCCAGCCGCCGGAGCCGCGGAGAGCCGACCACGGCGTCACCGTCACCGAGATCCGGCCGCCGCCGGGCATCGACTGCACGGCGTTGAGCAGCAGGTTCAGGAACACCTGCTGCAAGGAGCCGGGATCGCCGAGGACGCGCAATTCGTGACGGCCCGGGTCGCTCTCGATCGTCACCTGCTCCTCGGCGGCACGGGCCTGGACGAGCTGCACGGCCTTGCCGAGCGGCTCCCGGAGGTCGATCTCCGACCTGTGGATCTCCCCCGTGCGGCTGAGGCTGAGCAGCTCCCCCACCGTGCCGTTGATGCGATCCACCTCGCTCAGCAGCTCCGCCACCAACTGGTGCTTCGGCTCGCCGGGATCGAGCCCGCGCAGCAGGTACTGCATGGTCGAGCGGATCGCCGTCAGGGGGTTGCGGATCTCGTGCGCCACCCCGGCCGCGAGCTGGCCCACGGCGGCCAGGCGCTCGGCCCGGTAGAGGCGGTCGAGGCGCTCGCGCTGGGCGCGGTAGAGGGCCGCGTTCTCGAAGGCCAGGCTGGCCTGGGAGGCCAACAGGTTGAGCAGCTCGGCGTCGGCGCGGCCCACGGTCCACCCGGGCCGGCCGGAGCCCAGCAACAGGATGCTCGTCAAGCGGTTGAGCGAGACCATCGGCACGCAGACGTTCAGCCGCAGCCCGTCGAGCAGGTCGCGCTCCGCCGGATCGAGATATTCATGGACTCCCGGCTGGCGATCGAGGAGCAGGCAGGTCTCGTTCACCGCCAGCCAGCGCGCGAGCTTCCCCCGGGCTGCCAGCCGCAACCCGGAGAGCTCTCCCTCCTGAAGCCCGAACGAGAAGCCGGGAAGGAAGCTGGCGGTGGCCGGGTCCGGCTCCAGGATGACCATGCGGCCGGGGTTGAAGAGCTCCCGGATGCGGGCCGCGACGCTGGCCTCCAGGGCGTCGCGGTCGACGATCAGCGCCAGCGAGCGGCTGAGCTCCTGCACGGCGCGGCGGTTGAGCCGCCGCCGTCGCAGTCGCCCGAGCAAATCTTCGAAAATGAGCTTCGGGGGCATTTCCGCGTGGGATGATACTCCTCTCCCTCCCGCGGGACCCGGCTTGTCCCTTATCATCGAGTCATCGACACATTTCTTTTTCGATAGCCATCTCCTTCATGAGCTGCCATCGAGATCCAGGGCGGGCCGTCCGGACCGCCCTCCTGACCGGCGCCCTCCTGGGTTTCGGGGCCTGTTCCCGGGGCGGCCTGAAGCCCTCGCCCGGCGTCGTGGTGGAATCGCTGGGGGCCCAGGGCGCCGGGGCGCGGGCGGGCCTGCATGCCGGCGACGTCCTCCTCTCC
>JBAPYB010000344.1:0-12667 GCA_049284515.1 Thermoanaerobaculia bacterium
AGCGGCGAAATCGTCGAAATCAGGGCGGGTCGAGCCCCCAACCTGCCGCCCAGACCCGCCCCTACACGAAGCATTGGGGCCAAAGTTAGCGCCTATGGGTGAGGACCCACACCCCGGGGGACTGGCAACACCCTCCCTGATTGAGGTAGCTTCGCCACCGCAGGGCATTGCCCGCAGCATGGGGAGGTAACGACATGGCATCCAAGTACGTTTACGCGTTCGGCGCCGGCACGGCGGAGGGTGACGGCGACCAGAAGAGCCTTCTCGGCGGCAAGGGCGCGGGCCTCGCCGAGATGAGCCGGCTGGGCGTTCCCGTTCCGCCCGGATTCACCATTACCACCGAGGTCTGCGCCTTCTTCCAGGACCATGCCGGGACGTATCCCGAGAGCCTGAAGGAGGAGGTCGGCCGGCAGCTCGCCCTGCTCGAGGAGCGCACGGGTCAGCGCTTCGGCGATCCGGCCGATCCGCTGCTTGTGTCGGTGCGCTCGGGCGCCGCGCGGTCGATGCCGGGGATGATGGACACCGTCCTCAACCTCGGCTTGAGCGACTCGACGATCGCGGCGATGATCGCGCGCGGCGTCGACGAGCGGTTCGTGCTCGACTCCTACCGGCGCCTGCTCACCATGTACGGCGACGTGGTGCTGGAGGTGCCCCACCACGATTTCGAGAAGATCCTCGGCGACGCCCGCCGACGCCAGGGCGCGACCAACGACTTCGAGCTCACCCCCGAGTCGCTGCGCGGCGTCGTCGCCGATTTCAAACGGATCATCGCCGAGCATGGCAGGCCGTTCCCGCAGGATGCGCAGGAGCAGCTCTGGGGCGCCATTCACGCCGTGTTCCAGAGCTGGGACAATCCCAGAGCCCGCGAGTACCGGCGGATCGAGAAGATCACCGGCCTGCTGGGCACGGCGGTCAACGTGCAGTCCATGGTGTTCGGCAACCGCGGTTCCGACTGCGCCACGGGCGTGGCCTTTACCCGCAACCCGGCGACCGGCGAGCAGGGAATCTTCGGCGACTATCTCACCAACGCCCAGGGGGAGGACGTGGTGGCCGGCATCCGGACGCCGAAGGACATCGCCCCCGGCGCCGGCAAGGGCGGCCTGGGCGCCGACTTCCCCGAGGCCTACCGCCAGCTCGAGGAGGTGGCCGCCAACCTGGAACGGCACTTCCGCGACATGCAGGACCTGGAGTTCACCATTCAGCACGGCACGCTGTTCATGCTGCAGACGCGCACCGGCAAGCGCACCGGCCCGGCCGCCATCCGCATCGCGGTCGAGATGGTGGAGGAGGGGTTGATCGATCAGCGCGAGGCCCTCGGTCGCGTCCAGCCCGAGCAGCTCGCCCAGGTGCTGGCGCCGGAGTTCGACCCCGAGCAGAAGAAGAAGGCCATCGCCGCCGGCAATCTGCTGACCCATGGCGTGGACGCGGGCCCCGGCGCCGCCTCCGGACGCATCGCCTTGACCGCCGAACGCGCCGCCGAGATGGCTGCGACGGGTCCGGTGGTCCTGGTGCGGGCCGAGACCTCGCCCGAGGACATCGTGGGCATGTTCGCCTCCGCCGGCATCCTCACCGCCCGCGGCGGCCGGGCCTCCCACGCGGCCCTGGTGGCCCGCAGCTACGGCAAGCCCTGCATCGTCGGCGCGGGAGAGCTCGACGTGGACGAGCACGAGCTGCGGGTCGCCGGCAAGGTTTTCCACGAAGGGGACGAGATCTCCATCGACGGCACCACCGGCGAAGTGATCGCGGGCGCGATCCTCTCCCGCCAGTCCGAGGTGCTGCGGGTGCTGCTCGACGGCGCCGAGCCGTCGCCGGCCGCCAAGGCCTTCACCAGGATCCTGGAGTGGGCCGACGCCGAGCGGCGCCTGCGCATCCGCGCCAACGCCGACACGCCCCACGACGCCACGGTGGCCGGAGCCCTCGGGGCCCAGGGCGTCGGCCTCTGCCGCACCGAGCACATGTTCTTCGACGACGAGCGCATCGCCTGGGTGCGGCAGATGATCCTGGCCGAGGACGACGGCACCCGCTCCGCCGCCCTGGCCAAGCTCCTGCCCATGCAGCAGAAGGATTTCGAGGGGATCTTCGCCGCGCTCGCCGGCCTGCCCATCACTATCCGTCTGCTCGATCCGCCCCTCCACGAGTTCCTGCCCAAGGAGGAGAAGCTGCTCAAGGGGCTGGCCGAGCAGATGAAGATCGATCCCGCCGCCGTCAAGGCGCGGACCGAGGCCCTGGCCGAGACCAATCCCATGCTGGGTCTGCGCGGCTGCCGGCTGGGGATCACGGTGCCCGGGATCTACGAGATGCAGGTGGAGGCCATCGTCCGCGCCGCCTGCGTCCGCGCCAAGGCCGGCGAAAAGGTGCGGCCGGAGATCATGGTCCCCCTGGTGGGCACGGTGCAGGAGATGGTGGCGTTGCGGGAGACGACGGCGGGCATCGTCGGCCGCATCCTCAAGGAGGAGGGGGTTCAGCTCGACATCCTCATCGGCACCATGATCGAGGTGCCGCGCGCGGCCCTGGTGGCCGGCAAGATCGCCGAGCACGCCGACTTCTTCTCCTTCGGCACCAACGACCTCACCCAGATGACCTACGGCTACTCCCGCGACGACGCCGGCCGCTTCCTGCCGTATTACGTGGAGCACAAGATCCTGCCGTGGGACCCCTTCCAGAGCATCGACGAGGAGGGCGTGGGCCAGCTCGTCCGCCTCGCCTGCGAGCAGGGCCGGGCGGCGCGCGAGCACCTGCACCTCGGTGTCTGCGGCGAGCACGGCGGCGACCCGCAGTCGATCGACTTCTTCGAGAGGGTGGGGCTCGACTACGTCTCCTGCTCGCCCTACCGCGTGCCCATCGCCCGCCTGGCCGCCGCCCAGGCCTCCCTGGCGGTGCGCAAGGCCGAACGCGCCAAACCGTCGCTGGCCCGGGCGGTGGCGGTCACGGGTCACGCCGTCGCGGAGGCCGTGGCGGCCCTCTCCGCGAAGGCGGGGGAGTGAGGCCTGGAGGGGCTCCCCGGGTGCATTTCAGGTGGCGCGATGCCGGCGGATTCGGCGGATTGACAGGGGCTCCCGCCACCCCTATACTCGAAGGCCCGAGTTCTCAATGACTTAAGTAGAGCTCGACACCCCCACGGCCGTGGGGGAAGACAGGCTGAGCGCCTGAATCCAAGCCCAAGGAGGAACGTTTTCATTATGCCGGCCAGTGAAGAACTCGAGGACCAGTCGTTGATGACGGCTGAGTCCGAGGATGAGCGGGACTCGGAGGAGTACCGCAAGCTCCTCGAGCTGTACGACGAGAGCATGAGGAATCTCACCGAGGGTGAGATCGTGACGGGACGCATCATCGGCGTGACGTCCAACTCGGTGATCGTCGACGTGGGGTACAAGTCGGAAGGCCTGATCCCCATCGAGGAGTTCACGGACCGTGGCGGCGAGCTGTCCGTCAGGGTCGGTGAGGAGATCGACGTCCTGCTCGAAAAGACCGAGGACCTCGAGGGGCACGTGCTGCTGTCGTACTCCAAGGCGCTGCGCATGCGGCGCTGGACCGAGGTGGAGCGGGCCTACAAGGATGGCCGCGTGATCAAGGGCCGCATCACCGACCGCATCAAGGGCGGTCTGACGGTGGACGTGGGCCTGCGCGCCTTCCTGCCCGGGTCGCTGGTGGACATCAAGCCGGTCAAGAACCTGGAGTCGCTGCGCGGCCAGGAGCTGGAGTTCAAGGTGATCAGCCTGGACCGCCGGCGCAACAATATCGTGCTGTCGCGCAAGGCCGTGCTCGAGACCGAGCTGGTGAAGAAGAAGGCCGAGACGCTGAAGCGGCTGGAGGAGGGGGCGCGCCTCAAGGGGACGGTGAAGAACATCACCGACTACGGCGTGTTCATCGACCTCGGCGGCATCGACGGCCTGCTCCACATCACCGACATCTCCTGGGGGCGGGTCAACCACCCCTCGGAGCACTTCTCGGTGGGCGACGAGGTCGAGGTGGTGGTGCTCAAGTTCGACCCCGAGACCGAGCGCGTCTCCCTGGGCTACAAGCAGCGGTCGGACGACCCCTGGACGCTGGTGGACAAGAAGTACCCCATCGGCTCGCGGGTCAAGGGCCGCGTGGTCTCCATCGTCGACTACGGCGCCTTCGTGGAGATCGAGGAGGGGGTCGAGGGCCTCATCCACGTCAGCGAGATGTCGTGGACCAAGAAGGTCGTCAACCCCGCCAAGATCCTGGAGGTGGGCGACGAGGTGGAGGCGATCGTCTCCGAGCTCGACATGGACCAGCGGCGCATCAGCCTGTCGCTGCGGCAGACCGAGCGCAATCCGTGGGAGGAGCTCGAGGACAGCCATCCCGAGGGCAGCGTCATCGAGGGCAAGGTGCGCAACCTCACGGAGTTCGGCGCCTTCGTCGAGATCACCGAGGGCATCGACGGTCTGATCCACGTCTCCGACATGAGCTGGACCAAGCGGGTCAAGCACCCCAGCGAGGTGCTCAAGAAGGGCGACACGGTCAAGGCGCGCATCACCAACATCGACGTCGAGAACCAGCGCGTCTCCCTCTCCATCAAGGAGTTCATGCCCAACGAGTGGGAGGATTTCGCCGGCCGGCACCACCCCGGCGACACGCTCGACGGCCGCGTGGTGAACGTCACCGACTTCGGCCTCTTCATCGACATCTACAACGGTCTCGAGGGCCTGGCCCACATCAGCGAGATCGACGTGCCGGCGGGCGCCAAGCTGGAGGATCACTTCAAGGTGGGCGACTGGGTGCGCACGCGCATCCTGCGTATCGAGGAGGAGGAGAAGAAGGTCGGCCTCTCGATGCGGGGGGTGTCGCAGCCGACGGAAGAGGAGCTGGCGGAGCTGCAGGCCGCGGCCGCCGCGCGCCTGGGCGACGAAGGCGAGGCCCGCGGCAAGAAGCGCGAGTCTGACAAGGAATCCGAGGAAGCGGAGGAGTAGCTCTTGGGACCCGGGACGGCGGGAGCTCCTACCGGCAAGGCTAGGGGCCCCGCTGTGGCCATGAGAGAAAAGGGGTGGGAGATGACGGTGCCCTTGAAGGACGGGATGACCAAAGCCGAGCTGGTCGAAGAGGTTGCCCGCACCACTCAGCTCACCAAAAAACATGCGGAGATCATCGTCAACACGGTGTTCGACAGCATTGTGGATTCGCTCAAGGATGGGGAGAAGATCGAGCTGCGGGGGTTCGGCAGCTTCCGCATCCGGCATCGCGGCGCGCGCACCGGCCGCAATCCCAAGACCGGCGACAAGGTGAAGGTGCCGCCCAAGCGGATCCCTTACTTCAAGCCGGGCAAGGAGCTGAGGGAGCTTCTCAACGACGAGTGCTGAAGCGGCCGGGCGTCTCCTGAAAAGGACGTCCGCCGTTTCTCCGGACCCTGGATGGAACAGCTCTTCACTCCCTGGAGGTACTCCTACATCACCGCGAATCCGACGGATTCCGAGTGCTTCTTCTGTGCTGCGGCCCGCCTACCGGACGATGCGGAGGGCCTTGTGGTCTTCAAGGCCCGGCATCACCTGGTCATGCTGAACCTCCATCCCTACTCGAACGGCCACCTGATGGTGGCGCCCCTGGAGCATCTGGCCTCGCCGCAGGAGAGCGGGCCGGAGGCTCTGGCTGAATTCTGGCCGCTGGTGCTCGCCACCCAGCGGGTGCTGCAGGCGGCTTACCAGCCTCATGGCTTCAACCTGGGGATGAACCTCGGCCGGCCGGCCGGCGCGGGAGTGCCCGGGCACTTCCATTTTCATCTCGTCCCCCGCTGGAACGGGGACACGAACTTCATGACGGTACTGGCGGAGGTCCGGCTCGTTCCCGAGGACCTGCGCCATTCCCGCGAGCGCCTGCGGGCGCTTTTCGCGCGAGAGGAGGGCTGATTGGCCGAATCCGGCAGCACACCCACGGCGCAGCAGGCGTCGCCGGCCGCCCGGCGGGAGGGAAATCTGGTCGTGGCGGTGCTCTCGGCCTGGCTGGTGCCGGGGCTGGGCCACGTCTATCTGAAGCGTTACCGGCGGGGGCTGGCCTTCTTCGTGCTGGTCGTCGTTTCGTTGCTCCTCGGCTGCAAGCTGGAGGGCAACCTCTACATGGTCGTCGCCGGTCAGCCGCTCACCATCCTGGCGACCCTCGGCGCCATGGGCGCGGGCTTTCCATACTTCCTCCTCCGCTACGGTCTGCACTACCAGGGGAACATCATGGGGGCGGGGTACGAGTACGGCACCGCGTTCCTGCTCACGGCAGGGCTGATGAACCTGCTGCTGGTGCTCGACGCCTGGGACATCGTCCGCGGCAAGAAGGAGTGAACCATGCTCAGCCATTTTCTCCTGATGGTGACCTACGCCCTGATCGTGAGCCTGTTCTTCACCCTTCTCTGGCGGCGCGACCGCAAGGAGCAGGTCAAGCTTTTCCTGCAGATCTTTCTCGGCATGGTGGGGGGTGGCCTGGTGGTGGCGTGGCTGATGTATTTCTTCCCCTCGGGTCCGCCGGCTCCCATTCCTTGAGCGGCATGCGAGCGAATCCCCGCGAGCTGCTGGTCGTCGCCGGCGAAGCCTCGGGTGACCTCCACGGTGCGCGATTGATCTCGGAGCTGCGGCAGCGGGTGCCAGGCCTCGCCGCCTTCGGCCTCGGCGGCGACGAGATGCGTGCCGCGGGCCTGCAGGCCGTGGCCCACAGCTCCGAGGTGGCGGTGGTGGGCATCACCGAGGTGCTCAGGGTGCTGCCGCGCATCCGCGAGGTCTTCGCCGACCTCCTCCACGAGGTGGACCGCCGCCGCCCGTCGCTCGCCGTGCTGATCGATTTTCCCGACTTCAACCTCCGCCTCGCCCGCCAGCTCAAGGAGCGGGGCTTGGGAATCGTCTACTACATCAGCCCCCAGGTCTGGGCCTGGCGCAAGGGCCGGGTGAAGACCATCGCCCGCCTGGTGGACCGCATGCTGGTGCTCTTCCCTTTCGAGGTGGACTTCTACCGCGGCCACGGAGTGGACGTGATCCACGTCGGCCATCCGTTGGTGGACGAGGTGCCGGTCCTGCCCAACGTTTGGGATCGCGGCGATGGGGGCGAAGCGGAGAACGGTCCTTTTCGCGTCGCCCTTTTGCCCGGCTCGCGGTTGAGCGAGGTCGAGGCCCTGCTGCCGACGCTGCTGGCGGCGGTGGAGCGGTTGGCCGCCCGGCTTCCCGTCGAAGCGCGAATCATCCGGGCGCCCACCGTGCCCCGCGAGCTGCTGGAGGAGGCCGTGGAGCTCTCAGGGCTGTCTGTGGAAATCGTCGAGAGCGACCGTTTCGCGGCCGTGGCCGACTCGCACGTGGCGCTCTGCGCCTCGGGCACGGCGACCCTGGAAGTGGGCCTGCTGGGCACTCCCATGGTCGTGGTCTACCGCTTGGCGCGCTGGACCTATTTCCTCGCCCGGCTGCTGGTGCGGCTGCCGAACGTCGCCCTGGTCAACCTGGTGCTGGGCCGGCGGGTGGTGCCCGAGCTGATCCAGGGGCAGGTCAACCCCGAGCGGATCGCCGCCGAGGCGGCCCGCCTGCTGACCGACGTCGAAGCGCGCAGGCAGATGCGGACGGCGCTCGCCGAAGTGCGCTGCCGTCTCGGTGCGGGCGGCGCCAGCGGCCGGGCGGCGGGCGAGGTGGCGGAGATGCTCGTGGAGGCGACGTCCCCGTGAAGAGAATGTCGTCGTTCTTCTGGCACTACCTGCGCAGCTACGCAGGCTGGGCGGTCCTGGCGGCTGCCGGCATCCTCGTCTATGCCGCGGCCACGGCGGGCACGGCGGCGCTGATCAAACCCATTTTCGGCGAGGTGCTCCTCGCCGGCGACAGCCTCCCCGGGCCGCTCGGCGCCATCACGTCGGAGCCGGCGGGCTCCGGCTCGAAACGGCCGGAGCGCGGAGCTCTCGGCGACCTCAAGCGGCGGCTCAACCTGGCGCACCAGATCGACACCAGCTACGAATCGCTGAAGCGGCGCCTGGGCGTGAACCGCGACAACGTCGTCTACTTCGTCCCCATTCTCTTCGTGCTGGTCTTCCTGCTGCGCTCGCTCGCCGACTTCGGCTCGGGGTACGCCTTCCAGCACATCGGCCTGGGAGTGACGACGGACATCCGGAACGACCTCTACCGGCGCATCCTCCAGCAGTCGAGCCGCTTTCACGCCGACCACCCGTCGGGAGAGCTGGTGGCCCGCGTCATCAACGACGTGGCGCTGATGCAGAACGCCGTCGCCAACCGGCTCCTCGACCTGTTCCAGCAGTCCTTCACCCTCGTCGCCCTGCTGGCCCTGCTGCTCTCGACCCACTTCAAGCTGGCGTTGATCTCGCTGGTGGCGGCGCCGTTGCTCCTCTATCCCATCGTCCGTTTCGGCAAGGGGATGCGGCGGACGAGCCATCGCAGCCAGGAGCGCATGGCCGACCTTGCCAGCCTGATGACCGAGGGGGTGCGCGGCCACCGGGTGGTGAAGGCCTTCGGCATGGAGGAGTTCGAGCTGGGCCGCTTCCGCGAGGCCACCCGGCGCCACCTGCGGGTGAACCTCTGGGCCCAGATGCTGGCCAACTCGGCCGGCCCGGTGGTCGAATCGATCGCCGTGGTGGGCGCCGCGGGCCTGCTGATCTACGCCGGCAAGTCGATTCGCGCCGGCGAGCTCTCGGCGCCGGAGCTGGTGCAGTTCCTCACCACGCTGCTGATGCTCTACGATCCCATCCGCAAGCTCAACAAGGTGAATCTCATCCTGCAGGAGGCCATGGCCTCGGGCCAGAGGGTGGCGCGGCTGATGGATGTTCCGGACGACATCCAGGAGCGGGCCGGCGCGCGCGACGTCGCCACCGTGCGCGAGGCCATCGCCTACGAGAAGGTCTCCTTTTCCTATGAGGAGCGGCCGGTGCTGCGCGACGTTTCGCTGTCCATCCGGGCGGGCGAGATCGTGGCGTTGGTGGGGCCTTCGGGTGCGGGCAAGTCGACCCTGGTCAATCTTCTGCCCCGCTTTTTCGATCCCAAGGCCGGGCGGCTGACCCTCGACGGCGTGGACGTCCGCGACCTGAAGCTCAAGAGCCTGCGTGCGCTGATCGGTATCGTCACCCAGGACACGGTGCTGTTCAACGACTCGATCCGCAACAACATCGCCTATGGCCGCTTCGACCTGCCGCTGGAGCGGGTACGGGAGGCGGCCGCGGCGGCCTACGCCGACGAGTTCATCATGCAGCTCCCCAAGGGCTACGACACGGTGATCGGCGAGGCGGGCGTGCGCCTGTCGGGCGGGCAGCGGCAGCGGCTGGCCATCGCCCGGGCGCTGCTCAAGAACGCTCCCATCCTCATCCTCGACGAGGCGACCTCGCATCTCGACAGCCAGTCCGAGGCCCTGGTGCAGAAGGCCCTCTACAACCTGATGCAGGGGCGTTCGACGCTGGTCATCGCCCACCGCCTGTCGACCGTTACGCGGGCGGACCGCATCGTGGTGGTCGAAGCCGGCCGTATCGTGGAGGAGGGCTCCCACCGCGAGCTGCTGGCCCTCGGCGGCTCCTATAAGCGGCTGTTCGACCTGCAGTTCAGGGTGTGAGCCCGCCGGTTGGGATCGTCTCGTTCCTCGCGGCCTGGTTCATCCGGCTGCTGCGGGCGACCGTGCGGCTGCGCCACCACGGCGATGAGCGGGTGCGCCAGTGGGAGCAGGGAGAGCAGCGGTTCATCCTCGCCTTCTGGCACCGTCACCTGCTGCTGATGCCCTACGCCTACCGGGGGCGGCGGATTTCGGTGATGGTCAGCCAGAGTACAGACGGCGAGCTGATCGCCCGCACGGTGGCCCGGCTGGGGATCGACTCCTCCCGCGGCTCGAGCAGCCGGGGCGGCATCGCCGGCATGCGCTCGCTGCTGCGCAGGGCGGCCGAAGGCTGGGACATCGCCTTCACGCCGGACGGACCGCGCGGCCCGGCGAGCGAAGTGCAGTCCGGGGTGATCCTGGCGGCGGCGTCGACCGGATTGCCCATCGTGCCGGTGGCCGTGGCCGCGAGCCGGGCGAAGCGGTTGCGCTCCTGGGATCGTTTCCTCGTCCCCCTGCCGCTATCGACGGTGCACTTCGTCTATGGGGAGCCGCTGCAGGTCGAGCGCCGGGGGGATCTGGAGCAGGCCGCCGCGGAGCTCAAGCGCCGGCTGGAGGGGGTGGAGATGGAGGCGGAGAGACTTGCCAAAGGAGGTTGAGCGATGCGCAGCATGACCGGTTACGGTGAAGCGTCGGGGGAGAACGCCCGGCATGGTGTGACGGTGAGCCTGCGGGCGGTGAACCACCGGTTTCTCGACCTTCAGCTCCGGCTGGGCGAGGACCTGCGGGGGAGCGAGGCGGCGCTGCGCGATCTCATCGGCAAGGAGGTGACGCGCGGCCGGCTGGAGACGCGGGTGGAGGTGCGCTCGGTGGCGGAGCGCAAGGCAACCGTCGAGGTCCACATGGGCGTGATCCGCGAGGCCCACACGGCCATCCACCAGCTCGTCGAGGCGGGGCTGGTGGAGCGCGGGCTCGCGGCCGGCGATCTCCTGCGTCTTCCCGAGGCGTTCCGGGTGGAGCTCGAGAGCGAGGAGTGGGGCGAGGAGGACGGAGAGCTCCTTCTCCGCGTGGCCCGCGACGCCATGGCCCAGCTCGTGGCCAGCCGCGAGCGGGAGGGGGCGAGCCTGATCGCCGTCATGGAGGAGAAGCTCCAGGGGATCGGGGAGGCGGTGGACCGGCTCGACGCGCTGCGCGGCTCGGTGCGGGAAGAGATTGCGGCGGCCCTGCGCCGGCGGCTGGCCGAGCTCCTGGGCGCGCACGCCCTGGACGAGGCCCGGCTCGCCCAGGAGGTGGCCCTGCTGGTGGACCGCAGCGACGTCAGCGAGGAGATCGACCGCCTGCGCTCGCACCTGGAGCACTTCCGCGGCGTCACCCGCGAGACCGCCGCGGGCGGCAAGCGCCTCGACTTCCTCACCCAGGAGATCTTCCGCGAGCTCAACACCCTGGGCGCCAAGTGCCGCAACGCCGAGATGACCCGCTCCGTGCTCGACGCCAAGGTCCTCTGCGAGCAGATCCGCGAGCAGGTGCAGAACGTGGAGTAGTGATACGATACGGCGGGCGCAGCACCCTCCTTTCGACAACTTTTGAAGGAATCGATGCATCCCGGCGAGCTGTTCATTCTCTCCGCGCCCTCGGGCACGGGGAAGACGACCCTCATCCAGAGCCTGATGGCGGGAGGCCTCAACGGCTTCGGCGGCCTGGCGTTCTCGGTGAGCTACACCACCCGCCAGCCGCGCGCCGGGGAGAAGGACGGCCGGGACTATCATTTCGTCGATCAGGCCACCTTCCAGTCGATGATCGCCACCGGCGCCTTCCTCGAGTGGGCGCAGGTGCACGAAAACTACTACGGCACCTCGCGCGACGAGGTCTTTCCCCGGCTGGCGGAGGGGATCGACGTGGTGCTCGACATCGACGTCCAGGGAGCCGAGCGGGTCCTCGCCGGTCACCCCGAGGCGTACGGCATCTTCGTCGTGCCCCCCAGCTACGAGGACCTGGAGGCCCGGCTGAGGCTGCGCGGCAAGGACGACGAGCCGACCATCGCCCGGCGTCTGGCGGCGTCTCTCCGGGAGATGAAGCGTTACGATCGGTATCATTATGTTATCATCAATGACGATGCCTGCCGGGCCTGTGAGGTGCTGGAGGCCATCATCCTCGCGAAACGCCACCGGCGAGAGCGCATGCAGACCCGGGTGCAGGAGATTCTGCGAGACTTTCAGGACCGGGGTTCCCCCTCGTGCTAGATGAATTCGACCGGCGACGATCCGGATCGGTCCGGACAGCCGCCAAGGAGAGACTTTCGATGGAAGAGAAGCCGACGATGGACAGCAAGTTCCGTCGGGTGCTCGTCGCCGCCAGCCGGGCCGAGCAGCTCATGCGGGGCGCCCGCCCCAAGGTCGAGGCCGGCAAGCGCAAGCCCACCCGGATCGCGCTGGAGGAGCTCGACAACAAGCTCGTCGATTGGGGTTACGGTCCGCCCCCGACGCCGGAGCCGGAGGACGAGCCGGCCGCCGAAGAGACCCAAGCCTCGGAAGTCCACTAGGAGCTGATCTCCCCGCTTGCCGCCGCGCGCCGAGCGTTCCATGAGCCGACCTTTGCGAGTCCTGCTCGGCGTCAGCGGCGGCATCGCCGCCTACAAATCCGCTGAGCTGGTGCGGCGCCTCCGGTCGCGAGGGCACGAGGTGCGTTGCGCCCTCAGCCGCAGCGCCGTCTCGTTCGTGGCCCCTCTCACCCTGGAGGTGCTGTCGGGCCGGCCGGTCTACCAGGAGGAGTACCTGGCTCCCGGCGCTCCCGGCGATAGCGGCGCCAAAGGCGAAGAAGCGCACATCGCCGCCGCCGCCTGGGCCGAGGTGCTGTGCGTGGCTCCGGCGACCGCGCACGTGCTGGCGCGGCTGGCGCTGGGCTTGGCGGACGACTTCCTCACCACCACGACGCTCGCCTTCACCGGCCCGGTGGTGGTGGCGCCGGCCATGCACTCCTCGATGTGGGAGAAGGCCACGACCCGGCAGCATGCCGCGGCCCTGAAAGGGCGCGGCGTCTGGTTCGCCGGTCCGGTCGAGGGGCCTCTCGCCTCGGGGGACGTGGGGATGGGGAGGATGGCGGAGCCGGAGGCGATCGTCGAAGCGGTGGAGGCCGCGGCCGGCCGAGGACCGCTCGCCGGGCGCACGGT
>JBAPYB010000345.1:0-3701 GCA_049284515.1 Thermoanaerobaculia bacterium
GCGGAGGGGGTGCCACGGGCGCCTTCACGGGCTCGGCGAGCGGGCGGACGCGCATGGGCCGTGAGGCCCAGGTGGAGTCGAGATCCTCGGGCGACGCGATGCGTCGCGTGGAATCGGACCCTCGCACGGGAGGCGCGGGGGGCGATGGGGGCGATGGCGCCACGGGCCGCAGCGAGACCGGCTCGGCCTCGGTCCGCATCGTGGCTGCGCCGGTGAGCACGCCGGCGACAGGCGTCCTCGTCATCTCGAACTGGTAGTCGAGATGATCCTGGGTCGAGCCCGGCGGCACCAGGGCCGGCAAGTCTCCCAGCGGCAGCGGCAGCAGGACGCGCCAGACCGCCTCCGTCTCTTCGCGGGTCAAAGGGAAGCGGTCCTGGAGCATCGTCAGGTCCCAGACGAACTCCTCGGAGCTCGCCATCCGCTCCTCCGGCTTCTTGGCCAGCGCCTTGAGGACGAGGGCCCGCAGCTCGGGGGGCACCCGCTCGCCGGGGTCGGTCTCGGCGAAGTCCAGGGGCGGCCGGAAGAGGTGGCCCGCCATCAGGGTCGCGGGCTCGGTGCCCGCCACGGGGCTGCGGCCGGTCAGCAGCTCATAGAGGACGACGCCGAAGGAGTAGAGGTCGCTGCGCTCGTCGAATCCCGCGCCGCTGAACCGCTCCGGCGAGCCGTAGCGCGGCTTGCCGAGGAAGACGCCGGTGGTGGTGAGCCCGCCAGCCCCCTCCAGGGTCTTGGCGATTCCCAGGTCGATGAGCTTGACCAGCGGATTGCCGTCCACGTCGCGGGTGAGCATCAGGTTGTCGGGCGAAACGTCGCGGTGGACGATCTTGTGCCGGTGGAGGTAGCCAAGGGCCTTGAGCGACTGGCGGGCGATCTCCAGGGTCAGCGAAATGGGCGGCGGACCGTAGCCGTTCAGCACCTCCAGGAGGTTCCAGCCGTCGATGTACTCCATGACGATGAAGGCCTGGCCATCGCCGCCCACGGCGAAGTCGTGCAGCACCGCCACGTTGGGGTGGCGCAGCTTGATCGCCACCTTGGCCTCGCTCAGGAAGCGGTCCGCCGCGTCCTGGCCGGCATCGCCCTGGGAGCGGATCACCTTGACGACGCGCACCTCGTCCAGCAGGCGGTGGCGGACCTTGTAGATGGCCCCCATGCCGCCTTCGCGGAGCTTCGCGAGGATCTCGTACTTGCCGTCGATCTGCTCGTTCAGAAGGGCCACGCGCTGCCGCCTTGGAAAAGGATTTCTCTTCAGATAGTAGCAGGAACCCGGAGGGCGGGGCAGGCGCCCCGGCGGACCCTCACCCCTGCCCCTCTCCCGCCCCCTCGCCACCCCCCACCCCGGGAGAGGGGTCCCGGTTTGGGCGATCTTGCTGTTCGTCCCCTGGTGTCCTTGCTGTCCTTTCCGTCCCTTTTTGCTTTTCTCCCTCTTCTCCCGGGGTGGGGGGTGGCGAGGGGGCGGGAGAAGAGGGCCGGGGTGATGAGGGCCTCACGCCGCCGCGCCGGCAAAGCGCAGGCGCGGATTGCGGCGGGCCCGCCGCAGGTAGGCGGCGATCTCCTCCAGCAGGAAGGGCGTGGCATTGTCGAGCTCGGCCGCCCGCTGGAAGACGGCGAGGGCGGCGGCGGCCTGGCGATGGACGTCCTGGGAGAGGAAGACGGAGATCATGCCGGCGGCAAGCTCCCGTACCTCGGCGGTCCGGCCCTGCCGCAGGTAGAGCTGGGCGAGGTCGAGGGTCACCAGCGAGGCGTCGTAGCCGTGCCCTTCGGCCAGGAAGCACTGCCGTACCTCGGTCAGGGTCCGCTCGGCCTCGGCGAGGTAGTCCAGGCGGGCGGCGATACGGCCGCTCAGCCAGGCGAGGCGCAGCTCCGTCCAGGCGTCGGGGAACTCGCCGTAGGTGTGGAGGAAGCGTTCGAGCTGCTGCAAGGCCTCTTCGCTGCGCCCGCTGTCGTTGAGGAACCAGGCGAGATTGTGCCGCGCCATCAGCACCAGCCGCGGCTCGCGCTCCCACTCCACCAGGGAAAGCCCCTTGCGGAGCTGGCGGATGGCCTCTTCAGGTCCGCCGGCCTGGCCCAGGAACACCCCCTGGCTGATCAGCGCGCGCCCCTTGCGGTGCGATTCGCGCAGGTCGTCGTAGATGTCGATCACCGCGTCGAGCACCTCGGCGGCCTGCTCGAAGCGCCCCTGATCGCCGAGCAGGGAAGCCCGGAAGTCGAGGATGCGGGCCTCCTCCAGCGGGTCGGCCGAGCCGCCATCGGCGTGGCGCTCGGCCTGGAAGAGCGCCTCCTCGGCACCGGCCAGGTCGAAGGCGATCCGCCTGGCATTGCCCAGGTACGCCCAGGCCCGCGCCTTGAGGTCCATCACCACGGACGGACCATAGTAGCCGGCGTCGAGCTGGCAGGTCACCAGGAGGCTCAGCTCGGCCAGGTCCACCGCCTCGCCGGCATTGCGGAACCCCGCCTGGAAGCTGGCTTCGATCAACAGGTCGCAGACCGACAGGGTCTGAAAACGGCCGGCTTCGCGGACCAGGGCTCGCCGCTGGGCCGCAGGGTGGGCCAACAGCTCCACGAGCAGCGGCGGCGCCTCGCGCCGCTCCGCCTTCACCTCGACGAGCCGCCGCTCGAGGCGGGCGAACAGGCCCTCCCAAGCGTAGCCGGCCTCATCCTCTCCAGCCGGGGACGGCACGGCGTGGAGCGACGGGCTCAGCGTCGCCAGCAGATCGTCCACCTCCCGCTGACAGACCCGGCAGCCGGAGCGCAGGTGACTCTCGATCCAGCGCTCCTCGGCCGGCGAGGCGCCGGCTTGCGAGTACTTCTCGAGAACCCTCCGGTCAGGGTGAATGGCAGCCATTCAATGCTCCTCCAGCGGGAAATCATGGGGCGGTCCACCACGGATCGCGCCCAGATACACGGTCACAGAGTCGACTGCTCCTATCTGTTAGTTGCTGCTAGGGCGAAAAAAGTGACACCGGCGTAAAAAAACGCCGGTGCCGGGGTGCCGGAGCGGGGGGTCACTGATGGCCGTTGGGGTCCATGGTGCCGCCGGAGAAGCCGAACAAGCTCAGCAGGAAGCGGAAAAATCCTTCCCGCGGGGTCCGTTCGGGGGCGTCGATGGTGGGGCGATCGAGATTGAACAGGCTGGAAATCATGGGGATGATCCCTCCAGGCAGGCGGAATCGGACGGCCACCACGACCGCGGTTTTATGCCTGCCCTCTATTCCCAAGGTGCCGCCCCAGAGAGGGACGGAACACTGAAGAAAGAGCTGAAGGCCCGGATTCCCCGGAAAAGACGAAGGGGACCGGTTTCCCGGTCCCCTCGATTCTTGGCGCGCGGCGCAAGCCGCGGTATGGCAGGTTGGTACCGCGGGGCGAAGTTTCCGCCGTGGGACCCCCGTAAACCGGCGGCGGACGCGCGCCGGTGGAGCCCCGGTAGGGAGTGGCCGCCTTCAGCGGCGGCCGGAGAGGCAATTATACACGAGTGCGCATGTTTATGGAACAGAAGTTTACTCAGACGTTTTCTACCCCTCCCAAGACCCTCATCACCCCGACCCTCTTCTCCCGACCCCTCCCACCCCCCACACCGGGAGAAGAGGGAGAAAAGCAGGAACGCTCCAGCCGGGCCCCCTCTCCCGGCATAGGCGCTAACTTTGGTCTCAAAGCTTCGAGTAGGGGCGGGTCTGGGTGGCAGGTTGGGGGCTCGACCCGCCCTGATT
>JBAPYB010000346.1:0-1773 GCA_049284515.1 Thermoanaerobaculia bacterium
GTCGCGGGCGGCGTCGAGGAGAGGGCGGAAACCGTGCTCGCGCGCCGTGCGCCGCAACGCGCCGGGCTCCGCTCCCTGGCGCACCAGGGCGGCGAGGGGCGCGTTCATCGTCACCGCCTCGTAAAGGCCGGTGCGCCCCTTGAGCCCGGTGCCCTCGCAGGGGAAGCACCCCTCCCCGGCGCAGAAGGGGCAAACCCGGCGCAGCAGCCGCTGCGACACGGCGAGCCGGGTGACCTGCGCCAGCAGCGCGCGGTCGGCGCCCAGTTGGGTGAGCCGGTCGAAGGCCTCCAGGGCGCTGCCGGCGTGGACCGTGGTGAGGACCAGGTGGCCCGCGAGCGCCGCCTGCACGACCAACTGGGCCGTCTCCGTGTCGCGCGTCTCCCCCACCAGGATGACGTCCGGGTCCTGGCGCAGCACGTAGCGCAGGGCGCCGGCGAAATCCAGCCCGACGTCGCGGCGCACCGGCACCTGGCGCAACCGCCGCGAGCGGATCTCCACCGGGTCCTCGATCGAGACGACGTTGCGCCGGTCGGCGTCGACCGTGCGCAGGAGGGCGTGGAGGGTCGTCGTCTTGCCGCTCCCCGTCGGCCCCGCGAAGACGATGAGCCCCTCGGGCGCCGCGGCCGCGGCCACCAGCCGGCGCTCCATCTCCTCCGGCACGCCGAGCGTCGAGAGCGCGGGGACGTCGTCCTCCACCGTCAACAGGCGGAGCACGGCGCACTCGCCGCGGGCGGTGGGCAGGATCGAGACGCGGACCGCCACCAGCCCCTCGGCGGTCGGGAAGTCGAACACCCCGTCCTGGGGGAACAGGCATTCGCCCAGGGCGAGGCCGGCCAGCGCCTTGATCCGGCCGAGGACCCGCCCCACCAGCCAGGCGGGCGGCGCGACCCGCTCGGCGAGCAGGCCGTCGATCCGGAAACGCACCCGGGGCGAGCGCAGGTCGGGCTCGATGTGGACGTCGCTCGCCCCCTCGGCGAGCGCCGCCTTGAGCGTCAGCTCCAGGAAGCGCGGCGCCGGTGTGTCCACCACCGCCTCTGGCCGCAGGGAAGACTCCAGGGGCTGCGAGGCGGGCAGCCCGGCCACCAGCTCGGCCACCTCGCCGACCGGGCCGTACCACTGGTCGAGCACCTCCTGGAAATGCTCCGCCGTCACCGGCTCCAGCTCGACCTCGGCGTTGCCCAGGCGGCGCAGCGTATCCAAGGTCCGCGTCTGCCGCTGATCGGCCGGACCGACGAAACCGACGACCAAGCGCTCGCCCTCGTAGCGCAAGGGGATCGCCTGGTGGCTGCGGGCGACCCGGGGCGGCACGGCGCGCAGGCCGTCTAGGAGCGACAGCTCCCGGCCGGCGGGAAGAGTCTGGATCATGGCCTCACCTCTTCGGGCCAAGGCTGCACGGATTCCGGGAAAACAATGGCGCTTTCCGCGGCGCTTTTCGTGGCGCTTTTCGTGGACAACGGACGGGCCGGCGGCAGCGACTTCAGGCCGGCGGCGAGGCTCTCCTGCGACTGCCGGAGGAGCTGCTCGTGGAGGCGAACCACCTTCAGGTGCATGCGCAGCAGCTCGATGCTGTTCCGGGTCGAGACCGCGCTCGCCCGCGTCGTCAGCGTGCCCAGGCCACAGACGGCGACGACGGTCATCGCGGCGATCAGCAGCGGCGCGGTGAAGCTCATCGTTTTCATTGCGGGCCTCCCGTCAGGGTGGCGATGGAGGACGAGGAGCCGACGGCGGTGCCCGGAGCCTCGGCGGCGATCCACCGCAGCCCCGCCGCCAGGG
>JBAPYB010000347.1:0-2141 GCA_049284515.1 Thermoanaerobaculia bacterium
GTAGTCGCCCATGCCGAGCTTGCTCAGCACCAGCCCGGCGGCCTGGCCGAGGGCGCCGCAGAAGCCGAAGAAGACCCCGGAGACCGAGGCGCGGCGGCCCGGCGCGCCGTTCTCCCCCGCGGCAGGCCGGCGCTCCAGCACGGCCCAGGAGATGCCCGCGACGGTGAGCGCCATGCCCACCACGTCGCGGCGGGTGAGGATCTCGCCCAGCAGCAGCCAGCCGATGAGGGCGGTCAGCAGCGGCGCCAGGGACATCATCAGCATCGAGAGCCGCGGCCCGATCGACAGGAAGGCCCGGAACAGGCAGAAGTCGCCGAAGACGAAGCCGACGAGGCCCGACACGGCGAGCCAGCCCCAGGCGCGGGGCGGGGCGTCCACCGGCAGCGGCACACCCCGCAACCCCCAGGCCAGGAGCGAGAGGAAGACGAAGCCGAGGAGCAGCCGGATCGGGTTGAGGACCAGGGCGCCCAGGCGGCGGGCGGCGACGTCGAAGGCGAGGGCGGAAAACGCCCAGCAGACCGCCGTGGCGAGCGCCGCCCACTGGCCCGTTACGGCGGGGCTCACAGCGTCTCGACGAAGCGCAGCACGGCCGCCACCGCAGAGACGAGATTCTGGCTCTCCGTCCGTCCCGAGGAAGCGCGCGGCTTGAACGAATGATCGCCGTCCTCCAGCCAGACGATCCGGATGGCCGGCGACAGCTCGTAGCCGGCGACCTCCTCCCGCGAGCCCAGGGCGTCGCGGGTTCCCTGCACGATCAGCGTCGGCGTGCGCAGGCTCCGCAGATGCGCCGTGCGCAGGCTCTCCGGCTTGGCCGGAGGGTGGAACGGATAGCCGAGGCAGACCAGGCCGCGCACCCGGGCTTCGTCCGCCACCAGGCTCGCCATGCGGCCGCCCAGCGATTTGCCGCCGATCACCAGCTCCTCGCCGCCGCCGAGGGCGGCGATGGCCTCGAGCCACGCCTCGCGCAGCACGGGCTCGCGGTCCGGCGGCCGCCGTTCGCCGCTGTCCCGGCGCCGGCGCATATAAGGAAGCTCGAAGCGCACCACCCTTAAGCCCCCCTCGGCCAGCCCGGCGGCGACGGCGTCCATGAACGGCGAATCCATCGGCGCTCCGGCGCCATGGCTGAGAACGATCGTCGGGCCCTTCGGCCCATCGAGCAGGAAGTGAGGTTTGGCCATCGGCGGATTCTATGCGAGCGACACGGACCGTTGACAGGCTGCGAAGCGGCAGTTTAGCCTCTAATCCCTTGATTCCGACTGCCCGGCAATTGCAGGAGATCTCCCAGCTCCGCGAAGGAAGCCTCCGCGAGGTGCCGTTCGCTGCGCTGCTGCTCGCCCATGCCCAGCATCGCCACACCCTGGTGCTGGAGGTGCGCCGGCGGCAGGTGTGGAAGCGCATCCTGCTGGAGGACGGCGTGCCGGTCGACTGCCGGTCCAACCTGGCCCACGAGACCCTCGGCCGCTACATGGTGCTGGAGGGCAAGCTCGGCGAAGAGGAGTTCACCGCCTCGTTGTCGAAGTCCGCGGCCCGCGGCGTGCCCCTGGGCGAGGTGCTGCTGGAGAACGGGCTGGTCTCGCCGGTGGAGCTGTTCCGCATCCTGCAGCAGAACCTGGCCAAGAAGCTGCTCGACCTCTTCACCTGGAACGAAGGGGCGCTCCGCTGGCTGGAGGAGACTCCCCAGTCCGCGTCGTCGCTCAAGGTCAAGGTGCCGCAGCTCATCCTGACCGGCGTCACCCGCTTTGCCCCCCAGGAGGAGGTCGACATGGCGGTGGGACCGCTGGTGGGCACGCGGCTGGTGCTCAATCCCCGTCCTCCCTTCTCCCTGGACGAGATCCGCCTCAATCCGCGGCAGACTCAGCTCGCCGAGGCGCTGCGGCCCGGGCGCCGGATGGGCGAGCTGGCCGAGGCGACCGGGCTGCCGGTGGACGAGATCACGCGCCTCCTGTACGCCCTCTGCGTTCTCGGCGTCGTCGTCAATGCAGACACCGTTCCCAAGGAGCTGATCGGCGCCGGTCCCCCCTTGCGCCTCGCGCCGGCAGCCACGGGAGCGATTCCGCTGCCTTCCCTCCCGGCGCCTCCGCCCGCTGCTGCGGAGCCGGCGAAGCCGCCGCCCGCCTCCACCGTGCCGGTGCCCCCTCCGC
>JBAPYB010000348.1:0-16406 GCA_049284515.1 Thermoanaerobaculia bacterium
CCCCAAGGCCCGCGGCTGGCGCGCCAGCACGCGCGGCACCAGCTCGTCGAGCGCGGCGGCGAGGTCGCCGGTGTGGCGCTTTCGCATCACTTCCCCTGCAGCAACTGCCGCGCGATGACCAGCCGCTGGATCTCGCTCGTCCCCTCGCCGATGGTGCAGATCTTGGCGTCGCGGTAGTACTTCTCCGCCCGGTAGTCCTTGATGAAGCCGTAGCCGCCGTGGATCTGGACGCCGCGCTCGGAGCAGAAGACCGCGGCCTCGCCGGCGTAGAGCTTGGCCTCGGAGGCGAGGCGGGTCACGCGCTGGCCGCGGTCCAGGGCCTCGGCGGCGGCGAAGGTGAGGGCCTCGGCGGCGGCGACGCGCACCGCCATCTCCGCCAGGGCGAACTGGATGGCCTGGAAGCTGGCGATCGGTTTGCCGAACTGCTCCCGCTCCTTGGCGTAGGCGAGCGCGGCGTCGAACGCGCCCATGGCCGTGCCCAGCCCCAGGGCGGCGATCGAGATGCGGCCGCCGTCCAGGATCTGCAACGCCTGCACGAACCCGTCGCCCTCGTCGCCCAGCAGCCGGTCCTCGGAGACGAAGCAGTTCTCCATCACCACCTCGGCGGTGTCGGAGGCGCGGATGCCCAGCTTGTTCTCCTTCTTGCCGGGGCGGAACCCCTCCATCCCCTTGTCGAGGGCGAAGGCCGAGATGTTGTGGCCGCGCGGTCCGCCGGCCTCGGTGACGGCGAAGACCACGCAGACGTCGCCGACGCTGCCGTGGGTGGTGAAGGTCTTGGAGCCGTTGAGGATCCAGCCCCCCTCCACCTTCTCGGCGCGGGAGCGGGTGCCGGCGGCGTCCGAGCCGGCGCCAGGCTCGGTGAGGCTCCAGGCGCCGATCTTCTCGCCGCGGGCGAGCGGCGTCACCCAGCGGCGGCGCTGCTCCTCGTTGCCGAACTTGAAGATGTGGTTGGTGCACAGCGAGTTGTGGGCGGCGACGCTGATGCCGACCGAGGGATCGATGCGCGACAGCTCGGTGATGACGATCACGTATTCGACGTAGCCCAAGCCCGCGCCGCCGTACTCCTCGGGGAAGAGGATGCCGAGGAAGCCGAGCTCCCCCGCCTTGCGCATCACCTCGCGGGGGAACTTCTGCGTCTCGTCGTATTCGTCGACGATGGGGTCGACCTCGCGGCGGGCAAACTCCCGCGCGGTCTCCTGGATGGCGCGCTGCTCGTCGGTCAGGGAAAAATCCACGGGTTTCCTTCCTCCAGCCTCCTCGGGGCCGAGCGACGGGGCGCATGCTATCCCGGGGGTATTCCAGGGACAAGGGATGCGGCTTACTCGGCGAACTCCAGGATCATCTCCGTCCACATCTTCCCCGGCACCTCGTGGCGGGTGGCGGGCTGGAAGGAGATGCGCTTGGCCGCGGCGAGGGCGGTCTCGGCGAAGCCCAGGTTCGGCGGCGCTCCCTCGCGGACGCGGGCGTCGATGACCTTCCCCCGCTCGTCCACCAGCAGGGCCAGGCGCACGTCCGCCCGCACGCCGGTGCCGTGGGCCGCGCTCGGATAGGTGAAGCGGGGAAGGCTCAAGGGCACCGGCTCCTCGACGCCGGGTCCCGGCTTGAGCAGGCCCGGCGGCTGGGTTCCCTCCTCCCAGGGCGGGAGAGTCCGCCTGGCCACGGTGACGGGCGGCTTGGCGGCATGCTGGGTGGCATGCGGCGCCTTCCGTTTCACCAGGGCGATCCTCGCCGGCCGGTGCTGCGGTTTCCGGGACGGCGCTGGAGCCGGGACGGCGGGCCTCGCGGCTTCGGGGACTTTCGGGGATTCCGCGCTCTCCGCGATGCGAGGCGGCGGAGGCAACGGCGCCGGCGTCGGGACTGCTCGCTCGGGTACGGCCGGCACCGGACTGGGCGCGTGGAGCGCGGCGGCGAATTTCGGGGCCGCGGCCCGCGGCTCCTCGCCGGGCCGCAGGAGGGCCCGGGCGACGACGAGCAGCAACAGCAGAGTGGCGGTGGCCAGGGCGAGCCGGAAGAGGAGCGGCGAGTTTTCAGGCGCCACGGGGGACGGCGGGGCCGAGCCCCAGGTGATGTCGTCCACCGTCGCGCCGCTCCAGCTCCCGGCCGCCACAGCCAGGGGGATCGCGCCGGAGCTTGTGGCCTCCGAGCCATGCGGGTGCAGGTACAACCCCTCCTCCGTCTCGTCGCCGGCTTGCCCGGTGTTCCGGGTGGCGTCCGGGTCGGCATCATCCACCGCATCCGCCGCCGCCTCCCCGCGCGGGACCGCCGGCGCGGAAACCACGAAGAGGCTCTCCGCGTCCGCCCTGGAAACGGGATACCGCTCCTGGATTCCGGCGATGGCCGCGGCGAACTCCGCAGCGGACGGGATGCGGTCCTGCGGCCGCTTCTCCAGGGCGTCCAGGAGGATCTTTCGGAGATCGGCCGGAATCTTCCCCTCGGGATCGCTGGCGTCGAAGCCGAGGGGCGGCCGTTCGAGGTGGCCCGCCATCAGCGACAGCGGATCGTGGCCCGAGATCGGGCAGTGGCCGGTCAGCAATTCGTAGAGCACGACGCCGAAGGAATAGAGGTCGCTGCGCTCGTCCGCCGGCTCGGCGCTGAACTGCTCGGGCGAGGCGTAGCGGGGCTTGCCCAGGAAGAAGCCGGACTCCGTGGCGATGGCGACCTCTTCGAGGGCCTTGGCGATGCCGAGATCGATGAGCTTGACGAGGGGGAGGCCGTCGGCGTCCCGGGTGAGCATCAGGTTGTCCGGCGCCACGTCGCGATGGACGATGCGGCTGCGGTGGAGGGCGCCCAGGGCCTTGAGCGACTGCCGGGCCATCTCCAGGCCCAGCGCCAGGGGCGGCGGACCGTGGCGCAGGAGGATCTCGCGGAACGTCCAGCCCTCGATCAGCTCGCTGACCAGGTAGGCGCCGCCCTCGTCGTCCACGGCGAAGTCGTAGAGCACCGCGAGATTCGGGTGCCGCAGCCGGCTCGCCACCCGCGCCTCCTGGAGGAAGCGGGCCGCAGCCTCGTCGTTGCCCACCGTCCACGAGCGGATCACCTTGATCGCCCGCAGCTCGTCCAGCAGGCGATGCCGTACCTTGTAGACCGCGCCCATCCCACCCTGCCGGAGCCGAGCCAGCACCTCGTACTTCTCCTCGAACGATCCGTGCAGAAGCGCCATGGGCCCTCCTTCGCGTTGAACGAAGCGCGGCCGTCTATGGTAGCAGGGTGCCGGGCCGGCGGCGCAGGTGGTGGAGAAGCCGGCGCGTTCCTAGGCGGGTTCCTAATTGCCGAGCGCGTCCTCCTCCAACCTTCGCCGCATGCCGCGGACCTGCTGCTGGCGGGTGCGGCGCTCGAAGAGGCGGATCTGGAGGAGCTCGCGGTCGGCGTGGTCGATGGTGCGCTCCAGGCTCTCGGCGCCGTGGCGGTTGGCCCAGCCCAGGGAGAAGCTGGGGATGCCGAGCTCGCCCGCGGTGTCCCGCAGCCGCTGCCCCACCTCGGCCACGAACCGCGCCGAGGCGCCGACCAGCAGCAGGAGGAACTCGTCGCCGCCCATACGCACCACGGCATCCTCGGCACGGGCGTTCTGGATCAGGAAGCGGCTGATGCGGACGAGCATCTCGTCCCCTTTTTGGTGACCATATTTGTCATTGTGCTCTTTGAAATTGTCCACATCCACCACGATGGTGCCCCAGGTGTCGAGCGCGCCCAGGCGCTTCTGGACCTCCTTGAGATACCGCCGGTTGAAGCAGCCGGTGAGGGGGTCGCGGAGGCTCTGCTCGTGGAAGCGGGTTTCCAGGGCTTTGCGGTGGCTGATGTCGATCAGGATGCCGTGATAGAGGATCTCGCCCGTCTCGGGGTCCTCGATGGCGTTGCAGGAGTCGAGCACCGTGCGTTCCTGGCCGTCGGCCCGGCGCAGGACGAGCTCGTACTCGCGCACCATGCCGTCGCGGGCGAGCTGCTCGGCCTCCTCGCCGCGCCGCCCGGGATCGACGTAGAGGTCCTGCACCCGCAGGCGCTTGAGCTCCTCCAGCGACGAGGCGCCGAAGATCTCGACGCAGGCGGGATTGGCGTCCAGGATCCTCCCTTCGCGGCTGGTGATGTAGATCCCCTCCCGCAGGTTGGCGATGAACTGCCGCAGGGTGTCGGGATCGTCGAGACTTCTGTAGCGTCCTTGGCTCATGTCGTTGCCTTAAGCGAATCCAAGTCGCCACCAGTCTATTAGGCAAGATCGGGGCCAGGCCGCAGTCACCCGGAATCCCTCCGCCCCGCCGCCGCGTTACGGCATTGCAGGCGCCCGGCGCTGCCGTCCGGGCGGCCTTCTGGAGGGACCTCCGGGATGAGCCGAGTCTTTTTCGCGTTGGCGCTGCTCCTTACCGCTCTTCCCGTCCTGGCCGAGGAGAATCCGCCCTGCCACAAGGGCCAGAGCCAACGGGAGGAGGACAAGACGACCGGCGTGGTGGTCCTGAAGACCCGGGTCGCTCCCCAGCCCGACACCTTCGACCCGCTGTTCATCTGGACCTCGGACGATCCGGGCACCGTCCTCTTCACCGTGCTGGGCAACAGCGCGCGCGCGCGATATGCGCGCTGCAACCCGCTGACGCTCACCGTGGACGGCCGGGCGGTCGTCATGACCAAGGCGCATTACCAGCAGGAGGCGAGCCACGGCAGGGCGGTCGAGTACCTGACGGCCGACATCGCCTGGCCGGAAGCCGAGAGGATCGGCGCCGCCAAGGCCATTCGCTACAAGGTCTGCAACGACGAGTTCCACGCCACCCCGGAGCTCGTCTGCCAGGCGCGGGACGTCATCGAATCCGCCGCCGCGATGCGCAAAGCGCCCGCGGCGAAGAGCGCGAAGCACTGAGAGCCCGCGATGGCCCTCGATGAGGAGCACCTGGTACACGTCGGTCGCCGGAGCAATCGCTGCTGCGGGAGTCGCTGGGGCGCTCAGCCGCCCCACACCCGCCGCGCCGCGTCGAGGAACGCCCGCGGGTCTTCAATGCTCAACATCACCTTGTAGCCTTTCGCCGTGGGGAGGTAGGCCACCCGCGTGCGATCGGTGAGGAAGCCCAAGGCTCGCTCATGGTTGCGGAGGAGGAACCAGCCTTCGGAGTAGCCCAGGAGGCCGGCGCCCCAGAGGCGGAGAAAGGGCTTGTAGCCGGTCTCCTGGGTGAGATCGATCGCCCGCGCCTCGGAAAGGACGATCTCCTCGCGGGGGACGCGCTTGCCGAACATCGAGTGGCGGATGCGCAGACCCTCCGGCGACAGCTCGAAGAGGGCGCGGCGGCTGGAGGCCGCCGAGTAGCCCACGATGGCCCCGACGCCGACGACGATCAGCAGAGCCGGAGCCACCAGCGGGACCTTCGCCACCGCCACCAGCACCGGAATCAAGATCAGCACCAGCAGGACGGCCACGAACCAGAAGGTCCTGGCCCCGGACGGGACGATGGGGAATGTCTCCGTGGGCATGGAGCCAACCTATGCCCGGCCGGGGATCCGGTCAAGACGCCGTCACACCGCCGCGGCCACCGCCGTCCGTACCGGGTAGTCGACATAGCCCTTCTCGCCGCCGGTGTAGAAGGTGGCGTAGTCGGGCGCGTTGAGCGGCGCTCCCTCGGCGAAACGCTCGGGGAGGTCCGGATTGGCCAGGAAGAGCTGGCCGAAGGAGATGAGGTCCGCCTTGCCGGTGGCGATGGCGGCGTCGGCCGTCGCGAGGTCGAAGCCGCCGTTCAGGATGAGAGGACCGTGGAAGCGCTGCCGGATCGCCGGAGCCACGGCGGGCGCACCGGGCACTGCCATGGGGCCGCCCACCGGCTCGACCACGTGGAGGTAGGCGAGGCCGAAGCGGTCGAGCGCCTGGGCGGCGTGGCTGAAGGTCGCCACAGGATCGGAGTCGGACATGCTGTTGAAGGTTCCCGTCGGCGAGAAGCGCACGCCGACGCGGTTGCCGCCCCAGACGCCCGCCACCGCCGCCACCACCTCGACGAGGAAGCGAGCCCGGTTCTCCACCGAGCCCCCGTACTCGTCGGTGCGGTGATTGGTGCCATCGCGCAGGAACTGGTCGACGATGTAGCCGTTGGCGCCGTGGATCTCGACGCCGTCGAAACCGGATTCGAGGGCCGTGCGGGCGCCATGGGCGAACTGCTCGACGAGGCCGGGGATCTCGGCGAGCTCCAGGGCCCGCGGCGCGGCGAACGGCTGTGGGCCGCTGTAGGTGTGGACCGTTCCCGCGGCGGCGATGGCCGAAGGCGCCACCGGCAAGGCGCCATTGGGCTGCAGCGACGGGTGGGAGATCCGCCCCACGTGCCAGAGCTGGAGGAAGATCCTCCCTCCCCGCTCATGGACGGCCGCGGTCACCCGCTTCCAGCCTTCCACCTGGGCCTCGGAATGAACGCCCGGCGTGTTCGGATAGCCAACTCCTTGGGCCGAGACCTGGGAGCCCTCGGTGACGATGAGCCCCGCCGAGGCCCGTTGCTGGTAGTAGGTGGCGGAGATGGGCGCCGGCACGAGCCCCTCGCCGGCGCGGTTGCGGGTCATGGGCGCCATCACCATGCGGTTGCGCAATGTGTAGGGGCCGAGCTGGACAGGGGTCAGGAGTGGATGCTGCTCATGGGATGCGATCATGGTTTTCTTCTCCTCGGTCGTTCATCGAAGAAAGGTTTGTCGATTAAAGGTGCAGGGCTGAACAATCTGGTCCAAAAAAAGAGCTCATGGGTGGCTCCTTCCCAGTTGCGCGAGGACGCGCCGCAACGTGGCGCGCTCGCCCTCGTCCAGACCGGCGAAGATCGTGCGCCCGGCCTCCTCCACCATGCGGACCCCCTCGGCGTGGCGCTCGCGGCCGGTGGGCGTAAGGGCGGCGCGCACGGAACGGCGGTCGTTGGGATCGTTGACCCGCTCCACGAGGCGGTCGGCCTCCAGGCGGTCCACGAGCTGGGTCATGTTGGACCGCACGCAACACGAGCGCTCCGCGAGGGATCCCAGGGCCAAGGGCTCGCCGGCTTCCGCCAGCTTGGCGAGGACGCCGAACTTCGCCACCGACAGGCCGATACGCTCCAGGGCGCTCTCCAGGCGCGCCTCCACCTCGTGGGCCGCGCCGAGCATCTGGAAGGCCAGCGAGGTGGGGCAGACGGCGGCGGCGACTTCGTTCATGGCTGAATGATACAGGAATGATGGAGTGGTTGGCAAGGGGGGGCAGTGGTCAGCCCGGGCTGCCGCGGCCGAGCCTGCCCTCAACCCGCCCGCGGGGCGAGGGCCGTGATCATGGCGACCAGCCGGGCAGGATCCGTCGGCTTGGCGAGGTGGGCCTGGAAGCCGGCGTCGAGGGACTCCAGGCGGTCCTGGCTGGAGGAGTAGGCGGTGAAGGCGATGGCCGGCACCCGGCCGCCGCGGTCGACGGGGAGCGCCCGCACCCGGCGCAGCAGGTCGTAGCCGCTCTCCCCCGGCATTCCGATGTCGCTCAGCAGCACGTCCGGAACAGCTCTTTCCAGCGCGGTCAGAGCTTCGTCCGCCGAGGCTGTCGCGACCACTTCGGCGCCGTACTGTTCGAGGAGCGCGACGAGCATCTCCCGGCCGGTGGGCTCGTCCTCCACCACCAGCAGGCGCAGACCCGCCAGCGGCCTCCCGTCCCCGGTCTCGAGCCTCGCCGGCTGCCCGTCCGGAGGCTTCGCGATGAGGAGCGCCGGGACCGGGAGGGACACCGTGAACGTCGCTCCCTGGCCCTCCCCCGGGCTCGCAACCGACACCGCCCCGCCGTGCAACTCGGTCAGGTTGCGCACGATCGACAGCCCCAGGCCGAGCCCGGTCTGGCTCCGGGCCGGGCTGCTCTCCTCCTGACGGAAGCGCTTGAAGACGTGGGGCAGGAACTCCGGGCTGATGCCCTGGCCCGTGTCGCGGACCCGGAGCTGCACGAAGTTCTCCTGGCGGCCCAGCCAGACCTCGACGCGGCCCTCGCCCGGCGTGAACTTAACGGCGTTCGAGAGCAGGTTCCAGGCGACCTGCTGCAGGCGGTCCGGATCGCCCAGCACGGCATTGATGCCGCCGTCGTGCGCAAGGTCGAGGACGACGCCCTTGGCATCGGCCGCCGCGCGCACGGTCTCGACGGCCGCCTCGACCACCGGCAGCAGGTCGATGATGAAGGGAGACAGGCGCAGCTTCCCCGTCGTGATCCGGGCGGCGTCCAGCAGGTCCTCGACGAGCCGCGCCTGCGCCTGGACGTTGCGCTCGATCGCCGCCAGCCCGCGGGCGAGGGTCGCGGCGTCCACCCGGTCCGTCCCCAGCACGTGGATCCAGCCGGACATGGCGCTCAAGGGGC
This sequence comes from Thermoanaerobaculia bacterium, assembly GCA_049284515.1. Taxonomy (GTDB): domain Bacteria; phylum Acidobacteriota; class Thermoanaerobaculia; order Multivoradales; family UBA5704; genus DATARR01. The sequence goes on from JBAPYB010000348.1 coordinate 8,291, forward strand.
CACGCAGCTCGTGCGAAACGGTGGCCAGGAACTCGTCCTTGAGCCGGCCGGCCGCCTCGGCCTGGCGGGCCGCGTGCTGCTCGCGGGCGAACAGCAGGGCGCGCTCCTCCTCCACCTTCTTGAGCTCCGTGCGGTCCTCGATGGCGACCAGGATCTTCTCCGCCCCCTGCCCCTCCCGCCGCACCCGGCGGGCGTTGAGCACCATCGTCCGGCGGCCGATCTGCGGAAACTCGTGCTCCACCTCGAAATCCTGGATCTCGTGATCGTCCGCGAGGATGGACCGCAACGCTCCGCGCAGCTCAGAGACGTCCCACTGGCCGTTGCCCAGCTCGTGGAGGAACCGGCCCTCCGTCTCCTCCCGCCCCACCCGGAAGGTGTCGTAAAAAGTGCGGTTCGCCCTCTCCACCCGCAGCTCCGCGGCCAACACGAGGAGAGGCTCCCGTACCGTCTCGATGATCGAGTCCGCGAAGTCGCGGGCCTCGGCGACCTCCACGGCGGCGCGCTTCAGGGCGTCGACGTCCACCAGGAGCATCACCGCGCCGTCAATCCGGTTGTCCCGGGTCTTGTAAGGCCGGATACGCAGCGAGTACCAGCAACCCTGGCGGTCCTGGACCTGCCGCTCGATCACGGTGACGGTCTCGATCGCCTCCAGGATCGACACTTCGAGGCTCGGCAGGTCGAAGTTGGGCCGGATGTCGCTCAACGGTCGGTTGACGTCCGATGGCAGAAGGTTCATCAGCCGTGCAGCCGCGGGGGTGAAGCGGCGCAGACGCAGATCCGGGCTCAGCAGCACCACCGGGATGTGGAGACCGGCGAGCAGGTTGACCAGGTCGTCGCCGAGCAGGCCCAGCTCCAGGTTGCGGTTCCGCAGCTCGTCGTTCAGCGTATTGAGCTCTTCGTTGCTGGACTGCAGCTCTTCCTTCGCCGTCTCCAGCTCCTCGTTGAGGCTCTGCAGCTCCTCGTTGCTGGAGAGGATCTCCTCGTTGGCGGCCTGCAGCTCCTCGTTGGCGGCGCTCTGGTCCTCGATGACCGCCTGCAGGTATTGCTGGGTCGTCGCCAGCTCCCGTTCCAACTGGGCGATCTGGCGGTCCTTCTCTTGCCTGGGCGGACTCGCGTTCGGGGAGAGCGGTTGCGCCGCTGCCGGCTGGACACGGTCCTCCTGAGTCTCTGCGAAGAGGACGAGGAAGCAGAGCTGTCCGGAGGAGCGCCCCTGGACCGGGACGACCTCGAGGTCCACGCTGCGGAAACGTTTCCCGTGACGGAACGTCAGGCCCTGCCGGCCGACCGGCGCACGGGTGGCCCGGGCCTCCTGGATCGTCTCGCGCAGGCCGGCCAGCAGACCCTTCTGGATCATCCCGGGCAAGCTGAGGTTGGCACTGCCGGGCGGGTGCTCGACGTAGGGATGCGTGTCGCCGCGAAACTGCAGGATCTCCAGGTTGTCGTCGACGAGGACGCCCGGCGGGCCGTACCGGTTGAGGAGGATGCGGTCCGCCTCCCGCTGCACCTCGCCACGATCTCCGGAGTCGCGGGAGACGGCGCCCGCCCGGGTGCCGAAGGCAGCCCCTCCCGGGTAGGTACCCGCGCCGGGGCCAGGGATCGTGTGGGCCACTGTCTCTAACGGGGTAAAGACCCTGTACTCCCGGTCGATCGGCAGGAACAGGTCGGACGACGAGCCGGCCGTCTCCGAGCTCCCCAGGACGAGGAAGCCCTGGCGGTTCAAGGCGTAATGGAAGTTGGCCATCACTCGCCGCTGTACGCCGGGCTCGAGATAGATGAGGACGTTGCGGCAACTGATGAGGTCGAGGTGGGAGAAGGGCGGGTCCCGGATCAGGTCGTGGCAGGCGAAGACGCACAGGTCGCGGACGGCTTTGCTCACCTGGAAGTGGCCGTCCACCTTGGCGAAGAAACGCGCCAGGCGCCCAGGCGAGACCTCGGCGGTGATGTTCTCCAGGTAGTATCCGGCCCGCGCTTTTTCCACTGCACTGTCGCGGATGTCCGTGCCGAAGATCTGGATGGACGGCCCGGCGGCGACGGCGTCTAGACTCTCCAGCAGGCAGATAGCCAGCGAATACACCTCTTCGCCCGTCGAGCAGCCCGGCACCCACACCCGGACCGGATCGTCGGCGGAGCGGTTCTGCAACAGCCGCGGGATCACGTCCTGGCACAAGGCGGCAAAGGCCTGCGGGTCGCGGAAGAAGGACGTCACGTTGATCAGCAGATCCTGATATAGATCCTGGACCTCGGACGGGTGGCTCTCCAGGTGTTTTGCGTAGTCCGCGAGCTCTTCGATCTGGCGCAGCGCCATGCGCCGCCGGATGCGGCGTAACAGCGTCGGCTTCTTGTAGCCGGCGAGATCCTTGCCCGTGGCCTTTTTCAGCAGCGTGAAGAGCCTGTCGAGGGCGACCCGCTCAGCCTCGAGCAGCACCTCGGGCGCCGACGAGTCGCCAGGCTCCCGGAGGTAGGAGCTACTGGTCAGCTTCGCGATCTCCAGAGCGAGGCCGTCGGGGGGCAGGACGGCGTCGACGCAGCCCGAAGCGATGGCGTTGCGCGGCATGCCGTCGAACGCGGCGGACTGCGGGTCCTGCGCCAGGCACATGCCGCCGGCGGCCTTGATCGCCATGAGCCCCAGGGTGCCGTCGGAAGCGGTCCCCGAGAGGACTACCCCGATGGCCCTGCCGGCCCGGACCTCCGCCAGCGTGCGGAAGAAGAGGTCGATCGGCATGTGCCGTTCCGGCGCCACCGCCCGGGGCAGGAGCTTCAGGTGCCCATCCGTGATCGCCAGGTCCATGCTGGACGGAATGACATAGGCGTGGTCCGGCTCGATCTTCACGCCGTCCCGCACCTCGCCCACCGGCATCGCGGTCGAGCGGGCGAGCAGGGCGGGCAGGATGCTCTCGTGTTTGGGGTCCAGGTGCTGGACGAGGACGAAGGCCGCACCGGTGTCCGCGGGCAGGTTTTGCAGCAACTGCCGGAAGGCCTCGAGGCCGCCGGCGGAGGCTCCGATGCCGACGATGGGGAAGGACTCCTTCGCTGGCGTGCCGGCCGGCTCGGCGGGCGGGCGCTTGCCGGACGCACGCTTCGCGGGCTGTCTCTTCTTGGATGAAGGCTCTGGCATTGGGCTCTACGCGCTCTGTTTGATTCCGACAACCAGCCGGCGATAACACGGAGGTAGCACTATTAGAGATAGCACATTGCATGCCAAGCTCACAGCCAGGCCGAACGCGGTACAATCCCTCCCGTGAACGCGGCTCGCCGTACCCTCGGCCGCTGGCTCTTCGCGGCGTTTCTGGAGCGCGGTTGCGATCCCGCACGTGATCCCGCAACAAGGCGCCGCCCGCGGCGAGTGCATGCGGTCCGCCCTCTGACGCCGCGGGAAATGGCCGAGCTCACCCCGCTCGCCGGATCGCTGGTCTCGCTGTCGAACCTGGTGCCTTTGCCACGTCTGCGCCGTCGTCACGCGACCGTGCCTTGACACCCCCGGGGCCCGGCCATAGGCTTCAAATCTCGGCTTTTCGACGACAATTCACCCTGAGGTAAGGAAACGCCATGGGTCTCAAGGAAGTTCTCAGCAAGATGAAGCTCGTGGAGATGTCGCCGGAGGAGGCCGACGTCACCGCGACACCGGTGGCGGCGAGCCGGCCCATGTCAGGGGGGGCGCCGGGGCCGGGATTGCCGAAAATGCCGGGGCCCCCCGCCGACATCCGGGACCTGCTGGGGACGCTCCCCGAGCCGCCGGTGATCGACGAGAAGAAGCTTCCCGTCCCCGCGGAGGGCGGCGGCGACGAGATCCCCGATTTCGCGGCCATCTACCGCGCGGCCGGAGTGACCGATCCGCCCCATGGCTATACCGCCTACAAGGTGCTGGAGATCTTCGCCTCGCCGGGCTTCGCGACGCTGGACGCGCGGGCCAAGGCCGGGGCGCTCACCGGCTTCCTCAACATGAACCCTTCCGGGCCGGTGCCGGTGACGGACATCGTCCAGGACGCCGTGCGGCGCGACCAGGCGCTGGACAAGTTCGAGGAGTTCCTGCGCACCAAGCTCGCCTCCCGCTCCGCTCAGATCGACAAGGACAACGCCCAGCTTCAGGCGGAGGTCGACGAGGTCACCCGCCGCAACCGGGAGAAGATGGAGGCCAACCGCACCGCCCTGGAGGCGGAGCAGGCCCGGCTCTCCCGCTGGCAGGCGGTGAAGCGCGCGGAAGAGCGCAAGCTGTACGATGCCGTCAACCCGTTCGTCGAGGCCAACCCCATCACGACCGCGGAATCGCCCCGCCCCGCGGCTGCGGCCGCGCCGGAAGCGCTTCCGAAATAGCCGTCCCAGGAGACCGTCATGTTTGCACGCCTAGCCCGAGTGTTCAAGTCGTGGATCGGCTACTTCATCTCCTTCGCCGAGGACCCGGAGGTCATGCTCCAGGAGTCGATCGAGGAGATGCGCAACACCCTGCCCAAGCTGAACCAGATCCTGATCACCACCCGCGCCACCCAGATCCGCCTGGAGCAGGGCAAGCAGGCCCTGGAAGCACGGGAAAAGCAGCTCATCAACTCCATCAAGGCCGCGCTCACCGAGGGCAGCCCTGAGTCCCGGCGCCTCGCCGAGGACGACGCGTCGAGCCTGCAGCAGGTCCGCCAGGAGCTCGCGACCACCACCGATCAGCTCACGGCGGCCAGCAAGGCCTTCGAGAACGCCCAGATCACGGTGGAGGACATCAAGCAGAAGCTGCGGCAGAAGATGGAGGAGAGCCGCAAGGCGATCACCGAGTCGAAGAACGCCACGGCGCTGCGCAACGCCGCCTCGGCCATCGCCGAGCTCGACACCTACGGCACCGCCGCCACCAGCGACAAGTACCTGGACGAGATCCGGCAGAAGTCGGCCGAGGCCAAGGCGGCCGTCGAAGTGGCGACCGGCGGCCTCGACGTCGACCGCATCAAGAACGAGCGCAAGGCCCGCCAGCTCCAGGCCCAGAGCGTGCTCTCGGAGTTCGAGGTGGAGATGGGGCTCAAGAAGCCGGACGCCACCAAGGAGGCGGCGCCGTTCCCCACCCAACCGGCGGCCCAGGCCACGCCGCAGAAGCTGCCGGACGCGGGATAGGTCACGAAGACCCCGATGCCCGAAGCCGCCGCCACCTCGCCGCCGGTGTTCCTCGACTCGCTTCCTCCTTGGGCGTCGGAGCTGGTGCGCACCGTCACCGCCAAGCAGGCGAACACCTTCGTCCTGCACGGCGTGCCGGCCGACCTGGTGCCGGTGCGCGACTCGGCGGGGCTGCGCTTCCTGTCGCTCGACGACTTCCTGAGCCAGCAGCTCTTCGCCGGCTGGCCGTCCATCGTCACCTATAACCGGGCTGAGGGGCTGGGCTTCGCCACACCGGCGGCGCGCAGCCACTTCCAGAGCTTCGTGAAGGGTTACGACGCCGTCCACGGCACAGGTTGGGCGGACGGCCTCCCCCGCGACGCGCCCAACTGCTTCGCCCTGCTCGACTCCTACTACGTCCAGTGCGCCTCGCTCCAGCCGGCGCGGCCCGTGGCCCTGCTGCTGGAGTTCGCCGAGACCATCGTCCCCGCCGCCGAGGTGGCCTACCGCACGCCCGAGGACCGGGCCGTGCTGGTCTATCTCCGCAAGTGGTCGCAGGACCCGGTGCTGCTGGCCAAGAACATCGTCGTCGTGCTGGTGACGGAGAGCCTGGCCGAGCTGGACCCCAAGCTGGTGCGCTCCCACTCGACGCGCGAGATCGAGATCGTCCGTCCCGACCCGGCCGAGCGGCTCGCCTATCTCCAGGCCGTGCGCTCGCCGGAGTGGTACGCGGGCAAGTCCGACCTGCCGCCGCAGCGGTTGGCAGAGCTGACGGCCGGCATGACCCGGGTGCAGATCGGCCAGCTTCTGGAGGGCGCCGACGCCAACGGCGACCACCTCACCCGCGAGCGTGTGCGGGCGATGAAGAAAGAGGTCATCGAGACCGAGGGCCTCGGCCTGCTGGAGTACCTGGAGCCGAAGTTCGACCTGTCGATGGTGGCGGGCATGCCGGCGGTCAAGGACCGTCTGCGCCGCGCGGCGCGCGCCATCGCGCGGGGAAATCCCAGCGCGGTGCCCATGGGCTACCTGATCTGCGGTCCGGTGGGGAGCGCCAAGACCTTCCTCGTCGAGTGCTTCGTCAACGAGATCGGCTTCCCCTGCGTGAAGATGAAGAACTTCCGCTCCATGTGGGTGGGCTCCACGGAGTCCAACCTGGAGCGCATCCTCAAGATCCTCGCGTCGCTCACCCCGGTGGGCGTGGTGGTGGACGAGGCCGACGCCGCCCTGGGCAATCGCGACCAGCAGGGGGACTCCGGAACCCAGAACCGCGTCTTCGCCCAGATCGCCGCCTTCATGGGCGACACCCGCTATCGCGGCCGCATCCTCTGGTTCCTCATCACCGCCCGGCCGGACCTGCTGCCCATCGACCTCAAGCGCCAGGGTAGGGCCGAGGAGCACATTCCCCTCTTCTATCCGGAGACGGCGCCCGAGTACGACGAGATCTACCGCGTGATGGTGAAGAAGCTGGGCTTGAAGACGGCGGTGACCACGATCTCCGACGTGGCGACCGAGGACCAGTACCTGGGCCTTTCCGGATCGGACCTCGAAGCCGTGCTGGTGCGTGCCGTCCTGGAAGCCGAGGCGGCCGACTCGGACGATCTCAAGCCCGAGCATCTGCAGAAGGCGTTCAGCGACTTCATTCCGCCGGCCAATTCGCGCGAGCGGGAGATGCAGATCCTCTGCGCCGTCCTCGAATGCACCAGCCGCGAGCTCCTCCCCGAGCGTTTCCGTACCCTCGACCGCGGCGACGTCCAGGCGCGGGTCAACGAGATCAAGCGGGAGCTGCGGCTGATCTAGCCAACCGCTTCACCACCACCACCGTCGTATCGTCCTCCTGCTCGACGGCTCCTCGATAGCGTCGCCAGTCTGCCATCAGGCCGTCGAGGATCTCCGTGGCGGTCTTGCCGGCGAGGCCGTGCAGCACGTCGCGGGGCCGCTCGTAGCCGTAGGAGATCCCCCGCGAGTCGGTTGCTTCGAAGAGGCCGTCCGAGGCGAAGACCAGGGCGGCCCCGGGCGTAATCTCCACGTCGGCGTCGCCGTACAGACGTTTCGGGCCCTGGCCCAGGGGGAGCCCGGCGAGGGCAATCTCCGAGACCTGCCCCTCGGCGCTCAGCAGGGCGTAGGGATGACCGGCGTTGGCGAGGCGCCCTGTCCCCGTCCGCGGATCGAGGCGCAGCAGGACGAGGGTCGTGAAGTGGCGGTGGGTATTTCGTCTCAGCACGCGGTCTACCTGTTGCAGCACGCCGCCGGGAGTCTGGGTGGCGGTGATCAGGCTGGAGAGGGAGGCGACGGTCATCGCCTGGGCGATGGAGCAGGAGTAGCCGTGGCCGGCCACGTCGCCGGCGGCGATCCAAAGGAAGCCCTCTTCGTCCGCGAAGAAGTCGTAGAGATCTCCTCCCGCCTCCGTCGCCAGCAGCGAGCTCGCCGCAATCTCCCAGCCCGTGATGCGGGGGAGCTGCTGAGGCAGCAACCCGAGCTGGATGCGGGCGAGCAGGTCCATCTCGTACTTAATCCGTCGCTCCTCCTCGATGCGTTTCATGAACGCCGGTTGCTTGAGCTGCTCGATCTCCGCTTCGGCCCCCCGCCTGAGCCCGACGAAGCCGAGGAAGAGGAAGACAGCCGGCGTGCCCGCGGTCACCGCCAGAGAGACGGGAAGCCAGGTGGGATAGAAGGCCGAGAAGGCGGCAGCTTGGAGCAAATAGGCACAGAGGGCGGTGGTGAGTGCGGCTGCCAGACCCGCTCGTCGGCAGCCGGCCACCAGAATGCCGGCCGCTATCACGTTCACCACCACCTGGAAGGGCCACGGGTGGATGTTGACGAATGGAATGGCAAGGCCGGCGGCGAGCGTGGCAGCCACCGTGGTCCAGCGCGCGGGCACGAACCTCAGGGCAAGCCCCAGTCCCAGGGCGACACCGCCCGCCAAGAGCACGCCGTCATTGAATGGGGTCTCATAGCTGAAGATGGGAAGGCGCAGGCTCCCTTCCTCCGGCCAGGCGCCGGGCAGGCGCGCCGCGACCGCCTCGGCGGCCAGCCGCAGTCCGGCCAGCGC